>JAGDMK010000394.1 GCA_017860635.1 Bacteroidota bacterium
CCCGATGTTGTCCAGGATCGTCCGCAGTTCGCGCGCCGGGATCTGACGGCGGATACTGGCCTCGACCCGGCTGATGATCTGCTCGGTCTCCTCGATGCGCGTGCCTGAGGGGGCCCGGACGTGAAGACGCATCTGGCCGGAATCCACCGTAGGGAAGAAATCCTGCCCGACCTGGAACATGAGCCCCATGGAAAGAATGAAGAAAGCTCCGAAAAACAGGGCCGTGATGTTGCGGTGATGCAGGCACCAGTCGAGCGCCCTCTGGTAGTTGTGGCGCAGGCGAAGAAAACCGGCGTTGAAGAAGAAGTGCACATGCCAGAAAAAGCCGCCGGATAGGGCCGCATGCCCGCCTTCCCCCTGCTGGTAGAGGACCACTTCTGTCTTCAGCAGGAAGTCGGCCATCGTGGGCACCAGCGTTCGAGACAGCAGGTAGGACATCAACATGGCGAAGACAACCGCCATGGCAAGAGGAGTAAACAGGTACTTCGCGGTCCCTTGGAGAAAAACTACCGGCACGAAGACAATGCAGATCGCCAGTGTGGACACGAACGCCGGTATGGCAATCTGCTGGGAACCGTCCAGAATCGCAGTCACCAGGGATTTTTTCATACCCATGTTGCGGTGGATGTTTTCAATCGCGACTGTCGCATCGTCAACCAGAATACCGACCGCCAGGGCGAGCCCTCCCAGAGTCATCACGTTGATAGTCTGCCCCAGGGCCTCGAGGAGGATGAGAGACGTGAGGATCGACAACGGGATCGAGATACAGACGATCACCGTGCTGCGCCAGCTTCCCAGGAACAGCAGGATCATGAGAGCCGTCAGGCCGGCAGCGATCAGCGCTTCCTGCACGACTCCCTGAATGGCGGCGCGCACGAACAGCGACTGGTCGAACAATTCGGTTATGTTCAGTTCCGGCGGCAGTGTGGTCTTGATGCGCTTGAGCGTCGAGCGGACCCGGTCAATGATAGTCAGGGTTGAAGCAGACCCGGTTTTCAGGACTGTCAGAAGCGCCGACCGGCGCCCGTTCTGCCGCACGATGTTGTTCTGAACGGCGAAACCGTCACGAACCTGGGCCACGTCGCGCATGTATACAATGGCGCCATTCACCTGCTTGATGGGAAAATCGTTCAAGGCCTCCGCGATTCCCGGGCTGCTGTTCAAACGCACATAGTACTCGCGCTCGGCCACCTTTGCCGTGCCGGCGGGGAGGATCAGATTCTGCAGGTTGAGCGCGGTGGAGACGTCCGTGGCAGAGAGCCCCTTGGCGAAAAGGGAATCGGGATTCAGGTCGACCATTACCGCACGGGACTTGCCCCCGTACGGCAGCGGCACAGCGGCTCCCTGCACCGTAGCCAACTGGGTCCGGATGAAGTTCAGTCCGTAGTCGAAAAGCTGCGTTTCCGACAGGGTCGGGCTGTCGAGCGCCAGCTGCATAATAGGCACGCTCGATGCGTTGTATTTCAGAATCCCCGGAGGGAAGATGCCCGGCGGCAGAATCCTGGTGATGCTGTTTGTGCTCGAATTGATCTGGGCGATCGCCAGTTCAACCTTGGCCCCAGGCTGAAAGAAGATTCGGAGCACCGCCACCCCGTTCAGCGACTGCGACTCGATGTGCTCGATGTCGTTGACCGTGGTGGTGAAGGCCCGTTCGCTCACGGTGACGATTCGCTGCTCCATCTCCTCGGGCGAGATTCCGCTGTAGGTCCAGATGACACTCACTACCGGGATGTCGATGGAATGGGAAAATATCGGTGGGGGTCGTGTAGATGGCGACACCGCCCAGAATGGCGATGAAGAGAGCCATTACGACAAAGGTATAGGGGCGCCGCAGCGCCAGGCGGACTATCCACATATGCGTGCGTCATCCATGCGACTGTCGAACTGAACGGCGATTTATATCCCAACGCTGCCATGTCTACAATATTCGCCCTAAAATTGGAATTTCAGGGTCAGACCCTGAAAATGCAATATTTGCTCTTTAAGACGGCGGGATTCGCCGTGAAACGGAGGCGTGATGAAGGCCGGATTCAGATTCGTAGTGCTGTGGGTGGGGCCGCTGCTCTTCGGGATCTATGCGTCGACCGATGCAGCCGCGATGCTCCTCGGACGTTGGGATCTGACCCTGAAGGCCCCGGATCGGGAGTACGCGTCCTGGCTGGAGATCCGCCAGGAAAATGGCGGCCTGAAGGCCAACCTGGTGAGCAGGTGGGGAAACGCGCGCCATCTGCCGAAAATCGAACTCAGCGGCGGAGAGATCGTGTTCGTCTCACCCAAGGAAGAGGAAGACCGCCCCGATGACATGGTTTTCAAAGGACGCCTGGCGGACGGCCTGCTGTTGGGGACGACTACCGGCCCGGACGGCACTCCCTGGAAATGGACCGGGAAGCGGGCACCTGCCTTGATGCGCAGCGCTGCACCCCGGTGGGGCGAGCCCATCCGGCTTTTCAACGGCAGGGATTTCACCGGCTGGAAGTTCGATGATCCCAGCCGGGCAGACAGCTGGAAGATCGAGAAGGGCACGCTCGTGAACACCGGCGCCGGGGCGAACATCATCACCGACCGCCAGTTCGAGGACTTCAAGCTTCACCTCGAGGTCAACTGCCCGCACGGAGCGAACAGCGGCATCTACCTGCGCGGCCGCTACGAAGTCCAGGTGGAGGACGACTCCACCGCCGAGCCGCCCAGCCATCACATGGGGGCGGTTTACGGCTTTCTGGCGCCCTCGCCCGAGATGCCGCGCAAGCCCGGAGAGTGGCAGAGCTTCGACATTACCCTGATCGGACGCAACGTGACACCGGGAGTCACCGGCGGAGCCCTCGACAGCCATGAGGAACTGCCCGGGCCGGTCTACCTGCAGGGCGACCACGGCGGCATTGCTTTCCGCAATATTGTGCTCACCCCGGCCGTCAAGTAGTGCCAGGAGTTGTACCGGCATCGAGACAGTCAGCGCTCTGCCCCGAAAGCTCGTGGAGATTCTTGAAGATAGGAAGCAGGAACCACACCGAAACGGCGACGTCTTGACATCCACGTCGGTGACGGGCTACTTACTGAGGATCGTGTAGCCCGTCACCGAACTTACCGACGCTCCCGGTGGATTCCGAGAGCCGACTGTCTCGTCGCACAAACCCGCCGTCAGGCGCCTATCCGGGGCAGATCGCCGACGAGCGGACGCGCGTAATCGAGAAACGCAGGCGTAACGTCGTTCCCTTCGTCGCTGATAAATGCGTCGGGCATTTGCCTGGTTTCTTTGGCTACGCTGATGAGCGGCACAAGTTCGAAATATGCCTCGTACTTCTTGCCGGGCTTGCGACGGATCACGACGCTGCCGTCAACGTTCGCCGTAACCGCCGATTTGACAGCCAGTACGCCGACGGCTCGCGCTTCCCTGGCATCGACCCGGGAAAATACGCCCGGGAATGAACGTTGCAGATAGCCGAGCGTGTCGGCACGGACGCGCGATATCTGCGTTCTCTGCTTTATGTAACCGGCCAGCAGATCACCGAGCGCTCCTGAACCGCTGAGCTGGACGTTTCCGTGTGAATCCACCTCGCGGATGAAGGCGGCGGCGATGCTCTTGTGCTCCTTGTCGACGATCCCTTCAGAGGCAGCCACAATGCAGCGGCCGTATTTATCGTAGACGGCCTTCACGTCGGCCGCGAACTTCTCCAGGTCGAAGGCTCTTTCGGGGACATAAATCAGATGTGGCCCGTCGTCGGGATAGACTCTCGCCAGCGCCGAGGCAGCCGTGAGGAACCCTGCGTGGCGCCCCATGACTATGTTGATCTTGACACCGGGCAGCGCGCGATTGTCCAGGTTGTCTCCCATGAAAGCGCAGGCGACGAATTTCGCGCCGCTGGCGTAGCCGGGAGTGTGGTCGTTTTCACGAAGGTCGTTGTCGATGGTCTTTGGGATGTGGAAGCAGCGCAGTTCGTAATTCACCTTCTTCGCTTCCTCGTTGATGATGAACGCGGTCTCCGCCGAATCGTTTCCGCCGATGTAGAAGAAGTAGCGGACGTTGTACTTCTGCAGGATGCCGAACAACTGAACACAATCGTCGGCAGTGGGCTTCTTGCGCACCGAGCCGAGCGCCGCGGAGGGAGTCCGCGCGACGGCGTTGAGTGTCTGAGCGCTCTCTTTCTTCAGCTCCAGAAAATCTTCGCTCAGGATGCCCTTGATGCCGTGCCTCGCACCATAGATGCGCTTGACCTCGGGATGCCGCTTCGCCTCCAGAATAGCTCCCACCAGGCTTTGGTTGATCACTACCGTGGGCCCACCGCTCTGTGCAATGAGCATGTTGCCGGTCAGTCTCGCTTTTGCAGTTTTCATTGCTTTCCCAAAAGTGGTTTCAGTTCGTTGTTGTGCTCTCCTCAGCCAAACCGTGTGAATACTAATGAAGCCGGGGCGCGGGAGGCAAGGGCAATGGTGAGGAAAGCCCTTCCGGTTTCGGGGCCGGAATCGGAGTCGCTATCGGTATCGGTGAGGCGCTGACCCCAATCTCGACACACGCCGGCTGGCCACAGTTCGACGGGCGATTCCGATTGCGATCCTGATCCCGATTCCGAGCCGGCGGATTCTCCGCGGCCGACCAAGAAGACATTCGCCGCTCACAGCCCACGGGAGCGGAGCGTATGGTATCCTTCGAGGCACCCTG
>JAGDMK010000242.1 GCA_017860635.1 Bacteroidota bacterium
GCAAGCCAGTTAAACGGGTTGATGGAATCGACGAGCTCCGGGGCAGGAGGGACCTGGCTCGTTTCGCCGGTTTCCTGTTGCGTCTTGCCGGGGAACAGGAACGAAGGATATTGCCGCTTGAATGTGATGGTGTCCACCGTGTGCCGCTTGCGCAATGCCTCCGCGAGCAATGCATTGTAGTGGGCAATTCCTCCGCGCAGCGGATATGCAGTGCCGACGATGGTAATATTCATAGTTTCTTCGGTTCAGCTTCCTGCCTGCTTCCTGACGCACGCCCCGACCGGGAGCGTCGCCAGCTGATGAGCATACCTGCCAGACTCACTCCCAATGTTACAAGGGAAACCGAGAGTCCTCTGGTGAAGCTCTCCGGCTCAAAGGAACATCTCACGCTGTGCAGACCTTTGGGCACCGGGATGCTCCGGAGTCCATAGTTCGTTCTGAACAGGGAAGCCGGCTGCTGATCCACGTATGCCTGCCACCCGGGATAGTATGTCTCGCTCAGGACGAGCAGACCATCGTGATCGGTCTCCACCGTTACCTCAATGCTGTTGTTCCGGTACCGGTCGATGGTCGCACGCCAGACGGGCTCCTGCACTGGAGGGACAAGCGGCGAGTGGAGCGTGTCTTCGACGACGGCCATCTTCCAGGGATCAAACGACAGCTCCCGCATCCGTTTCTCGGATTCTTCACCCGTATGAGTGACACTGGAAGCGAAGACCATATATGCGCGTGGGAGAACTCGCGGACGTTCCCCGAGTCCGAGCCTGCCGCGTGCAGTGTCTGTGGTGGTGTAGTAGCGGATGTTCAGGAGGTCGAACGCCTTTTCCTGCGTGGGGGCCGGGATAACGAGTCTTTGCAGATAGAGAGGAGTGTATCCCTCCATGGTGAAGATGTGGTCCACCATTCCCTGGTTCCGGTCCATGATCATTCCCTGTGAATTCCGGGAGTTCACACGGAATATTCCTTCCTGCGCCTTGAAGAATTTGACAAGCGGCTCCGACCGCCTGAAATGGTCTTCGGGATTCATGGCGGCGGTGTTATGGCTTGCACCGAACTGATACAGGTCAAGAAATGCGAGGGCACAGGCAAGGACGGCCAGGAGGGCACTGCTGCCTTTGCGAACAACAAACGCATAGAGAAGTGCGGCGCCCGCAGCAAGCAATCCCAGTGCTACAAGAAGCTCCTTGTGGACCATCGTGCCGGACTGAACCTGGGTGAGGAAGGGAAACACGCCATCCAGCACACCGAGAAGCGTAAGCATGACGAATGCGGCAGCAGCACCGGCGATGACGAAGAGCGTCTTTCGCCACACGGTCTTCTCGCTTCCCGCCGCGGCACCCTGTATCAGGGCATGGAGTGAAAAGCCCGAGAGCAGCGAGCCGATGAATGCCAGAAAGACGCCCATGCGTGCCGGATTGCGGAAGGAGGCAAACCCGGGCACTGCATAGAAGAACGCCGAATGGAGGAAGAAGTTTGACCCGAGGGAGAAGAGGAGCGCAAAGAGGGCGAAGCAGACAAGGAATACCACGTGACTATTCCGGCGCAAGAGCCGGACGCTCAGCAATGCCAGCAGCAATGGCAGGACGCCGAAGTAGATGCAGGTTTCCCAGTAGTGCCAGTAGGGTCCGGGACCCCAGTACGTGTAAGCATGCGCATCGGCTGCACCAAAGAACTTCGGCACGATCAGGGTCAGCAGCTGTGCCCACCCCAGAGACCCTTCGCTTGCCTTCTCATATGTGATCTGAGCACGTGCGGAGAGGCCGGACAGTTCCTGTGTGGGAAGGAACTGAACCATGGCGATGCCGAGCGAGATCAGAATCACGGTGGCTCCACGGAGGCTCATCGCCAGAGCGGGCTTCCGCAGAAGACCGTTCCATCCGTTCGCATTGAACAGCTCAAACAGAAACGCGCAGAGGAGGAAGAAATAGAAGAACAGCGACATCTGCGGTGAGCCGGCGAAGAAGCTGTGACCGAGTGTCAGACCGGCGAGAACAACCCACGTCCATGCCCCGTGCTGCGAAACCAGCGCCCTGCGAAAGAAGAGATACACGAGCGGGTACCATGCAACCACACCGGTAATCACCTGATGAATAGCGTGCGCGACAAGGAATCCGGAAAATGCGAAGGTGATGGCAGCAAACAGGGAGGAGAGCCGGTGCAGTGCAAATGACCGGGCCAGGTAGTACATTCCGGCACCCGCTATGAAGTAGTGCAGGACGTTGACCAGTTCAAGCCAGAAGACATCCAGCCGGCCGTCCTTCACCATAAACATCAGCACCGCCATAGGCAGATAGAAGACTTCCGTCTGGATCTCGGCGAGGAATGGCATCCCATGGTTCGTAAACGGATTCCAGAGAGGGAATTCCCCCGCGGCAAGCGTGCTTGACGCAAACTGACGGAACGGGTACCACTGGTAGACAAAGTCCTCCCAGAGGAATGCCTTGCCCAGAAGGATCTGGAGAAAGAAGATGCCCGTCAGGGCGCCCAGAACAGTGATACACTGCCAATCCGTCGGTTCCCACGCAGTGTGTTCAGGTTGACGGCGCGGTTTCGTGGTCGGTTTTGCCATACACGTCAGCAGTGGTTACATGGAGAGGAGCGTTTGACAGCTGGCAAACACTGTGTCAACGCGAATATACTGCATACAGTTGTTCGGACAGACTGGAGAATAGTAGCAGGAGCAGTCGAACTCCGGTTCAAGGATCACCCCTCTGCCGTACAACTCGAATTCGTGCTTGTTGAAGGTGTTATTGAAGAGGACAAGAGGCTTCTTCAGTCCGATGGCGAGATGCATAGCCATGGTCACCGCGGTGACCACAATGCTGCACTGGTCCATCAGGTTAATGAATTGGGGAAGAGGAAAATAGCCGGGATATCGGGCCCCGCTCTTTGCAGCAATGCGCCGGTTCCGTGCATGTTCCTGTTCGCCTCCCAGAAGGAGTGGCTCGTACCCCGCTTTCTTCAGACGCCGGGCAAGTACGACCCAGTTCTTTTCATCCCAGAGGCGTGAAACCCAGCGACCGCCGCATCCGGTATTCAACCCGACAATCGGTTTGCTGCGGGGAAGCTTCCAGTGGTACCCGTCGGTGGCGTGGTTATCCAGAATATATTCTTCTCCGCTGAATGCGTAGCCGCAGATCGCAAAGATTTCCTCAAGATAGCTCCGCCGGTTCTCCCTGCTGAGGTCATCGAAGACGCCGGTCAGGAATTTCTGTTCCGCGTCATGGTCGATCGGTGCGGGTTTGCCTTCGGCGAGGATGAACCCCTTCTTCCGGTCTGCCTGCAGAGTGGAGGTCAACGCGCACGCTTCACGGTCTTTGTCCAGATTGACCACAAGATCGAAGTGCAGTGCCGCAAGAGTGGCGAGGGACTGTGGTGTGAAGGGGAGAACGACATCGACGGACGCAGGCACGACTTCGGGTGTCAGTGTCAGCCACCATATCCGGTGAGCCGGAAGAGTTTCTGCAAACTTCCTGAGGAGCGGGGTCGTACGGATGACATCTCCGATGGCGCCCAGTTTGATGATCAGGATATTGCCGGATTGGGGAGAATACTGTGCACAGGTGCTGCCGTCGGCTTCGCGGCAATGGCATCCGGTCTGCTTGTGCGGTTTGCAGGGAATATCGCCGCGGAACCACCGGCAATCGCGTTTCAGTGCGTCAACGGACGCCCATGGTTGCGTCATTGGCATCCCGCTCCTACTTGAGGAACTCCCGGATGGAGTACTCTTCCGCCGAGGTGCGTGTCTTGCTGATCATCTCGCCCAGAAGGCCGATGGAGATGAACTGAATGCCGATGACGATGAGCATCGAACCGGCGAGGAACAACGGCCGGTTGCCGAGTGATGTGAGGCCCATGAACCACTCAATCACCAGCCAGAGATCAATGAGAAGGCCGATGAGCGTCATGCCCGCGCCGATCGGGCCAAAGAGATGCAGCGGCCTGCGAAGGAAGCGTGTGGTGAAGAGTGCCGTCAGGAGATCCAGAAATCCCTTCCAGAACCGGCCCAGCCCGAATTTCGTCTTTCCGTACTTGCGTGCCCTATGCTGAACCACCATCTCGCCGATCTTGAATCCCTCCCAGTGGGCGAGGACCGGAATATAGCGGTGCAGTTCGCCGTAGACCTTGACGGATTTTACGACGTCGCGGCGATATGCCTTCAATCCGCAATTGAAATCGTGAATCTTGATGCCGGTCAGCAGAGAGGTAATGAAATTGAAAAATCTGGACGGGATCGTCTTGGTCAGGGGATCACGCCGGACTTTTTTCCATCCGGAGACCAGATCGTATCCCTCTTCAATGCGGCGCTTCAGGGAAGGAATCTCGGACGGATCGTCCTGCAGATCGGCATCCATAGTAATGACGATATTGCCCTGGGCCTTGTCGAACCCGACTGCGAGCGCGGCGGATTTGCCGTAATTGCGGCGGAACCGGACCACCTTGATGTGCCGGTCGTTGCGTTTCATGTCGCGGAGAATCTGAAACGAGTGGTCCGTACTGCCGTCGTCGACGAAGAGGAGTTCATACCGGACATTCATTCTTCCGAGCGTGGAACGGAGCTGCTGGTTGAGTTCCTTGAGCGATTCTTCTTCGTTATAGAGGGGGATAACGACGGTGATATCGGGCCATTGCTGCTGTTGATTCCGCTGCTGTTGGGGATTTCGCTGCTGCTGCGGATCTCGTTGCTGCTGCGGATTGCGTTGCTGCTGCGGGCGAGGGCGCGCTACCTGAGGAGGACGTTGTTGCTGTTGAACCTCAGGCTGGGCCTCTTGGGGATCGGTTTGCTCGGGGGTCGGGGTCATGGGTGCGGGCATGGCAGTGCCAAATGGTTAATTCTTACTAAACTAACCAATTCCCCTAAGAAAATCAACGAATTGAACAACCCGGCGCGTTGACATTTCCTACGGTCTTGTCTATATTGTACGTCCGCCTTTCCGCGTTTCTCTGATGGACTGAGGCGGAGGATCCGGGAATGCGTGAAAGGGCGACAGTGAGAGCGTTTCCTCCCCTGCGGCCGCATCGTGCGCTTGGCCAGAACTTCCTCCGTGACCCCAATATC
>JAGDMK010000005.1 GCA_017860635.1 Bacteroidota bacterium
CCCTGCTCCGGCTCTACAAGCAGGGGAAGATGGTGGGTGGCGCCTATACGGGAAACGGGAACGAAGCGACAGCCGTGGGAAGTGCCTATGCGCTGAAGCAGGGAGACTATCTTTTTCCCATGCACCGTGACCTTGGCGCTCACCTGGTCAGGGGACAGTCGCTGAAGAACATCTTCCTCCAGCAGCTGGGCCGGGCTGCAAGCTTCACCCGGGGCCGGGATGGGACGGGGCACTATGCCGATCCCGCGCTGCGTATCTACGGGAATGTCAGTCACCTCGCAGCGATGATTCCGGTGGCAGTCGGTGCCGCGCTCGCCTCCCGGATGCAGCGGCAGAACGCCGTCATCCTCAATTATATTGGCGACGGCGGTTCCAACGTGGGGGATTTTCACGAGGGTGTGAACATGGCGGCTGTCATGAAGCTGCCGTTCGTGCTGATCATCGAGAACAACCAGTATGCGTATTCCACGCCGGTGTCACGCCAGCACGCCGCCACGAAGATATCAGACCGGGCGGCGGGCTACGGCATCCCGGGTGTCACGATCGATGGGACAGACGTCGAGCTCGTGTACGAGACTACGCAGGCTGCAGTGGAGCAGGCACGGCGGGGGGAGGGTCCGACATTGATCGAATCGGTGACGATGCGCATGCAGGGCCACTCTGCTTCCGACGATGCCTCGTACGTGCCCGGGGAGCTTCTGGACCGTTGGCGGGATAAAGATCCTGTGCTGCAGTACGAG
Source organism: Bacteroidota bacterium (assembly GCA_017860635.1). Taxonomy (GTDB): domain Bacteria; phylum Bacteroidota; class Ignavibacteria; order UBA10030; family UBA6906; genus JAGDMK01. The sequence continues at coordinate 741 of JAGDMK010000005.1, forward strand.
CGGCGGCTGCTCTCACACAAGGCGTTGACTTCCGAAGAACAGAAGGCTGTTGAACTGCGGATCCACAACGAGATCGAAGAGGCACTCCACGCCGCCATGGAAGATCCGTATCCGGCCCCGGAGGATGCGACGGAAGGAGTGTTTGCACCCTGATGGCGGTCATGACCTACATAGAGGCGCTGTCGCGTGGGATGTGGGAGGAGATGGAACGGGATCCATCGGTGTTCCTGATCGGAGAAGACATCGGCGCCTACGGTGGCGCATTCAAGGCCACAAAGGGATTCCTGGAACGCTTTGGCCAGGAGCGAGTGATCGACGCGACACTCTCCGAAGCCGCCATCGTCGGCGCGTCGGTGGGCGCGGCATTGCTTGGCATGCGTCCCGTCGCCGAGATGCAGTTCGCTGATTTCGTCACCTGCGGGTTCAATCAGATGGTGGTGAATGCCGCGAAGACCCATTACCGGTGGCATCTCCCCGTCCCGATGGTGCTTCGCCTGCCGACGGGGGGGTACATTCACGGCGGACCGTATCATTCGACGAGCCCGGAAGCCTGGTTCTTCCATGTGCCCGGCCTGAAGATCGTGGCCCCCTCCACACCCCGCGATGCGAAAGGCCTGATGAAAGCGGCCATCCGCGACGACAACCCGGTCATTGTGCTGGAGTTCAAATACCTCTACCGCAGGATCAAGGGAGAGGTCCCGGAGGATGACAGTGTGACGCCGATAGGAGTCGGGGAAATCCGCCGGGAAGGCGACGACCTCGCTGTGATCACGTACGGCTCGACGGTTCATTTCGCTCTCGAAGCCGCGGAACGATTGTCGCAGCAGGAGGGAATCGAGGCGACGATCCTTGACCTCAGGTCTCTTGCTCCGTTCGACAGAGATCTGGTGCGTCATGTCGTGCAGCGGACAGGCAAAGCGCTTGTCGTGCACGAAGACCATCTGACAGGGGGCGTGGGGGCCGAGATTGCGGCATGGATTGCCGAAGAGATGTTCACCTCGCTCGATGCGCCTGTGAGGAGAATCGGGGCGGCGGATGTTCCTGTCCCCTTCGCGCCTCCTCTTGAGGAAGCAGTTCTTCCCAACGCTGCGGGCATCCACGCGGCGATGCTGGATCTTGCACGGTACTAACACAATCATGGACGAATTCGCATGGCACGCATTGAAGTCGTAATGCCGCAGATGGGTGAGAGCATCGCGGAAGGCACGATCGTCAAGTGGCACAAGAACATCGGGGAAGCGGTCAGGAAGGATGAGATCCTGCTCGAGATCAGCACGGACAAGGTTGACTCGGAGATTCCGTCGCCCGCCGCAGGCATCCTCGTCGAGATCGTCGCAAAAGAGCAGGCTACGGTTGCCGTGCAGACGGTGATCGCCTACCTTGAGACCGATGCGACTTCCGCTGCCGGCCAGATTGCCAGCGGGCAGATTCATCCGGGCGCGAACGCCGACACAACCTCTTCGGCGGCCGGCGCCGCGATGAATGCAGATGCACCTGCGCCGCCAGCTGCACCTGCTCTTGCCCCGCAAGCTCCGCCGGCGGACGCCCCGCTTCCGCGCGGTCGCTTCTACTCCCCGCTAGTGCTTTCGATCGCCAGGACGGAACAGGTCTCGATGGAAGAGCTCGAGCAGATCCCCGGTTCAGGAGAAGGGGGACGGGTGACGAAGAAAGACATCCTTGGGTATGTGAACGCACGAAAGAGCGGGCAGGTTGCCCCGGTGGCGTCCCGCGGGCCAGAAGCAGTGTCATCGACTGCGCCTGGAGCCGCGGCATCTCGCCCGCCGGCAGGTCCGGCTTCGGCAAAGGCACCTCTGGTGCGTGGTCAGGGAGATCAGGTTATCCCCATGACCAATGTGCAGCAAAAGATGGCCCAGCACATGGTGGCAAGCATACAGACCTCTCCCCATGTCGCTGCCGTACATGAAGTGGACATGACGGTGATCGTCAAGCACCGGAGCGACCACGCGGCGGCTTTTGAACGGAGCGAGGGTTTCAAGCTGACATACACGCCCTATATCATCGATGCGGTCGTGCGCGCGATCAAGAAGTACCCCCTGATCAATGCTTCCGTTGAGGGTACTTCAATTGTGCGGAAGAGCGCCATCAACATCGGGATGGCGGTGGCGTCGGAGAATGGACTCATTGTGCCGGTGATCAAACACGCGGAGGAGAAGAGCCTCCTCGGCATCGCGCGTGCAGTGCATGATCTTGCCGAGCGGACACGTGCACGCAAGCTGATGCCGGAGGATATTCAGGGCGGGACATTCACCATCTCCAACTATGGGGTGTTCGGCACCGTGTTCGGAACGCCTATCATCAACCAGCCGCAGATTGCCATCCTGGGCACGGGAGCGATCGTAAAACGTCCGGTGGTCATCAACGATGCAATCGCCATCAGGTCCATCGCCTACTTCACCATGTCGTTTGACCATCGCGTCGTGGATGGGATGCTGGGAGGAATGTTCATGGACAGCATCGTGAAGAATCTTGAAGGGTTCGATGCGGGGAGCGAGATCAAGTAGGAGGGACGCAGTCCCGCAATATCTGTTACATAGTGTGGAAAGAGGGACGGACTGGAGACCACAGCAGGCAAGGATATGGCAGAAGAAGGGAATCATGTAGTGATGGAAGGTCCGATCGGAAGGCAGCAGAGGCCCGAGTGGCTGAAGGTGCGTCTGGCTTCAGGTGAAGCCTACGCCCATGTGAAGGGACTGGTGGACGGGCACAGACTCCACACGGTATGTGAGGAAGCACGCTGTCCCAACATGGGGGAGTGCTGGAACGCCGGAACAGCCACATTCATGATCCTGGGCGATGTCTGCACGCGCTCCTGCGGTTTCTGTGCGGTGAAGACCGGGCGCCCGGGGATGCTGGACCGTGAAGAGCCGGAGCGGGTGGCGCAGGCCATCAAGACGATGGGCGTGCGGCACGCCGTCATCACCTCCGTAAACAGAGACGAGCTCCCCGATGGGGGGGCCGGGATTTTTGCCGAAACCATTGAGCGATCCAGGGCCCTCAGCCCGGGGCTCACTGTGGAAGTGCTGATCCCCGATTTTGGCGGGGATGCGCAGGCGCTACGGACGGTGGTCGGAGCGCACCCTGACATTCTGAATCACAACACGGAAACAGTTCCTCGCCTGTACCCCACAGTGAGGCCCCAGGCTAAATACGCCCGGACGCTGGAACTGCTGGACCGGGCGAAACAGTGGGGGATGGTCACGAAGAGCGGGATGATGCTGGGATTGGGGGAGTCCACGGACGAGATCATTGAGGCAATGAGTGATCTGCGGGCGGTCGATTGCGACATCCTGACTCTGGGGCAGTATCTCCAGCCGACCAGGGAGCATCTGCCCGTGGACCGGTACGTGCATCCGGACGAGTTCCGGATGCTGAAAGAGCGGGGTCTGGCCATCGGATTCCGCCATGTGGAGTCCGGGCCCCTGGTCAGGAGCTCGTATCACGCTTCCGCACACATTTCCGCACACATTTCTCCCCGTGAATCTTGACATTTGCCCCTCTTTTATGTAACTTTTTAAGCTGATTCAATATCCTCACGCTTTACACACAGCAGGAGCAGGATTCGTGGATAAGGCCACACGCTTTTTCACCGTGCGTGACACGGAGCGCAAATGGCATCTGGTGGATGCCGACGGGAAGACGCTTGGTCGCGTAGCGACGCAGGTTGCCACATTGCTTCGCGGCAAGCATAAGACAGAATTCACTCCGAATGCCGACCTGGGCGATTTCGTTGTGGTAGTAAATGCCTCCAAGGTCCGGTTGACGGGCAAGCGCACTGAATTGAAGCAGTATTTCCACTATACGGGTTATCCGGGTGGCGCGGTCTGGGAGAAATTCGAGGACGTGTTGCGCAAGAACCCTGAGCGCGTGTTCGAACATGCGATCAAGGGGATGCTGCCGCACAACAAGCTCGGCCGCCAGATGTTCAAGAAGTTGAAAGTGTACGCGGGTCCGGCGCATCCTCACGCTGCCCAGCAGCCGCAGCCCTACCCGGCCTCATGACCAATCTGACAGGAGTCTGACCGCAGCATGCACACACACACGTCAACAGCCGTCGGCCGACGGAAGACCTCGGTAGCCCGCGTGATCATGGTTCCGGGCACCGGCAAGATCACTGTCAACCGGCGCGCTCTGGAAAACTTTTTCCCCCTGGAAACCCTTCGCGCCGATGTGGTAAAGCCTCTCGAGGCCACGCAGTCGACCGGAAAATTCGATGTGCGGGTCAATGTCGAGGGCGGCGGCAGCACGGGGCAGGCTGGCGCGATTAAGCTGGGGATCGCACGGGCGCTGGTTGCGCTCAGCGAGGACAACAAACCTCCCCTGCGCGCCGCAGGGCTTCTGACCCGCGACCCCCGCATGGTGGAGCGGAAAAAATACGGACAGAAGAAAGCCCGCAAGAGATTCCAGTTCTCGAAACGGTAATCGCTTCATCTGTAGCAGTACAAAAAAAACATACCCTCGGATTCCGCCGGCCGTGTCCCGCACTTCGTGCGGGATTCCGGCGGGAAGTGAAGAGGGTAGACGATCAACCCAACAGGGAGTACACATATGCCTCGCGTAGAAGTTGCCGAACTGCTGGCAGCAGGCTGCCACTTTGGCCATCTCACCCGCCGCTGGAACCCCAAAATGCGCCCCTATATCTTCATGGAGCGCAACGGCATCCACATCATTGATCTCATGAAGTCCCGCCAGCTGCTCGACGACGCGGCAAACGCGCTTTCGAACATCGTCGCCGATGGAAAACGCATCCTGTTCGTGGGGACAAAAAAGCAGGCGAAAGACACCATCAAGGAAGTCGCTGTCCGCACGGGAGAATTCTATGTCAGCGAACGCTGGCTCGGCGGATGCCTCACCAATTTCACCACGATCCGCAAGAGCGTGAAGCGTCTCACGAACATCGAGAAGATGGAGAGTGACGGCACGTTTGACAAGATCACGAAAAAGGAAGCGCTCTTCCTGATGCGTGAAAAAGAAAAGCTGAACAACGTCCTCTCCGGCGTGGTGGAAATGAGCCGCCTTCCCGGCGCCCTGTTTGTCATCGACGTGAAAAAGGAAGCGATTGCGGTGAAGGAAGCCCGCCGCCTCAGCATCCCCGTGTTCGCCATCGTGGATACGAACTGCGACCCCGACGGAATTGACTATGTCATCCCCGCAAACGATGACGCCATCAAATCGGTCCAGGTCATCACCAAAGTCATCGGCGATGCGGTCGCTGAAGGGAAGCAGCGTGCAGCGGCGCATCACGCGGAGGTCATGGCCGAGCACGAGAACAAGGACAAGGACAAAGAGAAGGACGCGGTTGCTGACGATAAGCCCGCGCGCTAACGATCAGAGGAAAGAACAACGAAGCATGGAAATCTCCAGTGAAGTGATCAAACGCCTGCGCGACAAGACCGGCGCAGGAATGATGGACTGCAAACGGGCGCTTGAGGCCTCCAACGGCGACATCGACGCTGCCATCGAGTACCTGCGCAAGAAAGGGGCCGCCGTCGGCCAGAAACGCGCTGACCGGTCCGCCAAGGAAGGGATGATTGTCACACGCGTCACGCCGGACAGCAAGTGCGGCGTGGCGGTTGAAGTCAACTGCGAGACCGACTTTGTCGGCCGGAGCGACGACTTTGTGGCGTTTGCCGGACTGGTCGCCGAAACCGTGCTGCGCGACAGGCCAGCGTCGGTCGATGCGCTCCCCGCGCTCAAGACCCCCTCAGGAAAGACACTCGCAGAACTGTTGAATGACCTTCTTGCGAAGGTGGGCGAGAAGCTGGAAATACGGCGGTTCCAGATCGTGGACGCCCCCGGCGGCATGGTCAGCTCGTACACCCACCTCGGAAGCAAGATAGGCGTGCTGGTCGAATTCGCCGGGCTCGACCCCACAGGCGCCGATGCCATCGTCGGCCGCGATGTTGCCATGCAGGTGGCCGCAATGAGCCCGCTGGTCGTCAGCCGCGAGCAGATCGCGAAATCGATGATCGACCAGGAACTGGAAATCTACCGGACGCAGGCGAAGAACGAAGGGAAGAAAGAACAGGTGATCGAGCGCATCGCCAGCGGCCGACTCGAGAAATTCTATCAGGAAGTCAGCCTGATGGACCAGACGTTCATCAAGGATCCCGGGAAGACCATCAAAGATGTGTTGCTGGATGCGGGGAAAGCCTCAGGCAAGCAGATCAGCATCCGCAGGTTCGTGCGCTTCCATCTTGGCGAGGAGGGGAAGTAACAACCATGGCCAGCCCTGTGTACAAGCGGGTCCTGCTGAAGCTCAGCGGTGAGGCCCTCATGGGCTCGCAGCAGTTCGGCATCGATCCCGGAGTGCTGCGCCAGTATGCAGGAGAGATCAAAGCGGTCAGCGAGCTCGGCGTCCAGACCGGCATCGTGATCGGCGGCGGGAACATCTTTCGCGGTGTCGAAAACTCCACGAGCGGCATCCACAAGGCGACGGGCGACCAGATGGGCATGCTGGCGACCATGATCAATGCGCTCGCCCTTCAGGCGACACTTGAGAACATGGGCATGGTGACCCGGTTGATGTCCGCCATCCGCATGGATGTCATCGCCGAGCCGTTCGTCCGCCGGCGCGCCGTGCGCCATCTCGAGAAGGGACGCATTGTCATCTTCGGCGCAGGCACGGGGAGCCCGTACTTCACCACCGACACTGCCGCCGTCCTGCGCGGAGTGGAGATCGAAGCAGATGCAGTGATCAAAGGGACCCGTGTGGACGGGGTCTACGACTCCGATCCCGAGCGCAATCCCGCGGCGTTCCGGTTCGAGACGATCACATTCCTGGATGTTCTGAAAAAGGACCTCAAGGTGATGGACCTGACCGCCATCACACTCTGCCGTGAAAACCATCTCCCCATTCTGGTATTCAATATGAACCGGCCGGGGAATTTCAAACGCTTGATCCTCGGCGAACCAGTCGGCACCCGCGTTAGCGAAACGCTCTGATGCCGGCAAGACGATAACGAAACGAGGAACACATGATCAAGACGATTCTGAAAGAGTGCGAAGACCGGATGCACAAAGCGTCAGAAGTTGTGCGCCAGGAACTCGCTAAAATCCGGACCGGCAAGGCCACCACCGCTCTGCTGGACAGCGTGAAAGTGGAATATTACGGGTCCATGATGGCGCTGAACCATCTGGCGAATGTCGGGGTGACCGATATTCACATGCTGACTGTTCAGCCATTTGACAAGAACGCCATGGATCCGATCATGAAGGCGATTCAGTCGGCAAACATCGGCTTGAATCCCATCAAGGATGCGGATATCATACGGGTCCCCATTCCTGCTCTGAACGAGGAACGCCGCCGCGAGCTTGTGAAGCTCACCAAGAAATTTGGCGAAGAGGGGAAGATTGCGATCCGGAATATCCGCCGCGATACGATCGAGCATCTGAAGAAATCTGAAAAGGCCGAGCATTTCTCGGAAGATGAACGGAAGCGGGGGGAGGGCGAGGTGCAGAAGATGACAGACAAGGGGATCAAGGACATCGATGCACTGCTGGCGCAGAAGGAGAAGGAGATCATGGAGGTGTAAATACCTCTCAAAGGGTGTACACGGACAGTCCGTCCTTTCCCGGGGACGGACTGTTTTTGTTTCTTTCTGCCCGCTCGTCGCCATTTCCATTGACCCGCCGCCCCGGCCCGCAATCGGCGTTCTGTGACACCGTCCGCCTTCTTTATACTACGGCGCCGTCCACCGTCATCGTCCTGCGACGCTGTCCGCCTTCTTTGTACTACGACGCCGTCCACCATCTTCCTCCCGGGGCACCGTCCGACTTCTTTGCACTACGGCGCCCCCTCCCCCTCCTCCCACCCGTTGTCCCCCGCAAGGGATGCACACACGGTCCACAGAGTGCAACATCGCCATCACTTTTGCGTAAAGTGTAAGGAGAAAGGCCGCTTTCGGGCGCGAAGGAGGATTCCATGAGCACATCTGCTGAAATCAGGCGTCTCACGAAGAGCCGCACCGACCGCATGATTGACGGCGTGTGCGGGGGCGTTGCAGCGTATTTCAACCTGGATCCGACCCTGGTCAGGATTGCCTGGGTACTGCTGACGATACTGGGAGGCTCAGGGATTCTCCTTTATATCGCCGCGATGATTCTGATGCCAAAGGACCCGGCTCCTCCCCCCAGCCAGACGGCAGGGGCACCACCCGCGACAGCCAGCCGTTCGAACACGACATTCTGGGGCGTTCTCCTCGTGATAGTCGGGTTGTTCTGGTTGGCCGGGAATCTCGGTCTGCACTTCTGGCACAACTGGTGGGGACTTTCCATCGGAGTCGTGATCCCGGTCATCCTGATCCTAGCTGGCGTTGGCTTCCTGTTCGGAGGGCGGAATTCGTTGACGGTCTCCGCGGAGCACCCTGCGGCTGAACCAGGTGGTGAGACGGCGGCGCCGGCGGAACCTGCTGGCCCAGCCCGTCCGCGACTCGTCCGGACGCGCCTGAACAAGAAGATTGCAGGAGTCTGCGGAGGCATCGGGGCGTATGTCCAGATCGATCCGGTGATCGTCCGCCTCCTCTTCGTCATGGCCGGATTCGCATCCATCGGAATCATGCTCATTCTGTATATCGTGCTCGCGATCGTGCTCCCGCTTGAACCTGAACAGACTCCCGCAGCCACTGTAGTCGCAGTGTAAGGAGAAACCCATGGCAAATGCAGTTCGTAACAAACCGGCCTTCTGGGGCATCATGCTCGTTCTCGTTGGCGTGGTGCTGCTCGTACACAAGTTGGAGCTTCTGCCATTCAGCTGGCCGGTAGTGATCTCGGCCGGCCTGGCCGGTGTAGCACTGGTCATGATTATCCGGAAGTTCAGGAAACACGGAGGGGACGTCTTCTGGTGGACGCTGTTGCTCTGCTATGGAGTAATTTCGTTCCTGCGTACCTCGGGCGTGCTTGACATTCCACCGTGGTACGGTCTGCCGCTCGCGCTCATCTCCATAGGCATCGCTTTCGGCCTTACGGTTGCACTCCGCCCGAGAGACTGGCACCTTGCGGTTCCATCAGTGTTGTTCCTGGGCGTGGGCGCTGCGATTCTTTTGACGGAAATGGACATGCTGGATGAGGGTGTGGTGCGTTCGGCCATCAGCACGTACTGGCCGTTTGCGTTGATCCTTTTTGGCGCAGCACTCCTCCTGAACTGGCGGACGAAGCCACCGGTGACTTCTTAGTAGTGAGTGCAGCCGGCTATTTTGCCTCCAGCCAGTTCGGTCCGACTCCTGCGTCGACTCGAATGGGCACGTCAAGCGGCAGCGCTTCCTGCATTACCTGCGTCACGACCTCCTTCATCCGCTGTTTCTCGCCGGGCGGCACCTCACAGATCAGCTCGTCGTGCACCTGCAGGAGAAGCCGGCTTTGCAGCTGGTGCGTCTTCAGCGCCCGTGAGAGATTCACCATTGCGATCTTGATCATGTCTGCCGATGTCCCCTGAATCGGCATGTTGATAGCCTGCCGTTCCGCATTCCCCCGGATATTCTGATTCTTGCTGGCGATGTCCGGCAGGTAGCGGCGGCGTCCCCGCAGCGTCTGAACGTACCCTGTCCGCCTGGCATGTTCGAGGGTCTCCTGGATGTAGTTCTTCACTCCGGGGAATCGCTCGAAGTAGCGGGCGATGATCTCTTTCGCCTCGGGTTGCGAGATGCCGAGCCGGTTGGCCAGGCCGAACGGCCCGATGCCGTACATGATCCCGAAATTCACTTCCTTGGCCTTCCTCCGCATCTCCCGCGTCACGTTCTCCGGGCTCACGCCGAACACTTTGGCCGCGGTCGTGGCATGGATGTCCTCCCCAAGCCGGAAAGCATCGCGAAGAGCGGAGTCTCCGGAGATGTGCGCCATGACGCGGAGTTCAATCTGTGAGTAGTCGGCCGCAAGAATGCTCCAGTCCGCGTCGCGCGGGATGAACGCGCGGCGGATCTCGCGCCCCAGCTCCGTGCGGATCGGGATGTTCTGCAGATTGGGGTCGCTCGAGGAGAGACGCCCCGTCGCCGCCACCGTCTGATTGAACGAAGTGTGAACCCGGCCCGTTTCAGGATGGAGAAGGGAGGGAAGAGCGTCCACATACGTCGATTTCAGTTTCGAAAGCTGCCGGTACTCCAGCAGCGCATCGATGATCGCGTGCTGGCCTCTCAGCGACTCGAGCACCGTGACATCCGTGGAGAATCCGGTCTTCGTCTTCTTCACCGGAGGCAGATGGAGGTCCTTGAAGAGGATCTCTCCGAGTTGTTGTGTGGAGTTGATGTTGAATTCGTGGCCGGCATGACGGTGGATGTCCGCCACCAGGTTCTGGAGCTGCCGCTCGATCTCCTTGCCCATTCCGCCAAGATAGCCGGTGTCCAGACGGACGCCATTGTATTCCATTTCCGTGAGGACCGTGATCAGGGGAAATTCCACGGAAGACGCGAGTTCACTCATCCCTGCATCGGCCAGCCGGGTTTGGTGAATCTGGCTCAGGCGCATGGTGAAGTCCGCATCCTCTGCCGCGTACTCCGCCACGCGGTCCACGGGCACGGCGGTGATCGGAACCCGGCTTTTTCCCGTACCCGTGAGGTCGTCGTACGATACCATCCGGTAATGGAGGAGGTCTAGCGCCATGCTGTCAAGCGAGTGCTGTCCGTCGGCTCGGAGCAGATAGCCGGCCACCATCGTATCGAATGCCGCAGAAGGTACGGTGATGCCGTGGCGCCGCATGACGAGCATGTCGTATTTCAAATTCTGGCCGATGATCTGCTTGCGGGGGTCCTCAAGGATGGGCCGGAGGGCAGTGATGACGGTCTTCAGCGGCAGCCCCGGGGACGAAGATGCGGGATTTTCGGCGGATCCCTTGACCGGGAACAAATCCCCGCTGGCGTCTTCCGGCGATTGCTGAACGGCTATGTACCATGCCTCCCGGGGCCTGATGCAGAAGGAGCAGCCAACGAGCGCTGCGCGCATGGCGTCGGTGGAAGTTGTTTCAGTGTCGAATGCGAAGGAGTCCGCGCTGGCGAGACTTTCGCAGAGTACCTTGAGGTCCTTCGCCGTTGTGACGCAATGGTAGACGTGTTCGTCTGTTGCGATTGTCAGGATGTCCGTTTGCGCGGACACCTGTGAGGCGGTCCCTTCCGGCATATCCTCCCCGGCGCCCGTGCTCTCTTCCACGCCGGCATCGGCGGGTTCGGCAGCCCCAGACGACGCGGGGGTTTCCCGTTTCCTGACGCGGGCGATGAGGGCCTTGAACTCCAGTTGCTCGAAGAGCGGGATAAGCAGGTCCAGATCCGGCGCCTGTGCCCGGAGGTCTTCTATGCGGCTGCTCAGCGGCACGGCGGTGTTGATGGTGACGAGTTGCTTCGACAGGAAGGCAAGGTCCCGGTTGTTCGCGAGTTTCTCCCGCACGCCTTTCTGCGGGATCTCTGAGAGATGGTCGTACAGGTTTTCGATCGAACCCCAGGTCTGAATCAGAGGGATGGCGGTTTTTTCGCCGATACCCGGGACGCCGGGCACGTTGTCGGTTTTGTCGCCTGTGAGTGCGAGGACGTCGATGACATGCTCGGGCCCGACCCCGAATTTCGCCCGGACTCCCTCGACGTCCACTGTCTCCAGATCGGCCGATCCTTTCCCCGGCCGCAGCATGAGGATGCGGGGTCCCAGGAGCTGCATCATATCCTTGTCGGCGGTGACGAGGTACGCAACCAGATTCGACTCTGATGCCTTCCTGGCGAGCGTGCCGATGATGTCGTCGGCCTCGAAGCCGGCAAGCTCGAGCAGGGGAGTGCGGAAGGCGCGCACGATCTCTTTGATCCACCCGAGCTGCGGGATCATGTCTTCCGGCATGGCCTCGCGTGTCGCTTTGTACTCGGGGTACATCGCATGACGGAAGGTGGGCTCTTTCGTGTCGAACACGACGGCAATGTGGTCGGGCCGCCCGTCCTCGAGGACCTTCATCAGGGTCGTGGCGAAACCGTATGCCGCGCTTGTATTCTGGCCCCGGCTGTTCCTGAGGGGGCGGCTGATGAACGAGTAATACGCGCGGTACACCAGGGCCATGCCGTCCAGAAGGTACAGACGCTCGTGTTGGTTCATACGCTCTGTGTCGTCCCTATTCTGTGGGCGGGATCGGATCGGCAATTGCCGGTTGAGGAAGATGTGAAGGTATTGGTTCCTGCAGGTACTTCCACACGAAGAGGCACGTGCACACAAGGAGTATGCTGTTGGCGACGAACGGCGCGTTGATGCCGAAGGCCCCCGCCACCATGCCTCCCAGGGCCGGTCCGAGCATGTTTCCCAGCACGGTCATGCTTGAAGCAATGGCCATCATGCCGCCCTGCCGCTCGGGAGGAGTAAACACCGTGGTGAGCGCGTAGAGCGTCGGGAGGACCCCGCCGCGTGCGAAACCGAGGAATGCACGCAGGGCGGCTAGCTGAACAAGCGACCCGGCCAGGAGATGACCCACATAACAGACGCCGATCACGCCGAGTGCAATCACCAGGTTTTTCCGGTATTCAGTCCGGTCGTTCCTCCGTCCCCACCACGGCGCGGAGATTACCATGAAGAGCCCGGAGATCGAAAAGATGCTCCCGGCAATGGTGGAGATGTACTTGCTGTCCGCCTCGAACCCTTCCACAAATAGGGCAAAGATCGGCTCAACCATCAGCACCGACATCTGCGCAACCACCAGTGTGATGGCGACGATGCGCAGGCCCTTGTCTCGGAACATGAGTTGCACATTGTCCCACACCGTGTACTGCCGGGCTTCGGGGTGCACTTTGACCAGCTCGGTGACAAGGAGGATGACGACGATGCCCGCTATCGTGCACAGGGCAGCCGTGACGAAAAAGATCGGGCGGTAGCCAATCAGATCAGCGAGGAGACCACCAACGAACGGTCCGAAGACCATCCCGGCCGCGGAGGATGATTGTATGAATCCCATCGCATATCCGATGTGCTGGCGGGGCGTGTTCGTGGAGATTAGTGCGAGCCCGGACGCGATGAAACCGCTGATTGCTCCCTGGACCATCCGGAAGAACAGGAGCTGGTAGACGTCCTGGGAGAACCCGATGAGCAGTTGAGACAACGCCAGGCCGAAGATAGCCCGCACCACCATGGCCTTCCGTCCGTACCGGTCCCCGAGCGCGCCCCAGAGTGGTGTGGCGAAGAAGGAGAGGATGAATGGGCCGGCGAAGACGAGCCCGCTCCAGCGCGCAAGCGCGTCGGGATCGGTTACGCCGAGTTCACGGATGAAGAAGGGAAGGAAGGGGACAACGAGATTCATCCCCAGCATAGCAATGAACTGCGTGCCCCAGAGCGTGTAGAGATTCTTGCGCCATGGCTCCATAAATTTTAATGTACCGAAATCGGCAGGGATTAGCAAAAACCCCAGGAGAGCTACGGGATTCTCGTCAGGATGAGTTCCTGCTGGTCCCGGACTCGTGTGGCATCCAGGAAGCGCTGGAATGCGGGATAGTCCCTGGGTTGGACATCCTCTCCCGTGATCGCATAGCCGGCGCGGAGCACAATGGTGTCCTCTTGCTTCTCCCATGTCGCATGCCACTGGCCGAATGCCGACTGCAGTGAATCGCTCCGCTGCGGAATTGCCGGTTCCCAGTGTGATGGAACCTGGAGGGTGAGCGACAGTGCCGATTGTGAGCCGAAGCGAAAGCGCACCGGATGGGTGCGGGATGGCGAGCGGAAGTAGTTGGAGAGCGTGCTGCCGATGATCTCCCGCGGCCGGAGAATCATCGTGGAGGGCCTCCGTGTGGCAAATGATGCAGAGCGGAATTGATACGAGACGACAAGGGAGTCAGTCTCCGGTCCCAGGCCCGTGATCATGAATGTGTCCAGAACGGCGACCGGAGTGCGGTGGGAGAGAAAATTCTCCAGCCATTCCCGTTGCTCGGCATGCCGGGCAGAGCGTAGCTCATGGCGCAGCTCTGTGGCCACCGCACCAGTCAGCACATTGGTACCGGTAACGGCCGCGGCTCCGTTCTCCTGCAGCACGGCATCCCAACGGACCTGCAGGCTGTTTTCTGATGCCCGAGCTGTCGGTGTGAGGTGGAGCGTGGAGTCAGCGTCTTTGGATGCGATGACCACTGCACGCCCCTGATCGTACCAGGGGAGTGTGGAGAATCGGCAGGCTTTCTCGGTGGCGTCCATCCATATGCCGCCCGGCTGGACGTCCGGTGCGTACGCGATCAGGTGGTTGAACTGAAACGGCGAGGGGAGGGAAGTGTCCGGCCGGCCATTGTCATGCGTGCTGATCATCACCGGGTGCACCGGAATGTCCGCCCTGCGTGCAAGAGCGCAGACAGCGACGACCATATCTTTGCAGTCGCCGTAGCGCTTCGCCACGACTTCTTCCGCATCATGCGGCTGATAGCCGCCGATGCCGATTTCAACCGCTATGTAGCGGACGTGATCCCTGACCCACTCGAAAATCGCCTGGAGCCTGGCACGCGGTGAATCCAGTCCGAAGGTAAGGGAATCCGCGAGTGCTTTCACGAGAGAGCCGCCGCTCATACGGGGCTCCGCGATGTCATGGTACCACCTGCTGACATCGGGCCATGCGGAGAACCCTACAGGAGCAAGCGCGAGCCTCGCTGTGAGTTCTTGCGAAGGAGGCATGCCGAACTCGGAGGTGAGCGGGGGGACAAAGGATGTCTCCCAGACATGGCGCGACTTGAACCCTGCCGGTGCGGTGATGACGGTCGGAGGAACGTCGCGCCCGTACGTGCGGAACAGGATGTTCCATTCGCTCGGCTTGACGAGCGTGAAACGCGAGCGGAGGACGGGGATATCTTCCTGGAAATTCCATGCATGCCAGAGTCCCCGGTTCTGTATCCTGATGCGGTACCTGTACTCGATAAGAGAACCATTCTCTATCGCCGGGAGGGTGAAGATCCGTGCGCGCTGATCGGAGAAGAAGACGAAATTCGGATAGAGGCTAACATCAAAGATGTCGTCATCCCGGAGCTCCACAGATCTTCCGGCCGGGGTGACGGTGCGGGCCTCAATGCCGCTGACCATGCTCGTGGCGCCGTAGGGGATCACAATGTTGGCGTACCGGTGCCCTCCGGGGGTGAAGATCTTGATGATCCGGTGGCGGTCGAACACGCTGAAGCCGAGATCGTTGTCGCCGAAGACCTCCAGCGATCCTTCGTCGAGCACAACCATCGCCCCGGCATCGGGCGCGTCGGGCGGGGGCCGGAGAAGCTGAAGGGATTCAAGCGGGGGAGAGTCGATGCTGCTCCACCCCGACGGACCGCTGCACGCAATGAACCCCAGCGCCATGCTGCCAAGGCTCAGGCTCCAGCGTACCCAGGGATGCATACGATCTCCGCAGTGTGTACCCGCAAGATACGTTCCCCGAGGGAAAAAGCCAAGGGGATGTACGGGGGATGTACGGGGGGATGCAAGGGGATGGGCCTGTTGCTTTTGACCGGGAGGCGTGTTACTTTTAGAAAAAACGTGCTACCATGACGACCCAGCAGCTCACACGGTTTGGCGTGTCAATCGACGCGGATCTGATCAAGAAATTCGACCGATATATTCTTCATGCGGGCTATGGAACCAGGTCCGAAGCCATCCGAGACCTGATCCGAGCACGGCTTGTGGACGAGAAAGTCCATGACGCTGGCGCACAGGCGACCGGCGTGCTCTCGCTGGTGTACGACCACCATAAGCGGGAACTCGAAGACCATCTCACCGGCCTGCAGCACGATCATCACGAGATGATCATCGCGACGACTCACGTCCATCTTGACCACCACAACTGCCTGGAGGTGATTCTGCTCCGCGGCACTGTGGGCAAGATCAAGGATATCGGGGCTGCCCTGGCAAGCTTCAAGGGGGTGAAACACAGCAGTCTGAGCCTCACAGCGACCGACGAGCTGCGCTGATGAGGTGCCGACGGAATGCACCGGCAGATCGTTCAGGTGAAACCGCCGCGCAAGGAATCCGTGCAATGATGAAGCGTCTTCTCATGCTCGCAATGGTTCCGGTTTCCCTCCTCGCGCAAGCGGAGCGGGACACGGCACGAACCTATGTGCTGGATCCAGTGATCATCACGGGCACGCACAGCGAAGCCCTTCGCAGTACCGTCCCCAATGCAGTCTCTGTCGTGAGCCGCGAGGATATCCGGCGCAGCGGTGAAACCTCCCTGCTGGCCGTGGTCAACAGACGGGTCCCCGGTGTGTTTCTGACGGAGCGGGGTGTGCTTGGGTACGGTGTGTCGACGGGAGCGGCTGGAGGCATCTCGATCCGCGGCGCCGGAGGCAGCCCGAACACGCAGGTGCTCGTGCTCACCGACGGCCGGCCGCATGTCATGGGACTCATGGGCCATCCGTTGCCGGACACGTATGTCACTGCCGGAGTGGAACGCGTGGAGGTCATTCGCGGTCCCGCGTCGCTCCTTCACGGCACGAATGCAATGGGTGGTGTCATCAACATCATCTCCGCGCGAACGCCCACGGGAGGAATCGGCGCAGACCTGTCTGCCTCTGCGGGAGGATTCGGGACGCAGAAGATCGAGGGCGGGATCGGCTATGGCACCAATGCTGGAGGCGTCTCCGTCCACGCGAGCCGCTATGTCACGGACGGTCACAGACCATACTCGTCGTTCCGGGTCAACGGAGGTTCCATTCGCGGTCACTATCAGCTTGGCCCCCGGTTCGTCCTCAGCGGGGATGCGAGCCTCTCAGGATTTAAGACTTATGATCCGGGTCCCGCGTCTGCTCCACGCATCGACAACTGGGTCGACATTGTCCGTGGCAGCTCCGGCTTTGCGCTCGAGAATCGAATGGAGAATCTTCAGGGGGCATTCAAAGGATTCTTCAATTTCGGGCGGCACGACATTTATGATGGATTCCACTCCGTTGACAACAGTACCGGACTCCTCCTGTACCAGGCAATGACTTTTGCCGGGGGGACCATCCTCACCGGTGGACTCGACTACAAACGGTACGGAGGGGTAGCGGAGAACCAGAAGTCACGTCTTGACTACGGCCGGCACTTCGTCTCCGAGTTCGGTGCATACGTCCTGCTCCAGCAGCCGCTGCTGGAGATGCTGACGCTTAGCGGCGGCCTGCGGCTGAACCACGGGAGCGTCTACGGCGACGAGATCCTTCCGCAGCTCGGCGTCGCGCTGCAGGCAAACACGGAGACCACCATCAAAGCCACCGTCGGCCGGGGATTCCGGAGTCCTACCATCCGGGAGCTCTATCTGTTTCCCGCTCCCACTCCCACGCTGGAACCCGAACGTATGTGGAACTACGAAGTCAGCGTGCTCCGGTCGCTTGGGAACCGGTCGACACTCGAGCTGGCAGCATTCGTGGCAGACGGCAGCAATCTTATCCGGACGGAAGGGAAGTATCCAAACCTGGTCTACAGCAATTCCGGCGCCTTCGTGCACAGAGGCGTGGAATTCTCGGCAGTCGTCGGAGTTCTTGAACCCTTCACACTCGAAACCACCTATGGATATCTGGATGCCGGCGAACAGACAATGGCCAACCCGAGACACAAGCTCTTCGTAGAAGGCCAGTATCGGGAAAAGTGGTGGTCGGTCAATGCCGGTGTCCAATATATCTCCGGACTGTACGGTGCCGATCGATCGACAAAGGCAATTACTGATTATGCCCTGCTGCAGGCCCGTCTGACTGTAACTCCGGTGGAGGGGCTCTCACTCTACATTGCCGGTGAAAATCTCACGGATGTGTCGTATCAGACGATGTGGGATTACCCGATGCCGGGGCGAACGATTCTGAGCGGTGTGCGATGGGAGATGGAGTAATGGCGCTCACAACGGAGACCGGTTTACGTTCCCCCGGACGGGAGCTTGCGTACGGCGGACTCTTCGGCGCAGCGGCGCTGGTCATTCCCTTCTTCTTCCATCTCCTGCATCTCGGTCATATGTTCATGCCGATGTATATTCCGTTGATGGCTCTCCCTTTTTTCGTAAGGCCGGTTGTTGCGTCGCTGGTTGGTCTCATCGTCCCGGTCCTTTCGGGTCTCATGGCAGGGATGCCTCCGTTTTTCCCTCCGGTGGCTCCGGTGATGGCCATCGAACTTGCCTGCATGGCAGGCCTTCTCGCGCATCTGCGGCAGCGCTGGCCGCTGACCCATATCCTGTTCCATCTCGTTCCCGTGCTGCTTCTCGGGAGGATCATCAACATCGGCTTGCTCTATGCTTCATCGCTCTGGCTTGAACTTCCTGCGGAGTTCCTCGCCGGGCTCTCGTTTATCACCGGATGGCCGGGCATCATCCTTATGGTCGTCGTGCTGCCCGCCATCGCCCGGTTGAACAGACGTGTGAGCGTGGCCCATGGATAGCACTCAGAGCAGGCAGGACTACTTCAATGACCTCTCGGGTCGATGGGATGGTTTTACAGATGGCGAGCGCGTCCGGATGGCGCTCCGGAAGGCGTTGTCCACTGTATCGATCGACCAGGAAGAACACGTAGTGGACCTCGGTTGCGGGACGGGGAATCTGACCTCAGTGCTCACGGAGATCCTCGGACCAGGCGGGACAATCACGGCGGTGGACTTTTCGGGGGCGATGATTGAAGTCGCCCGCAACAAAGTGCGCGACCCCCGCGTGCGATGGCTTGTCGCAGATGCTGCACGGCTTCCGCTGGAGGACGCCAGCATTGACAGGGTCATCTGCTTCAGTGCGTGGCCGCATTTCCCCGACCCATCAGCCGCAGCCCGTGAACTTTTCCGGATCCTCAGGCCGGGGGGGATGCTTCACATCCTGCACATCAATTCGCGCGAATCCATTAACGCTGTCCATGGCGGCGTCGGGGGCGCGATCGGCCACGATGTTCTCCCATCTGCACGTGACCTTGCTGGTGTGCTGAGAGCATGCGGATTCGATGTGTGCGAGGAGGTTGATACGGACACGGCATACAGGGTTGCCGGGGAGAAGGTCGTATGACCGTCCCACACGCTCATCCGGCTCATCCGCTGGCTCGTCTGTGTGGAGGTGCCATACTCCTCTGCGGGTGTCTTGTCGCGGACCACACGACTGTGGCGGGACTCATCGTGCTTCCTGCCGTGGCTTTGAGTGCCCTTCTTCTCCAGCGAACCCGGCTCACATCGATGGCCAGACTGATGCTGGCAGGTACCTTGTTTTATCTCCCGGTGGTTGTGCTTGCATCACCCGGCGTCGCTCTCAAAGGTCTCTCTGCCGCGATTGTCGGGGTGGCCACGGTATCCTCTCTCGGCCCGCAGGCGCTGCATGATGCGATCATTCGCATGCCGCTTCCCGCGCTGGTGCGGTTGCTGGTTCTCCAGATGGTGCATCAGGCAGAAGTATTGCGCCGTGAATCGGTGCGCATCCATCAGGCCCTGGTCGTACGGGGCGGGGTGGATGGCATCCGGGGTATCTGGGAATTCGCAAAGGCGATTCCCGTCGTGTGGCTCCCGCGCGTCCTGTTCCGGGCTGATCGAGTAGGCATGGCCATGGACATGCGGGGATATGGAGCCATCGTGCCAGCGGCACGCTCAGTGCGCTGGAGGGGAATCGACTTCGGCGTGGTCTTCGGTTCGCTCGGGGTCGCCGTTGCCGCAGTGTGGTTCTCTGCCCTGGTCCTGATATGACGGACCTTCCGATCGTTCTGCGCTTCGACGACGTTTCCGTCCGGCACAGCGGCAGCCACGTGGACGCGATTCACGGGTGTTCGCTGGAGATGAAGGAGGGCGAGCATGTTGCACTCCTCGGCCTGAATGGATCGGGGAAAACCAGCCTCCTGATGGCTGCGGCGGGTCTGCTCCCGCACGAAGGGACTATCGATGTCGATGGGATACGGCTGGAGAATTCCTCACTGGCGGAGGTCCGGCGGAGAATCGGATTTCTCTTCTCCACCCCCGAAGATCAGCTGCTGTTCCCCAGGGTGTTGGATGATGTGGCGTTCAGCCTGACGACGCAGGGAAGGAAGGAAGGCGAAGCCAGGGAGGAATCGGAGCGGATGCTGGAGGCGATGGGGGTCGGCGCTCTGGCGAACGCCGCGCCGTATGAACTCTCCTTCGGGCAGAAGATGCGCGTAGCGCTTTCCGGTGCCCTTGTGCACAAACCGCGGCTGCTTCTTCTCGACGAGCCATCCGGGGCTCTGGATCCGCCCGGAAAGCGGGCCCTTGCCGCGCTGTTCGCTGCGCATCCCTCAGCAATGCTGATCGCGACTCACGACCTTGTGTTTGCCGAGAGGTGCTGCGACCGGTTCATTCTGCTGGAAGCAGGGAAGGTCGTCAGGGATACCGTGCAGATAGGCGAGATCACTCTCTAAGCAAGTCCACGATGAGAGGTCGTATTCCGATCCTCTCCGTGATGAAAGGTCGGACTCTAAGGCCTCGCCGCAATGAGGGGTCGCGTCTCGGGCCTTGCTGCGATAATGGCTCACGCTCGGGGGCCTGTCGATTAAGAGAGCCGGCTCTCCAGGTACCTGCGTGACCTACGGGCTGTTGTGTGAGAAGTGCCTCAGCTCCCGGGAGCCCCGTGCGTCGCACAAGGTCAGATCCCGCTACTTGCAGACCTGCTTAAACACCCGAAGGTAATTCCCCCCGAGAATCTTGTGCACGTCCGTGATGCTGTAGCCGTGTCTCAGGAGCGCTGCGGTGAGGTTCGGCATCTTGGAGACATCCTCCAGGCCCACGGGCACTGACCCCATTCCGTCATAGTCGGCTCCGATGGCGATAGCGTCCACCCCGACGCGATTCCGGATGTAGTCGATATGCCGGATGACTGTGTCGATCGTTGCAGTGCGGCGGGAGGAGAGGAAGGCGGGATAGAAGACCACGCCGATCACACCGCCCCTGGCTGCGATGCTGTCGATCTGACTGTCAGAGAGATTGCGGGCGTTGTTGTTGAGTGCGCGGACGCCGGAGTGTGAGGCGATGATCGGGTTCCTTGTAGTCGCAAGAATATCCTCGATCGTCTTGATTCCCGTGTGCGAGACATCGATGAGCATGCCCAGGGAATCCATGGTCCGGATCACCTGCCGGCCGAAGTCCGAGAGCCCGACCGTGGAGGTCCGCGGATCCTGAGCCGAGACAGCCCATGGAATGCTGTTGTTCCACGTGATGGTCAGGTACCTGGCGCCGAGATCGTACAGGGCCTTCAGCTTCCCGATATCGTTCTCGATTGCGTGTCCCCCCTCTACGCCTATCACTCCGGCAAGTTTCCCCTCGGCATTCGCCTGCATGAGCTGGTCGTACGTACGCGCCTGTGTGAACGTCGACGTATTCCGCCGGATCTGGCTGTTGAACGTGTCGATCATCGCGAGGGTGTAGGAGTAATAGGGATGAGCTACTGAATCGTCGGGGTCAGTCCATACGGCAAACATCTGCCCATCCATCCCGCCTTCGCGGAACCGGGGGAGATCGGAATGATTGGTGGTGTGACGAGTCGAGATGTCATACCCGATCACGGCCTTTTCCAGAACGTCGTTGTGCAGATCGATGACGAATGCCCGTTCGTGGACGGTCTCGAGCAGGACGTCGATACTTTTATTTCCCTCAACGAGCACATGCATCGTATCCGGCATGTAGAAGATCCGGGTGCTGATGATACGGAATACCGTGGCAGCACCTTTGAGCAGCGCGCTCGAAGGTGCGCGGCCTCCGGTGGTGACGACATCTTGCAGTCCACCGTTGCCATGGCCATCGAGCTGGACCATCTTGCGGGTGATGCGATGCTCTCCAAACGCGAGTGAGTAGAACAATACTCCTGCAGCCCCTTTGCCCGTCCAGCGCACGGTGTGGTTTCCGGCTTCGAGAGCAACCGTCTTCTGATCGAGGAGCTGTCCCAGAGCGTTGTACACCGCGAACGTCACGGGGCCGGCGGCCGGGGTGGTGAAGGAAATGCTGGTGGAGGGGTTAAAAGGATTCGGATAGTTCTGTTCGACTGAGAACGCCTTGGGGTGGGAGGCGCGCTCTTCAACACCGGTGCTCGTCAGTGTGTATGACCAGAGACCGAGGGCATCTGTTTGCACCGTGTACCGCTCGGACGGATTGCTCTCGTTGAGAATCTCAATCGTGACGGAATCCAACGGGACAGAGGTGGTCTTGTGCTTGACGGACCCGGAGAGGATGACGGTCTCCGCCGAGCCGTACAGGGGGATCAGGAACGCGGCACACAGACACACTGCAACGTATTTCTTCATCGAAGTCTTCCCTGGCGACCCCGTCTCTGCCGTGCTCGCACGGTAGTATGGTTACTTCGCGAAGCGCGAAACCAGATCGTCCTGATCTACTATGGAGTCGTCGCCGAGCCAGATGGACCAGAGCACTCGGGCGAATGTTGTGTTGGTGATAGCCGGGTGGTCCGTTCCCTGCGTCTGTGCCAGTATCGTGCCGCCGGGGAGCCAGCGCAGCACAAACCGGTCGTTCTCTTTTACATCCTTGGTGAAGTATTTGAGGAAGGTTTCGATCAGAGGAGCGATCGCTTTGGCTTCGTCGACGGTGGCGTTTTCTGCAAAGCCGTCACGGTACGCTTTCTGGATGCTGGCCACATCCACATCGCGGACAAACTCCATCGTGATCTGTTTCGCCTTTCCGTCGGTCAGCATCGCGGCGAGGAGTTCTTCGGTCTTGCCAGGTTGAGGATCCTGGGCATAGTGCGCCATGCCATAGACCTTGAACACCACCTTCTTTCGTACAGTCGTTCCGGTCAGGGTCACCGGATATGATTTCCCCTCGTGGGTGATGGTGAGCTGCACGGGGAAGGTCTTCCCGGTGGATGATTCCTTGACGGTTTCCTGGGCGCAGACTGGAAGAAGAAGGGCAATGACCAGCAGCCCGAGGACAGAGACAACGGCGAACGGTTTCATGGAGGCTCCAGGATGATGAATGGTGTGCGACATGGTACGGAGTTCCCGGAGCAGAATCAACTGAAGAGCGGCTGTCAGGACTGTTTTGCAATTGTCGGCGGGTATTCTTACAATACACAACCGTGCACAGTCCCCCCGTGCTGCGACGCTCCGGGGGCAACGACTCCGTTCCGATCCTGAACACCGAAGCAGTCTGACGGGCATGTACCGGAACGGCCGGAGCATACACATGCACATCGTCTGTCATCGGGCTGGCACGCAACCGCCGACCAATCACCGGAACTTTCCCATGAACACGGCAGAACCACTTGAATCAGCATTTGCACGCGCACGCGACCAGTATGCGGCGCTCGGCGTCGAGGTAGATCAGGCCCTCGCCTCACTTCGCTCCATCGCATTGTCCCTGCATTGCTGGCAGGGCGACGATGTGCACGGTTTTGAGCGCAAGCCCGACGCGGCATCCTCGGGCGGGATCCAGGTGACAGGTGCATATCCAGGGGCGGCCAGGACGATCGACGAATTGCGCGGCGACCTTCAGAAGGCATACAGCCTGATTCCGGGATCCCACCGGTTGAACCTCCACGCGATGTACGGGGATTTCGGCTCGCGGGTTGTCGATCGGGATCAGATCGAACCGGCACACTTTCTGAGCTGGATGGACTGGTGCCGCGAGCACCACCTGGGCCTGGATTTCAACGCGACGTGCTTCGGGCATCCCCGGGCGGATACCGGGTTCACGCTCAGCAGTACGGACACGGGCATCCGGAATTTCTGGATCGAGCATGTCCGCCGGTGCAGGGAGATCGGTGCTGTCATCGGAAAGACTCTGGGTACGGCATGCGTGCATAATCTCTGGATTCCCGACGGCGCAAAAGACATCACCGTGCGCCGCCATCTGCATCGCACGATCCTGAAGGAGTCGCTGGACGCAATCTACGCACGTCCCTACGACAAGGACGACCTGCGGGATGCCGTGGAGAGCAAGTTGTTTGGCATCGGGAGCGAGTCGTTCGTCGTAGGGTCCCATGAGTTCTACATGGGCTATGCCCTGGCTCACCACCTGATGCTCTGCCTGGATCTTGGCCATTTCCATCCCACCGAATCCGTCGCGGACAAGGTCTCTGCGTTGCTGCACTACACGGACGACCTCCTCCTCCATGTGAGCAGGGGCGTTCGCTGGGACAGCGACCACGTGGTGATCATGAATGATGAAATAACAACGCTTGCGGAAGAGATCGTAAGGGCGGACGCGCTGGGCCGTGTCCGCATCGCCCTGGATTTCTTCGACGGCAGCATGAACCGCATCGGGGCCTGGGTCCTCGGATCACGATCCACGCTCAAAGCCCTCCTGCGCGCGTTGCTTGAACCCCGGGAACGGCTCACTGCACTTGAAGCGGAAGGCAATCTGTTCGCGCGCATGGCGCTTCTGGAGGATCTGAAGACCATGCCTGTCGGCGTCGTCTGGGATTACTACTGTTCCCGGGAAGACGTGCCGACGGGCGAGGCCCTGCGCGAAGCGATCCACTCGTACGAACAACAGGTACTGGCGCGCCGTGGATAACGTGAACGGCGAATCGCAGTGGCTGATCTGGGCCAGGGAACTGCAGGCGCTCGCCCAGACGGGTCTGACCTTTGCCGTGGGCGAGTATGATCTCGCGCGCTACAGACGGTTGATGGAGCTTGCTGCAGAGATCACCGCGCACTCGACGGGAGCTTCCGTGGATGCGCTCACCGAGGATTTCATGCAGCAACCCGGATACGCAACCCCGAAAGTGGATGTTCGGGGCGCCGTGGTGCGCGAAAACAGCATTCTGCTGGTTCAGGAGCGTGCAGACGGCCGGTGGTGCATGCCGGGCGGATGGGCCGATGTGGGTGAGCTTCCTTCGGTGATGGTGGCTCGCGAAGTGCTTGAGGAAAGCGGACTCGTGGTCCGCCCGCGCAAGGTGGTCGGCGTGTTTGACGCGAACCGGAGCGGCATCCCTCAGGCATTCTATCATGCATATAAAGTAGTGTTTCTCTGTGATGTGCTCGGGGGAGAGATCCGCGGGAGCGATGAGACACTTGACGCGCGGTTCTTCCCGTTTACCAGTATACCACAGCTCTCATCCGCGCGGACAAACGAACGGCACCTGGCTGAGATCCAGGCCCATCTTGCGGATCCGGCCAGACCCACGGCGTTTGACTAATGTCAAGACACGAGATCTGCGCACATCGAGTGATCGGAGACAGTCCCGCATGACACATCTGTTGCTCCTCGTACCCACGCTCCTCCTCGCACAGGGCCTCTCATTCGACGGACTGCTCCGGCAGATCGGACCGATGCCTCCCGCACAGCGCACCGCTCATGTCGAGACGTTCCTCGCCGGACGAGCACTTCCTCTCGTGGAGTCGGACACTCTGCTCACATTTGTGTGGTATGGTGTCGCGGACAGCGTGTTCGTCAACGGGGCACTGCAGGACGGATGGAGCAAACCCGCACGCATGGATCAGATTCGGTGTGCGGCAACAGAATCCGGACCGTCGATCTTCTACAAGCGCTATACCGTTCCCCGCGATGCGCGGCTGGAATACCAATTGGTCGTCAACGGGAGGTCGATGCTCGATCCGGGCAATGTCCGCCGGACGGCGAACGGGGACTTCTCAAACTCGGAGGCGGTCATGCCCGGGTTTGTCGCAACGCACTGGACAGCAGTCCGCGCCGAAGTGCCTCACGGAACGCTGGACACGCTGCTGTTCACTCCGCGTGACACCACGTTGCGGGCAAGGAGGGTGATAGTGTATGTTCCCCCCGGGGTGAGCCGCGTCGATCACGCTCGAACGCCTGCGAAACAGCCCGGGGACATTGTCTCAGCCGATCTGCCCAGCATATATATCCATGACGGCGAGTCGGCGCTCCGGTACATGGCTGTGACCACCATTCTGGAGAATATGCTCGCCGCCCGCGAACTTCCCCCGGTTGTTGCAGTGTTTGTCCCGCCTGTTGAGCGAAGCGCGGAGTATGCCGGCGCCAAGCTCACCCCATTCATCAATGCCCTTGCCGACGAGCTGGTGCCGATGATTGAACAGCGCTATCCGGTTGCACCTGTCTCAGCGAAGCGCGGCACAATGGGCATCTCACACGGCGGTCATGTGGCCATTGCAGCAGGGCTTGCACGTCCGGATGTATTCGGCCTATGTTCCGGACAGTCTCCCACCATCACCCCCATACTTTCCGTGCTGTTGGATGTCCGCAAACGCTCAGCGCCGTTTCCGTCCGGATTCCGTCTCTATCAGCAATGCGGCCTCTTCGACATCGTGTCGGAGCAGTACCGTTTCCTGACATTGAACCGTGAGTTCAGCAGGCAGGTTGATGCGCTCCCCATCCAGCATCTCTACGCTGAAACCAGCGACGGGCACGATTGGCCAAGCTGGCGGGAACGAGTCCCGGAGATTCTTCGTTTCTTCTTCATGCACTAACACCAGAGGAGAGATACATGCGGTTGCGAATATTCTGTCTTGCCGGCCTTGTCGGCTTCGGTCTGCTGTGGATGACTTCCGCGGGTTCGGTGGCAGCAGCGCAGGCTGCGGATGCCTACTCCCGGTACTTCGGCGCGTCAACCATGCGTGTCGACTACTACCACACAGGGACGAAAGGCGAGGAGCGGTTCAGTCTCGATTGCGTCTACGAGGAGGGGCCGTGGCCCGGATCGAAGACGCAGCTCCTGGACACGCTGAACCTTGGGGAGTTTCTTGTTCGCGTCTACGACCGGGCGACGAACGTGCTCATTTACTCACGCGGGTTCTCATCGGTCTTCAATGAGTGGCAGACGACGGACGAAGCAGCAGCGGGGGTGTACCGGACATTTGGAGAGACGGTGCGTTTTCCATTTCCCCTCCGTGCGGTTCAGGTAAGCATCTCGCGGCGGGACAAGCGGCTGGTATTCCGGGAATTGTTCTCGACCGTCATTGATCCGGTTGACCCCACGGTGGTCCGCCGTGAAAAGCGTCCGGCTCCCTTTGCCGTGAAAGCGCTGATGCAGAACGGTCCGTCAACGCAGAAGGTGGACATCCTCATCCTCGGAGACGGCTACAGCAAGGCCGATCTGGAGAAATTCCGGAAAGACGCCGCGCATTTCAATGAGGTGATGTTCGGCACGCGCCCCTTCGCGCAGAGGAAGAAGGACTTCAACGTGTGGACGATAGAGGTCGTGTCCGATGAATCGGGAATTGACGTGCCGGACAAGAACGTCTGGAAATCGAATGCGCTTGGTTGCGCGTATAATACGTTCGGGTCTCCCCGGTATGCCCTGACCACGGAAAACCGGACCCTGCGCGATATCGCAGCGGCGGCCCCATATGACCATCTCTGTATCATCGTCAACGACACACGGTACGGCGGGGGAGGGATCTTCAACCAGTATACGACAACGTACACGAAGGAAGAAAAGGACAGCCAGAAGTGGCAGATGGATTATGTGTACGTGCACGAGTTCGGTCATTCGTTCGGCGGGCTGGGAGACGAGTACTACAATGCGGAAACCGGATACAACGAGTTCTATCCCGCCGGCGTCGAGCCGTGGGAGCCGAACATCACCGCACTGCTGGATAAGCAGAACGTGAAGTGGAAAGAGTTTCTCACTCCCGGGATTGCCGTCCCTACGGTGTGGCAGAAAGCGGCATTCGACAGCATCGAGACACTCCGGGGAAAACTGGACCGGCTGGCTCCCGACTACTACGAAAAGCGGGAACCGCTCTACCGCGCATCATCGGTGATCCTTCGTTCACCGGGGTTCGCCGGAAAGGTAGGAGTCTTCGAGGGAGCAGGGTACGTGTCACGCGGCCTCTATCGCCCATCCCTTGATTGCAGAATGTTCTCATTGAGTCTCGTGGACTTTGACCCCGTGTGCAGCGCGGCGATTGAACGTGTAATTGACCAGTACTCACGATAGGAGGCACGTATGAAACGCATTGTGGCAATTGTCCTTGCTCTGGCTGTGTATGCCGGTTCAGTATGGTCTCAGACCACTCCCCGCGTTCCGCGGCTGAGTCAGGGGGCCAAGGTGTCTCAGTTTGTCGGGCTGAGTGAAGTCTCTGTGACCTATCACCGGCCGGGCGTCAAAGGACGCCAGATCTGGGGAAACGTGGTGAAGTACAACGAGGCCTGGCGTGCCGGTGCCAACGAGCCGACGCTCCTCACCCTGAGTGATGAAGTGACGATCGCGGGGAAGAAGATCGGTGCAGGGACCTACCGACTGGTGGTCTTCCCGTACCAGACGGGTGACTGGAAGTTCATCCTCAACAGTGAAGTCAAGAACTGGGGGAGCATCTACGATCCCAAATTCGACACTCTCACAGTTGCAGTGAAACCCGAAGCGGGACCACACGAAGAGTGGATGACGTTCACATTCAAGGATCTCACGCCGACGTCCGCCCGTCTCGAGCTGGCCTGGGAGAAGGTGCGCCTTTCTCTGCCGATGGAATTCAATACGCTGTCAAAGATTCAGGCATCGGTTGGCAACTGGCAGATGCTCGCCAGCGCAGCGAAGTTTGCTGCGGACAACGGCATGTATCTCACCGAAGGGCTCGGGTGGGCCGACCGGGCGATCGCACTGGAGAAGAACCCCCGCACGCTCCAGGTGAAGGCCGAAGTGCTGGCGAAGATGGGGAAGAATGCGGACGCGATTGCGCTGGGAGAAGAGGCAGTGAAACTTGCCAAAGCAAAGGATCCCAAAGCCAATACGGGTCAGCTGGATGCACTCATCAATGAGTGGAAAGGGAAGAAGTAATAAATCAGCGGCAAGTCGCAGGCATGGCTGGCACATCCCAGTCCGCTTCCTGTGACCTCATCGCTCTTGCGTGAACACACATCGACCGGAGGCACAGTCTGAAGGGACTGGCCTCCGGCTACCGATTTCAGTTTCGGTTTCCACCATCTCCTTCTAAAGCCAAACCCACGGCAATAGACTCATTCCATCTGCCATACCGCAGGTCGTGCATTCGAAATGCGCTGCGGCCTTCAGTGATTGGCGTGGCCTGGTCGTGAAACGCTAATCCCCGAACCGCGGATTCACGATGTTGCTGTAAATGGATCCGAACGTGAAGCTGATGCCAATTCCTCCATAGTAGTAGTAACTCGTTTCGAGTTCCTTCCGGTGCAAGAGAACCTGATCAGGAGTCGCTCCAGATTTCGGAAGACCCAGCTGATCGTGGACAATCGAGACTGTTCCGGCGGTCCAGAGGGAAAAGCCCTCCCAGAGCCTGATGGAAAGCTTGCTCTCAAACTCAATCCGGTGCTTGGTGAGGTCGTGCAGATACTGCGATACTTCTGCCTGGATATGGATGGTTCCCCAGAGCTCCTTCAAGTCAAGTCCGATCGAAAGCGAGTGCAAATAGAGTGACTCGTTCGTGCGGTCGTATATCGTTTCCTCAAGATACGACGCGAAGATGTAGCCCAGGCGATACGTGAGAGGGAATTGTCGGCGGCTGTGTTCCGAATAGGGAAAGAGGTCAAACTCCACTGCAGGCGCCACATGTGCCCACAGCTTCGAATTGTCGTACGTAGAGGAAGAGAGCTCGCCGAAGAGGCCTACTGACCAGTGTTCGCCTAATCCAATGGCGAACAACGAAGACAGCTTTTCGCTTCGTGCAACACTAAGGATGGTGGAACCGGAAAAGTCAAACCTGTTCTCCGCGTAGCTCATGGAATAGCCCAGTCTGATTTTCAGGAGCTGTGTCACGCGGCTGCCTGAGACAGAACCTCCGAATTTCATGTCCTTGCTTGATTTCTCCCCCTGCAATTCGGCGCTGATATCGGTGTTGAATACCCAGCTGTCCCACGGATCGACGCGTGGAGCAGCGGGCGCATTCCAATCAGGGAAGTCGATCCTGGCGTGGAGGCCGAGAGGTGTACGTGCGAGGTATCGCGTGAGCCCCAGCTTGGCGGTGGTTGTGAGTTTCTGTCGGATCAACTCGTCCGTGTCTGATGCCAGTGTGTAGAACCTGAGAGTATCGACCAGTCCGGAAAACCCCTTGTAGCCGACGAAGTTCAAGGAGTATTCTTTTCCCCCGTTGCCTGCCGCTTTCGTGGTGACGAGCATGTGCACATCTGCCAGCTCCTTGTCCCGCACGTAGTGTACAAACGTCAGTTCTGTTTTCAGAAAATCCTCATCACATCCGTTCTTGCAGTCCACAAAGAGCCTTGGAATCCATGGAGGGGTCGTGGCGGAAGCGGTGGCTGGGGTTGGCCGTATAGAAGCTGCCTTCGGACCGCGAGGCTGGTGCTGATTCGGCGGAGTGTTGCTATCCAGGATTGCGGTTATTCCGAGGCGCAACGTGAGATTCTCCGCATCGTACACACCGACAATTCCGAACGCAGAGCGAAGGACCGGAAGCAATGATTCGAGCGGCACAAAGAAGTTGTCATTTACAGAGATCACACTTGCCGAGAGCCGGTGGTCTGTCGATCCGTTGCCCGCAACTATAGCGACAGCGACGGCGGCTCGATCAGAGAGAATCAGATACCGGTCGGGGGTGCCGAGAACAGCTCTGCGGGCCGCGAGATCGTGCGAAAGAGGGAGAGAGCACACTTCTGCAATGTCGGTAAGCGAGGCGTAGGCAATACCGTTGGACTGAAAGATCCCGATCACACTGGTGCGGCCAGGATTTGCCTCGAATATGATCCTCACAGTGTTGCCTTGTCCGAATCCGCCCACCGAGACGAACAGTACCAAATGCAGTAGTGAGAGGAGTTTCCTCCCCGGCATGAAGAATGTCTCGAGTCTGTTCAACACGATGCAGTGGCGTGCCGCGCCGACAGTGGCCAGCGCCAAAGGTCTGGGGTGCTGATCGGGGGCACGCGTGCGAGCTCAACCGCTCTTGACCTCTTCACCTGCGGGAACGCAACTATGCTGCCTCGTGTCCGAGGGAGCGCCTATTGACTCTGGAATCTGCCGCAGGTATATGTTGCCGGCCGATGCTGTGATATTCTATCCCCATCTCGGCGAGACGGTCAGGTTCGAACAAATTGCGGCCATCGAAAATGACCGGTCGTTCCAGTGTCCTGCGGATGAAATTCAGATCGGGGTTCCGGAATTCATTCCATTCAGTCGCGATGATGAGTGCATCTGCACCGGAAAGCGAAGCATACATGTCGCCCGCATATTCGATCGAATCGCCGAGCGCCCGTCTTGAATTCTCCATGGCTTCCGGGTCATACGCTATCACCGAGGCATGACGTTCGGTCAGGCCCCTGGCAATGCTGTGTGCGGGCGCCTCCCGCACGTCGTCGGTGTTGGGTTTGAACGCAAGTCCCCACAACGCAAACCGCTTGCCCGAGACATCCCCTTCATAGAAATCCACGATGCGGTTCACGAAAAGGTCACGCTGGTGTTCGTTCACGCGAAGCACGGCTTTCAGGATTTCAAAGCTGTAGTCATTTTCAGAAGCCAGGAAATCCAGTGCCTGCACGTCCTTGGGAAAGCAGCTTCCGCCATACCCGAGACCCGGGTAGAGAAACTGCGGGCCAATTCGGCTGTCTTTGCCCATGCCCGCCCTGACCCGATCCACGTTCGCGCCCACCTTTTCACAGACATTAGCGATCTCATTGATGAAGCTGATCTTCATTGCAAGGAATGCGTTTGACGCATATTTCACCAGCTCTGCGGACCGTTCGTCCATCACCAGGATCGGATTGCCGTTGCGGACAAACGGCTCGTACAGTCCTTTCATAATCTCCCCTGCCGTTGCGCTGGCGGTCCCGATCACAACCCTCTCCGGTTTCAGGAAATCGTTCACCGCCACCCCCTCGCGCAGAAATTCCGGATTTGACACGACGTCGAAATCCTGGCCTGCTTTCAGTCCTCGTGATTCGAGTACCTCCCGGAGGCGGCTGGCAGTGCCCACCGGGACCGTGCTCTTCGTGACAATCACCGTATAGCGCTTGATGAGCGTTGACAATTCATGCACGGTTTGGAGAACAGATGAGAGGTTCGCCGAACCGTCGTCGTTCGGTGGCGTTGGAAGCGTCAGGAAGATCACTTCGGCATGCTCAACAGCCTCCGTGAGTGATCTGGTGAATGCGACACGATGCTCCCGCTGGTTGCGCTCGAGCAGCGATTCCAATCCGGGTTCATAGATCGGGAGTCGACCTGACTGCAAGGTGCCGAGTTTTTCCCGGTCGACATCCATGAACGTGACATAGTTGCCCATTTCGGCAAAACAAATGCCGGACACCAGTCCAACGTACCCAGTGCCTATGATGGAAATTCTCATCCTGATTCCTGAAATGTGCGAGGAATAGTTCTTTATGATACCAGACGAACGGAGGTTGGAACGGACATTGTTGCGCGGAAGTATTCGATCGTCCGAAGCATCCCCAATCGTCTATCGACGGTTGGATTCCAGCCGAGGATCTGCTGCGCTTTGGTGATATCAGGCCTGCGGACCTTCGGATCGTCCGTCGGGAGCGGCATGAAGACGATCTCATTCGTGGTCCCGGTCAGTTCTTTCACTTCGCGGGCGAGCTGCAGCATCGTGATCTCATCCGGATTCCCGATGTTCATCGGCAGGGAGTAGTCCGAGTGCATAAGCCTGACGATGCCGTCGATCAGGTCGCTGACGTAGCAGACACTTCTCGTTTGAGAACCATCGCCGAACACGGTCAGATCCTCTCCCGAGATCGCCTGGGAGACAAACGCCGGAATCGCCCGTCCGTCGTCGATGCGCATCCGTTCGCCAAAAGTATTGAAGATGCGGACAATCCGGGTTTCCACACCGTGATGGCGGTGATACGCCATGGTCATCGCCTCGGCAAAGCGTTTGGCTTCATCATACACCCCCCGGGGACCGATCGGGTTGACATTCCCCCAATACTCCTCCACCTGAGGATGGATTGCCGGATCGCCATATACCTCTGAAGTAGACGCAAGCAGGAATCGCGCCCCCTTTGATTTCGCAAATCCGAGTGCTTTGTGAGTCCCAAGGGACCCCACTTTCAGCGTCTGGATAGGGAACTTGAGGTAATCAATCGGACTTGCCGGCGACGCGAAATGGAACACGTAGTCGACCTGGCCCGGATAGTAAATGAAATCCGTGACATCGGCTTTCCGGAACTGGAATGATGGATTCCCCAGCAGATGAGCGATGTTGTCGATGCTCCCTGTCAGCAGATTGTCGACTGCTACGACGTTCATCCCGTCTGCCAGCAGGCGATCGCAGAGATGAGAGCCAAGAAATCCAGCGCCTCCGGTGACAACGGCGGTCTTTGTGTGCATTCGTTTCTCCTTCTGGTGATTGGTATGGATTGGAATTTCATTCTCCGTCACGTTGCGCGTTCGATGAGCGAGGCCAGGACTTTGCGCGAATCAAAGTATTCTTCCGCAACTTCTCGTGCAGACCTGCAGTGTTGCTCGTAATTCCCGAGCACGTCCCGTATCTTCTCCACGGCCATCTCAGCGGAGGTGAAGGGGAGCACGCCTCCCGGCGCGTCCAGCCAATCCGTAAACCCCGTGTCCTGGGTGATCACAGGGCGGCCGCTCGCGAGATACGCTGCACTTCGTTCACTGAACCATCCGCTCCGACTGACGGTGTAGCCATGTTTGGCTACGGAGAACTCGGCCTTGGATCGTCGTATGTAGCGCTGGTAGGTCACCGGATTTTTCGTCGGTCCCCGCGGATCGATCACCGCCCAACCCCTCGACCGGAGAAGATCCTTCGGTGCTGTGCGGCTGCCGAGCGCAAGCTCGAAGATCTGCCCCACACGGTCGGGGAGATCCATGTAGGAGGTGAAGGAATCCGATTTCAACCCGTACTTTTGTCCGTTGAATTCCCTCATCGGATAGCTGTCCCATTGCATGACCGTCGTGAACTTCCCGACTGCCGGCCCGGGGGTGGTCCTCCATGCGCTGAGAACAACAGGTTGCCGGGTCGGCTGCCATGCGAAACCATCGTCGGGAATGCCGGATTGTGGCAGGCCGACATTCTCGCCGAAGGAGAAGTAGCTGTTGTGACCCTCTGCAAGTGCTTGTGCGGCATGGTTCGTGAGGTGCCGGATTTGCATAAATGCCGGGTCTGTGTCGATCAAGACACGGATCTCCGCCTTTTCATGCCATGATCGCAATGGATTCACGCCCGAGACATTGAGCACGATGTCTGCGCTCGAGGCGATAGCGACCATCCGGTCACGACAGGGCCCCAACCATCGTGCTGTATGCGCATCGTAATAGGCCCACCGGTCCCCGAGCCCAAGCTGTTCAAAGGCAGCACCGGCAAATCGGAGCCCATAGCTCGGATCTTTGCCTGTTGTGTCATCCGACGGGTTGTAGCACGCTTCATAGTCGTCACTGTCCTCCGCAAAGTAGACGTCGTGTCCCAGTTGCTTCAAGCCCATGACGTACTGCAGGTGATGCCACGCAAATCCACCGAGCGGTCCGCGCACGACATATCCAAGAACGACGATCCGGAGACGTTTCATTGATCAGTGC
>JAGDMK010000243.1 GCA_017860635.1 Bacteroidota bacterium
CGTATGTGGTCGACAAGATAGTGGAAGAGTCCGGCAATGCGACGGGCGCATGGTACAGACAGAAGTTCCTCGGAGAGGGTTCTGAAATCTACGACATTCTCTGGCCCCGGACCTCCATAGCTCCGGTCAAACCCGGCCAGGCATCCAGGGTGTTCCGGAGCATCGACTGGGCCCTCATGAGAAGCGACTTTCTGGATCCATCGACTGTCACCGTTGCGTGCAAGGCCGGCTTCAATGACGATCCTCACCACGGCCATCTGGATTGCGGGCATTTCATCGTCACCTGGCACGATGTTGCTTTTGTCAGAGATCTGGGCCGCATGGCATACGATGAACTCTATTTCAGCGAAGATCGCTATGGCTATCCCTATGCAACGAGCGCAGGGCATAATGTGATCACCGTGAACGGGGAAGGGCAGATCATTGCCAAGAAGAAGAACCAGCCGTGGAAAGAAGGTGTTGGGGGGCGCATTCTGGAGTTCCGCACCGGTGCAGAGCGTGATTACGTGATGATGGATCCGACGCATGCCTATCCGGGAAAAGAATTGAAACGGTGGAAACGGCACATCATTCTCGAAAAGCCGGTCATCACGGTCGTTCTTGATGAAATCGAGACCCAAGCGGGTGCTGACGTACGTGCGAGGTTCTTCCCGGGTGTCGGCAGCGGAACAGGCCGAGAATTCCGGCGAACAGCCCGCCCCCGCGCAACTCCAGGTGCTGATGGAGCGCAGGGCACAACAGATATCGGAGAATACCGGGTTCTGGACAACCATGTGTATCTCTCCGACGGCAGGCGGCACAACATGGCGCTGATCTGCCTGGCGCTGGACAACGAATGCAGGGTCGTAGAAGGAAAAATACCCAACATCCCCGTGACCGAGAACGCCCGGCTTACGTGGCTTCCCTATGTCGAAGCGATCGTGAAAACGAAAGCAAACACATCAACGATTGTTTCCCTCCTGCTCCCGGTCGGTGACCAGAAGGAAGCACAGCAGATTGCCGGATCTGCCGTTGTGCGTCGGATGGCCGATGGCGCTGTTGAAATCTCTGTCGAACCGCGGTCAGGGAAAAAGATATGGATCTTCGAAAAGGTGAAGGATGGTCTTGTCCTGAAAGAGTAGAGGGCTGCACGGAGAACCGGGACGCGTGCCAACTGCCAGGGAGAACTGCCATGCGAATATGCCATAATGCCGTGATGCTTTTCGCCGGATGCGCCTTCACATTGTGCGCAGTTGTGCATGCGCAGCAGGAACAGAAGACCAGACGCTTGATTCGCGTCCTACCGATGCAGGAGGTCGAGGTTGTCAGTCCAGACGCCAGGGTACGGTTCGCGCTCCTTTCCAACGCGGAACGCCTGACCTTCACGGTGACCATGGAAAGCGTGAAGGTGATCCAAACCTCTCCCATTGTCATGAGGGTCGACGGCTATGACCTGTCATCCGGGGTTGTTTTCAAGGCGCTGGAACGCTACGCGATTGACGAAACATATCCCTTTCGCGGCGCCCACTCCGTGGCAACGAACAGATGCAATGGCGCCCGCATTGTCCTGCAACACGATCTCACCCAATACGACTTCACCCTGGAGATAAGGGCGTTCAATGACGGTGTCGCGTTCCGGCATGTTCTCCCGGGGAGCGATTCTGTCTCCCGTGTGCCGGACGAATACACCACCTTTGTCATACCTGCTGGCTCCACCGTGTGGTCGCATGACATGGACGGCCACTATGAAGCAGCATATCAACGGCAGGAAATTTCCGAGATACCTCCCGGGCAATGGGCAGGCCCGCCGGTGACGATCGAGCTGCCGCACGGTGCAGGGTACGCTTCGGTGACCGAAGCGAACCTCACGAACTACAGCGGTATGGCTCTCGAGGCTGATGGCCGCTGCGGCTGGGTCGTCGGTCTGGGGCATCGTCAGCCGCTCAACTATCCATTCGAACTCCGGTATGGAAGAGAGGAAGCACGACGGTTGGGGAGACCGGCCGCGATTGCCGGGCCGATAACAACACCCTGGCGTGTTGTGATGGTCAGCCGGGATTTGAACACCCTTGTCAACAGTACCATTCTCCCGAATCTCTGTCCACCCCCTGATCCTGCCCTTTTTCCCGACGGGGTGCGGACCTCCTGGCTCAAATCCGGCCGTGCCGTCTGGCGTTACGTGGATGGGGGAGACGGATCGTTCGAAGGCTTGAAGGAATTCTCCCGGTTGGCTGGACGGCTCGGGTTTGAACACCACGTGATCGAAGGCGTCTGGAGCCGCTGGACGACGGAACAGAGAAAGGAATTGGTGGAGTATTCTCGGGCACAGGGAGTCGGCGTCTGGTTCTGGAAGCATAGCAGGCAACTGCGCACTGCAAAGGATCAGGACGAGTTCTTTGCGATGCTTCATGATCTCGGCGTGGTGGGAGCGAAGATCGATTTCTTTGATCACGAGGCGAAGGAGGTTGTCGACCTCTATGATGATCTGCTTCGCAAGGCAGCGCAGCACCGGATCATGCTTGTCTTTCATGGTGCAAACAAGCCGACCGGCCGCGAGCGCACATGGCCCAACGAAATGGTCCGTGAAGCAATCCGGGGGATGGAATCCAGCCGCATGATGGAACGCGCGCGACACCAGACCATCCTTCCGTTCACGCGTTACCTGGCCGGGCCGGCGGATTATACCACCATGGTCTTCAATGAACGCCGGCGGGATTCAAGCGTCCCGCACCAGATTGCCAGCCTGGTCGTCTACTCCAGCCCGCTTCTGACCGTTGCGGCCCATCCGCAGAGCATCCTGGACAACCCGGCGGTCGAAGTGATCAAGAGCATCCCCGCAATATGGGACGAGACAATTGTCCTGCCTGATTCGAAGATAGGTGAGTGTGTCGCTTTTGCGCGACGGACCGGTGATACGTGGTTCCTGGCGATCATGAATGCCCTGACTCCGCGGAGACTCAAGATACCGCTTTCGTTTCTCGGTCCCGGTTCGTACCAGACGGTTCTTGTGCGCGACGACGCGCAGGACAGCGCTGGCGTAAAAATTGAGTCGGCGGCAAACTGGGCGGTCGATACCATGCCAATCGATCTGGTGAACGGTGGAGGTTTTGTTGCCCGCTTCTCAAAGAGGTAAATGGAGGCCACCCAGAGTGCAGTTGCGGCACGGGACTCCGCAATGAAGCAACTCATGAATCGGGGACCCCGAATGAGTCTGATGATCTCTCTAACCCTGCTTCTCCTGATGCTGAACGCAGCCATCGCACGTGTCGACGTCGCAACGCCCGGGCCTGAGCAGGATAATCCAATGCAAACCACCAGCGCCACCGTGGCTGCCTTCGAATCAGACCGTGTCCTCAGGATGGCTGAGATGTACCTCCGCGAACCGCCGTTAACCATCACTGCCTACACCTGCCCCCGCAGCGCAGGAGGTCTGCATGAGTTCTATTCAGAAGGTGACTACTGGTGGCCGGATCCTGCAAATCCCGACGGACCATACATACAACGCGATGGGATGTCGAACCCTGAGAACTTCACCAAACACCGCGAGATGATGATGCGATTCTCGGCTGCGGTGTCCTCCCTGGCCGCGGCTTACAAGCTCTCCCGCGATGAAAAGTATGCCGCACACGCCGTACGGCATCTGAAAGCATGGTTTGTCGACGAATCCAGCATGATGCTGCCACACTTGAAGTATGCCCAGGCCATCAAAGGGAGAGTCACAGGAAGAGGGATCGGCATCATCGACACAATTCACCTGATCGAGGT
The DNA here is from genome assembly GCA_017860635.1 of Bacteroidota bacterium. Lineage (GTDB taxonomy): Bacteria > Bacteroidota > Ignavibacteria > UBA10030 > UBA6906 > JAGDMK01. Next base: position 3,745 of record JAGDMK010000243.1, read on the forward strand.
GGCTCGAGCGGTTGAGGTCCTCTCTGGTTCTGCCTCCTTCAGCCCGGCAGACGTCCGCGCGGTCAAGGAATGGTTTGCCGAATACCTGACATGGTTGACGAAGCATCAATTCGGGATCGATGAACGTGAGGCGAAGAACAACCACGGCACCTGGTGGGTGGCACAGGTCGCTGCGTTCGCACACCTTGTCGGGGACACAATGGCGATGAATTACTGTCGTGAGAGATTTATCACAGTTCTGCTCCCCGGGCAGATGGCCGGCGACGGGAGTTTTCCTCTCGAGTTAAAGCGTACAAAACCCTACAACTACTCGATCTTCAATCTCGAAGGAATGGCCACGATCTGTCAGATTCTGACGAAGCCCGGAGCCAACCTGTGGGGCACCGTTCTTCCCGATGGCCGGAGCATGCTGCGCGCGATGGAATTCCTCTTCCCCTACCTGAAAGACCGATCCTCATGGCCATATGCCCGCGACGTGGCATATTTCGAGGACTACCCCGTGAGGCATCACTTCCTGCTGTTTGCTGGCGCTGCATTCAAGAAGTCCGCGTACCTCGAACTCTGGAAGACATTAGATCCCGATCCGGTGGTCCCGGAGGTCATCAGATCAATGCCCCTGCGTCAGCCGGTATTGTGGGTCGAGTGAGTGCAGGCGCCGGGCATCCGGCCCCCTCATCTCACGGCGGCAAACTCTATTCGTGAGCACTGTTTCAGCATGGTAGCGCTATTGCGGGCGAAGTGTCAAACCCTTGACATTTGCAATGAACTTCAATATGATTCCCCCACGCGAACTACGGTCGAATGTGGATCGACGGTCCCGTTGCCGGCCTGGAAGCGCACCTGCTTTTTGCCCTCATCTGCACTCCCCGGTCTGAAGGCGGCACCGCTCCTGTACCAGGCATAGCAAAGCCGCTTGTCTGCATGCGGAAAGGGGAGTCACGCTGATGCCCTGCAGTACGTCCCTGCCGAAATCCGTTCTCTTGACTGCTCTTGCACTCGTCCTTCTCTCCGGTCTGGCACACCCTCAGCAGCAGGATCTCATCTTCGAACGGCTCTCCGTTGAGCAGGGAATGCCTACCAATGTGACGTGTATCCTCCAGGATCGGACTGGCTATCTGTGGTTCGGCACGTACTATGGCCTCTATCGACACGATGGGTATGGCTTCGTGCCGCACAGGCACGACGTGAACGACACGTCGAGTATACGGGACAATGCCGTGACCGCCCTGTACGAAGACAGGAGTGGCGTACTCTGGGTGGGCAGCAAGCTCGGGCTCGACAGATAC
>JAGDMK010000006.1 GCA_017860635.1 Bacteroidota bacterium
TTCGTGCAGGTGACCTTCGTGCAGGGTCATTCGTCCAGGGATCTTCGTGCAGGGATCTTCAGGTTGATTTACACCGGGCAAACCCGTATCCTTGCAGAGCATGCGCCGCATTCTTCTAATACTCTGCCTCTTCTGCCTGGTTTCGTGCCAGTCTGACAAGCGCCCTGCGGGGATTCTCGACGAGGCCCCTTTCGTGAGTGCCTACTGCGACCTGCTTCAGGAATCCCAAAGGTCCCGGAACTCAGGAGCCGATCCCATCACCGCACAGGCCAATGCCGCAACTGTTCTGGAACACGCCGGCATTTCGAGGGAAGTATTCGAGTCGACGTACCTCTGGTACAACGAAGACATCACGCGTTGGAAGACATTTATGCAGGAAGTCACGCGTGTGCTTGAACGCCGCGAGAGTTCCCCGACACCTCCCCCAGCACAACCGGCTTCTCCCCGCCCCGCCGTAGCGCCCTGAGCGCCGCATCGGCGAAGTCAGCTTGAACCAGCAGGATGAGTCCAATCCCCAGATTGAATGTCCGCCGCATGTCTTCTTCCGGCACGCTTCCCAGTTTTTGTATAAGAGTGAAGAGTGCCGGGCGCTCCCAGGCGTCCCAGTCAATCCGGAGCCGCAGGCCGCGCGGCACGACACGCATCGTGTTCCCGACAATCCCGCCGCCCGTAATGTGGGCGAGTCCATGTAGCCAGGGCTTCTTGAGCAGCGGCCGGATGGGATTCAGATACGACCGATGGACTGCGAGCAGCGCGTTCCCGAGCGTCGCCCCCAGCTCCGGAACACGCTGACTGACGCGATACTTCTTCAGCAGCACGGCCCGGGCAAGTGAGAAGCCATTCGTGTGCAGACCCGTTGACGGGAGTCCGATAAGCACATCCCCCCGCCTGACCTTCGCACCATCAAGAATGTCGGGTTTGTCAACGATCCCCACGATCATCCCGGCAAGATCATAGTCCTCACCCGTATACATCCCGGGCATCTCTGCAGTCTCTCCCCCGACAAGCGCGCATCCGTTCTCCCGGCAGGCCTTCGCAAAACCCTTGATCACGTCTGTCGCAATCCGGAGGCTCAGCTTGCCGGTGGCGAAATAGTCGAGGAAGTACAACGGAACGGCGCCACAGACCAGGATGTCATTCACGCAGTGATTGACCAGATCCTGGCCGACCGTGTCGTGTTTGCCGGCAAGCCGGGCAACGAGGAGTTTCGTGCCGACGCCGTCGACACTCGACACCAGAACGGGCGACCGGTACTTCGTGAAGCGGGCATCGACAAACGATCCGAATGCACCGATGTCCCTCAGGACCCGGCGCGTGAATGTCGACCGGACTTCTTTCTTGATGCGGCGGACGAAAGCGTCGCCGGTGGCGATGTTGACTCCCGCCTGCGCATACGTGGTAGCCACAAGTATTCCCTTGGAATGCAAAGAGGATGGTCTCACCGATAGTACCCAGTTTTTCGTGGAATAGCAAGCCAGCGCGCATGTGTGTGCGGCGTACAGATGGTTTGCTTGCGATTGTGTCAGTGCGTCTCTATATTAAAGATGTGATACGATCAACGGTGAGGACGAGGAACGCGATGACATTTCTCAGGTTTGTTGGCTCTGAACGCACCATGCAGCCCGGCAAAATCATCTGCCTCGGCCGCAACTACCCGGAACATGCCAGAGAGATGAAGGCTGAGGTGCCGGCCGCACCGGTCATTTTTCTGAAGCCCGCCAGCGCACTCCTTGAGCCCGGCGGGATCGTGCGTATCCCGTCCTTCTCGAATGAACTGCACCATGAAGTCGAAATGGTTCTTCTGATCGGCAAGCAGGGGAAAGACATCTCCCTTGAACTAGCAATGTCGTATGTTGATGGATACGCGGTCGGCCTGGATATGACGCTGCGTGATGTTCAGGCCGAGGCCAAGAAGAAGGGACTCCCCTGGAGTGTGTCAAAGGGATTCGACACCTCTGCCCCACTGAGCCCGTTCGTCGCCGCACAGGCCGTCGCCGACCCCCATGCGCTCGACATCTCCCTCCGTGTGAACGGAGTCATACGTCAGCACTCGAACACGCGCAATATGCTCTTCCGCATCGAAACTATGCTCGCGTACATCTCCTCCGTGTTTACGCTGGAACCCGGGGACCTTGTGTTTACCGGCACTCCGGAAGGTGTCGGACCCGCACAGCCCGGCGACGTCCTCACGGCTGAGCTGCAAAACGTCGGATCTTTGACGGTCACGATTGGTCGCCGTGACTGACAGAGCTGCCGGGAGATACTACCGTTGAGGATATCCGTTCGCTTCTTCTCCGTTGTCGCTGCGTTGTGTTTCATTCCGGTCACTCCCGGCTGGAGGACGGCGCCCGACCCTGCCCTGGCGCCTGGCAGCATCACGCCCTACGATTCAATCCGCACCGACCTCCGTGAGTACATCTGGCCGATGCGGACCAGCCGTGTCATGACGTCATCCTTCGGCGAGTACCGCAGCACGCACTTTCATGCGGGGATCGACATCGGCACCGGGGACACAGTCGGGCTCCCGGTGATGGCTTCACGCGATGGCTATATCAGTCATATCTCCGTCTCCCCGGAAGGCTATGGGAAGATTCTCCACGTCCGCCATGCCGATCACTACACGACCACGTATGCACATCTGCAGAAGTTCTCACCCCGGCTTGAGTCGCTGGTCCGGGCGGCGCAGCGCAGAAGGGGCATGTTCCCGGTAGATCTCTCCTTCACGCGGGATACCCTCAGAGTCACCACAGGAGAGATCATCGCCTACGCAGGCGACACGGGAACAGGTTCGGCACACCTTCATTTTGAGATCAGGGATGAGCACAACAACTGCATCAATCCGCTCCTGGCCGAGCCGTTCATCGTCGACGACACGCTCCCCCCTCTGTTCAGAACCCTGGCATTTGTCCCCGTTGATGAATCAGGCGTGATCAACGACTCGACCGCACCGGTGACGGCAGCGGCGCGGCAGGTGACGCCGGGAAACTTCGTCATCGATGCGGTTCCGGTTCTGGCCGGCACAATCGGACTCGCGGTCGATGTGCGCGACAGATCTGATTTCTCAAATTACTTTCATGGGTTCCACGTATTGTCGCTGGCAGTGGACAGTGTGACCGTGATGGGCGTGCGCTACGACCGGGTTCCCCTGAGAGAGGGGAACCAGATTCGCCTGGTGTACCTCCAGAACCGTGAGATGAAGAAACGAGGGCGGTTTCACAAGCTGTACATCGACACACGCCACCGCCTCCCTATCTTCCCGGGCTTCGACAGCGGAAGCGGATTGCTCCGCACTTCTCTGCTCCAGCCGGGAAAACATGCATTCACTGTCACCTGCATTGACTACAACGGTAACACGGCGAAGTTGAGCGGCGTCTTTCGTTCCGGGGGCGCTGGGTCAGCCGTGACCGGAAAAGCAGGCGGCGCCCAAGAACGGGCGGTCCGCCCTTCGCCCTACCGGATCGAGCCTGGCGGATCGGGCGAGCTGGTTCTGGAGCGGGGAAAACTGCGGGTCCTGTACAAGCGCGGCGCCGTCTTCCATCCCATCGACCTGAACGCCACACCGATACAGGAAAAAGGGGTGACCGGGTTCAGCTTCGAGCCAGCGGGGATGCCATTGGACGGCGGGCTGACATTCATTCTTCCGAAGCCTTCGCAGATGCGGAACGCCGGGGTGTTCACGCGGGACGGATCCGAATGGGAATTCCATTCTCGTGCCAGGGCCGATTCCAGTGGGCGCGTGACCGTTCGTCTGCGGAGATTCCTGCAGGATATCTCCTTTCAGGAAGACTCTCAGCCGCCTGAGATGTACCGTTTGCGCATCGAAGGATCCGGACGCAAACCGCGGATTTCGTTCCGTTTTCGGGACAACCTCTCCGGCGTTGAATATGACGATGTAAAGGTGTACATTGATAAAACAATGATAATTCCGGAAATCGACGGAGAACACCGCAGGGCTATTGCGCAGCCCGAAACCGCCCTCAAAAAGGGCTCCCACCAGCTCACCGTTCACCTGGCGGATAGAATGGGCAATAGCGCTCATTTTGAACGCTCGTTCCACGTCCGGTAAAGACCCGTCCACTTCCGGTACCTCAAGCCCGATCACAACCCGTTGGAGCATTGCTTGTCGGACCAAGCCCCATCAACAGCGCTACCCAAGACATATACCCCTCAGGAAACTGAAGAACGTTGGTACCGCTTCTGGGAGGAACATCACCTGTTCCGGGCCCAGGTGAACCCCGCGAAGAAACCATACACGATTGTTATCCCTCCTCCGAACGTCACCGGAGTTCTCCACATGGGTCACATCCTGAACAACACCCTTCAGGATGCATTCATCCGCTACAAGAGGATGACGGGCTTTGAATCATGCTGGATACCGGGGACGGATCACGCGGGGATCGCAACGCAGAACGTCGTCGAGCGTTCGCTGATCAAAGAGGGAAAGACCCGGCACGATCTGGGAAGAGAGCAGTTCGTCAATCGGGTGTGGGAGTGGAGAAAGCAGTATGGCGGGGTCATTATCCAGCAACTCCGCAAACTGGGTGTGTCGTGCGATTGGGAACGTGAGCGCTTCACTATGGACGAAAGCCTTTCCGCAGCCGTGCGCGAGGTGTTCGTCCGGCTCTATGAAGAAGGCCTGGTGTACAAGGGGAAGTATATCGTCAACTGGTGTCCGAAGGACCATACGGCAATCTCTGACGATGAGGTCAATCACAGCGAGCAAAAAGGCAAGCTCTACTACATCAAGTACCCGATCCTGGCCAAGGGAAAGAGCACCCCAACCAAGAAATTCCTGGTGGTCGCCACGACCCGCCCAGAGACGATGCTCGGCGATACGGCCATCGCGGTCAACCCCAAAGACGAGCGATACAAGCATCTCATCGGACGCATGGCGTTGCTCCCTCTGACCGAGCGGGAGATCCCCATCATCGCAGATGATTTTGTCGATCCCGAATTCGGCACCGGCATGGTCAAGGTGACTCCGGCACACGATCCGGATGATTTCCAGATCGGCCAGCGGCATTCCCTGCCGCAGATCAACATCTTCGATATATCGGCCCGGACTGCGGACACCGTCCCCAGAAAGTACCGGGGGTTGGACCGCTACGAGGCGCGCCGCCTGGTTATTGAAGATCTCGAAAAGAACGGCCTTCTGCAGAAGACCGAAGACCATGTCCACAACGTCGGCCGCTGCTACCGCTGCGACACGGTGATCGAACCGTACCTCTCCGATCAGTGGTTCGTCCGCATGCAACCCCTCGCAGGCCCGGCCCTCGATGTCGTCATGAACGGCACGATCAGGTTCTATCCCGACCGGTGGACGAAGGTCTATCAGCATTGGATGTCGAACATACGCGACTGGTGCATCTCCCGTCAACTCTGGTGGGGGCACCGGATTCCGGTCTGGTACTGTCAGGGCGATGCCGGCAAACCCGGCTGCCCCGGTCCGATCGTGAGCACAACGACTCCCGACCGCTGTCCGTCGTGCGGCGGCACGAACCTCAAGCAGGATGAGGATGTGCTGGACACGTGGTTCTCCTCGTGGCTCTGGCCGTTTTCGGTGCACGACTGGCCGCAGAAGGCGAAGCCAGGGGCCGAGCACGATCTGCAGTATTTCTATCCGACCGACACGATGGTGACAGCTCCGGACATCATCTTCTTCTGGGTTGCGCGGATGATCATGGCCGGACTGAAATTCGGACCGTCGTTCACAGGGAGCAGCGACCCGGCAAAGAACGTTCCGTTCAGGGATGTATATTTCACCAGCGTTGTCCGCGATGACAAGGGACGCAAGATGTCCAAGTCGATGGGAAACTCGCCGGAGCCGCTCGATCTCATTGCGGAATACGGCGCTGATGCAGTGCGGTTCACGATCATCTACCTTGCTCCGCTCGGCCAGGACATTCTGTATTCACGCGAGAAGAACGAAATCGGCAGGAACTTCGCCAATAAGATCTGGAATGCCGGGCGGTTTGTATTGATGAACCGGGACCAGATCGGCGAAGCCCCTCGGCAAGCCGGCTCTTCCTGCAATCTGGAGCACCTGGATCTTGCCGACCGGTGGATCCTCTCCCGCCTTCACTCAACCACCGCCGGCATCGCGTCTGCGCTGGAAGGGTTTGACATCAACAAGGTGGCGAAGTCGATCTACGATTTCTTCTGGCACGACTACTGCGACTGGTATCTGGAAATGGTCAAGTCACGTCTCTACGGCTCCGAACCCGGTTCGGTGAAGCAAGCCGTGGTCTCGCGCGCGATCGACGTCTATGATGCAGCACTCCGGCTCCTTCACCCGCTGATGCCATTTGTCACGGAAGAACTCTGGCAGAGCATCCGTCAGCGCGGGCCGGTCGAGAGCATCATGCACGCGCAGATCATGCCGTCTGATCCATCCTTCATCGACACAGAGGTCGAGAAGGAGATGGCCCTTGTCCAGAATGCTATCGAGACGCTCCGGACAATCCGCAGCGAAATGGGGATTGCCCCGTCAAAAGACATCACGCTGCTCATGCGGTGCACGGACATACCCCTGCGCGAATCCATACGGCGCTATGAGGGATATCTCCAGCGTCTCGCGCGCGTCAAAGAGCTGTCGTTCATCGATGAAACCGCCCGGCCGCGGCTCTCAGCCAGCGCTGTCGTGGATGGCAAGGAGCTGTTTGTGCCGCTCGAGGGGTTGATCGATTTGGATGTGGAACGGGCGCGGCTCCAGAAAGAAATCGACCGCCTTGCGGGGATGCTTGGAGGCGTTGAGCGCAAGCTCTCAAACGAGAGTTTTGTCGCAAAAGCCCCTCAGGACGTGGTGGAGCGCGAACGGGAAAAACTCGAAACGTTCTCGCATGCCCTGGAGAAGCTGGAAAAGAATCTCGAGATGCTGAAGGGCTGACCCTCCGTGCCCCCCTCCACCACACCGGCACCGCTCTCCGGCGAATTGCTGGATGCCCTGCGATCCATTGTCGGTGCGGAGTATGTCCGGACGGATCAGGAGTCGCTGACCCTCCATGGCCAGGATGAGACGGAAGACCTGCTGTTCCTGCCGGCAGCGGTCGTCGAGCCTGACACGACAGCACAAGTGTCCGCGATTCTCACGCTCGCCACGCGGCAAGGAATTCCGGTGACTCCGCGCGGCGGTGGAACCGGATTGTCCGGCGGCGCACTCCCGGTCTTCGGAGGCATCTGCCTCTCGACACGAAGGTTCAACCGAATCCTGGAAATCGACACGCAGAATCTCCAGGCCGTGGTCGAACCGGGTGTCATCACGCAGAAGTTCCAGGAAGAGGTGGAGAAGGCCGGCCTCTCCTACCCACCCGACCCGTCTTCCCGCGGGAGCTGCTTTATCGGAGGGAATCTGGCAGAAGGCGCGGGCGGACCCCATGCGGTGAAATATGGCGTCACCAAAGACTATGTGCTGGGCATCGAGGCGGTCCTGCCCAACGGAGAGGTATTTACCACCGGTGCCCGCGTTTTGAAGAACGTGACGGGATACAACCTGACCCAGCTGATCATCGGCAGCGAAGGCACGCTCGCTGTAATTACCAAGGTGATCGTCCGCCTCGTTCCTGTGACCCGCCTGAAGAAAGTGGTGCTGGTGGCATTTGAAACGCTTGAGGACGCGGCCCGAGCGGTCGCCAGCATTTTCCAGCGGGGCATCACTCCTTCGGCACTGGAGTTCCTGGAACGAGCCGCAGTCCAGGCCGCAGAGGAGCGTCAGGGCAAACATTTCCCCAACGGCAGCGCCGCAGCCCAGCTGCTGATCGAAGTCGACGGCAACCACGAGGAAGCGCTGACGGAGGAAATCGCTGCGATCGCGGAAGTGGTCGAACAGCATCACGCAACGGACATCCTCCTGGCAGAGGACAGGCAAAAGGTGGAAGAGGTCTGGGCACTTCGCCGGGGAATTGGCGAGGCCGTGAAATCCATCTCTGCCTACAAAGAGGAGGACACCGTCGTCCCCCGTGCGCACCTCCCCCAGCTGGTGCGGGGAGTGAAGGAGATTTGCGCCCGGTACGGGCTGACGTCGATCTGCTACGGCCATGCCGGGGACGGGAACGTCCATGTCAACATCCTGAAACACACGCTCGATGAGGAAACCTGGGAGAGGGTGATCGACCCGGCCATCCGCGAGATCTTCGCCCTGGTGTTGAGCCTGGGCGGCACCATCACTGCCGAGCACGGGGTCGGGTATACACAGCGCCCCTATCTTCCCCTCGCGCTGAGTCCGGTAGAGCTGCGATTGATGAGGGAAATCAAGCAGGTGTTCGATCCGGCAGGGATCCTGAATCCCGGCAAAATATTCCCTGAAGCCGGCGTCTGAATTGCATCTCCAAATCTTTCGCGTATATTAGAGATCATGGATCGCTCGCTTGTCGACCGCATCGTCCGTGAGGTAATAGCCCAGCGACTGGGACCACCTGTCTCATCCCAGATGTGCCGAGACGGCGTGTGCACTGACGGACTCTGTGTCATCCACAATGCGGATGGCGTGCGCTGCATCGTTGAACAGGGCGCCGCACGGATCACCTCCGGCAAAGGGATCGATCAGGCCGGAGGCGTGGACCCCGGTCTCGCACGCATGATTGATCACACCATGCTGAAGGCGGAGGCGACGCCGAAAGAGATCGAGCAGCTCTGTGCAGAGGCACTCAAGTACCGCTTCGCAAGCGTGTGCATCAACGGGAGCCACGTCCCCCTGTGCGCACGCCTCCTGAAGGGATCACCTGTAAAGGTGTGCACGGTGATCGGCTTCCCGCTCGGCGCTGCCGCGAGTGCAGCCAAGGCGGCCGAAACTGAGCTGGCGATTCGCGAGGGCGCTCAGGAAGTGGATATGGTCATCAACGTGGGCATGCTCAAAGCGGGAGAATACCAGTACGTTGAGAAGGACATCAGCGGAGTCGTCGGCGTCGCGCACCGGCACAAGGTTCTGGCCAAAGTGATCCTCGAGACCGGCCTCCTGTCTGATGAAGAAAAGGTGAAGGCATGTGTGCTTGCCCGCCGTGCGGGTGCCGACTTCGTCAAGACATCGACCGGATTCGGCAAAGGCGGGGCAACCGCGGGCGACATCGCCCTCATGCGTCGCGTCGTCGGATCGGCCATGGGCGTGAAAGCATCCGGCGGCGTGCGCAGCCGGCAGGATGCATTGACCATGGTGGCGAGCGGCGCCGATCGGATCGGCGCGAGCGCCAGCGTGAAAATCATCGGCGGGGAGTCAGGTGAACCCGCACGAACCTACTGATACCAGCCACGGAGGTCTACCATGCGACCACCCAGGCCACTTCTACTCCTCGTGATCGTGCTCCTCGCCGGATGCGGCTCGACTGATCAGGTCTCAGATGACATGACCGGATCGGAAGACACCGAGTTCGCCACTCCTGCATCCCCTCCTCAGAAACAGGTTGAGTTTGTCACCCGGACTGACACGGTGGATGCCCTGCGTACGGACAGCCCTGCCGCGACGGACTCCCTGACGGCCACGGGAAAGGAAGAGTTTGCCATCCAGATTGGCGCATTCAGAGATCCACAAAACGCTGTCAGGTTCCAGAAGCTCACGCGTGAGCGCTATCACCATTCGATGTCGAATGAGTTCAACCCCGGGCTCGGACTCTACCAGATCCGGATCGGCTCATTCCTCCGTGAGGAAGATGCACGCGTGCTGTTGCTCCGGATGCAGGCGGACTATCCTCTGGAGTACAAAGACGCCTGGATTGTACAGGTCAGCAGGTAGGCATGCAGACGACAACGGTATGCCCCACCCGATTCCGCGCGTCTTGCCCTGTGTGTGCGCCGGCAAGTCTTCTCTGCACGTTCATCGCTCTCGGACTGCTGTCAGGATGTGCGACGACTTCGTCCACCAGGGAGAGCGACAAAGCCACGGAAGAAGAAATCCACACGTTCGAGTCGACGTTCCATCCGTCTGACTTTGACCCGATGAGAGACCGGCCCGTCGACCGGACCCCGCGCAAGGTGGACACCACTTCTGTCATGGAGGAAGACGCGCCAACCGCTCCCCCGAACATGGAAATGGTGCAGGGATTCCGCGTGCAGGTTTTTTCGACAACCAGTATTGATGCGGCAAGGGCGAAAAGACTGGAGTTCGAGGCGGCGTTCCCGAATGAATGGTTCTACCTTGAGTACCACGCCCCGACCTACAAACTGCGGGCAGGGAACTTCCAGACCAGATTCGAAGCAGAGCGCTTCGCACGGTTACTCACGGACCAGGGTCACCAGGAAGCGTGGACGGTTCCGGAGAAGGTGTTCAAGTCACCCGGCTTGCGCCCAACGCTCGCTCCTGAACCCGAGTAACCAGGGCAATTCCTCCGGCAAGCAATCGTCACTCTTTCCCCTGCGGGAACTTCAGGACTACCCCCTCGATGCTCCAGCGGGCGCGGATTTTCACGGTGTCCGGAAACACTGCGAAGCGCTCTGAGGGTTTGTACGGATGCGGCAAGCCCGGCGTGTACGCCCTGTTTTCATCTTCATCCCGGTATCCCTGAATGGCGTACTTCCCCTCCGTCAGCTTCTCAATCACAAACGATGTATCTTTTCTGATTCGCACCGAGTCGGAACGCGGCGGAGTGAGATCGATGCTCCGTGCAGTGATGACAATGTCCCCCCTTCCTCCCGGATCGAGCACCCTTCCTTCGATTGTCCCCGTCACGCGCAGATCCATTGTCTGAAAACGGATCAGCGCGGTGGAATCACGATAGCGGTTTCCCCTGCTGTCCACAAGGGAATCCAGGACGATCCTGATCGTGTGCCAGGCGGAGGGAATGAGGGGAATCCGGGGGATCAGGCGGATCTGAGCCGGCGTTCGCGCAACGACGTTCGCCGGAACTACCCTGCGTGCGCTATCCAGCAGTGTCACAGAAGCCAGTGCCGGACCGAGTGACACCGGCTTGCCAAGGTCGATCTCGAACGGAATGTCCAGAGGAATCCCCCGCGAGCTGTCGGCCACATTGTGCACGCGGACCACGGGCCGTACGGTGTCCGGTATTCCGGAGCCCGGAAAGTCTGCACCAACGCGTGTTGAATCCGTGACGTTCCCTGCCCTGTCCGCAAGACCTCTCACAATCATCCGGTACGTGCGCGTGCTGTCCAGTGGATCTATAAGCTCCGCTCCGATCAGCGCCGGGTTGCCCATGTCCTGGTAGAGCGCGCCGAGTCTCAACGGCGACAGAGAAAGCGTATCGAGGAGTCTGAATGCGGCATGTGTCACCGAGGTCGTGTCGACTGCTTCACTGAAGCGCAGCAACACATGATACCGGTCGGAAGCGGTCACACTGGAGAGGAATGGTTTTGTCGTGTCTTCCTTGGCCAGCCGGAACCAGATCCCTGCCGCATGCGGACGTGCCGGCGTCAGCGTGATGTCGTTCTGTGATACTCCGTATTGATCCACCTCCCGGTCGTAGACCAGGTTCTTGTACTCATCCCTCACCGCAATCACTCTGTATGTCGAAATCACGGTATTCCGGAGCTGGAACTTCCCGTCGGCTCCTGTCTGGACGATGTAGTCCGGCCGCGTGTGCGACGGATTGAGCGTATCAGGATCGACGCCATCGAGGTTATACGCAAACACCATCACGCCATCCGGCCGCTCATCCACGACGTGTCCTTCCATGCTCCCCTGGTCGAGTGAGTCACCGGTGCTGAACGCCAGCGTATAGCTGCGCGCCATCCGGTTCTGCGCGCGTATGTCCACTACGTCAGTCCCGATGGTCACCACATACGTCGTATTGCGTCTGAGGGTATCCTGAAACGTGATGCGAACTTCTGTTCCCCCCCAGTCGAACTCCAGGGTTCCGAGGTGTGGAGAGATGAACACCGCCTCTTCTACAGAGCGCCGGTCCACATATTCGCTGAATTCCAGTTCGAGAAAGCTCGTGGAGACACGAACGGCATTCGTATCGGGGATCGTCCGGATGATCGCGGGCGGGATGGTATCGGGCGGACCTCCTGAAGGCTGGACCTGGCCGGCGCAGCCCGCCAGTGCAATGGCGGCAAGCCATTGAAAAACAACAGAGAAGGAGACTCCCAGTTTCGCGGGAACTTTGGTCATACTGTGCTCGTTGTCAGAAGTAGAGTCTGCCCGGGGTGTGCAGGAGTCACGTGCAGTTGGACGTGCTGAGCCGTTGGTGGAAGGTGGCGGTAACGGCTGACCCTGTTCACACCCCGGCCTTTTTTCACAGACGTGCACTCCGTTCAGCAGGATCTCTTCCGGTTTCCGTATTCACACCCTCAGCGTCGGCACACACACCGTAAGCAAGCGGAAGCTCCCCGATTCCGCAATGGTGCCTCGCCGACTTCTCGAAAACAAACCCGTCATCCCCACCCCGCACAAGATCTATCCACCAGAAGCGTTTTTTGCTTCGCGCCACTGCCGCGCACGCTCATGCCGGTACCGCCGCACATTTTGCATGTGCTCGGCATATGTCTGCGAGAACCAGTGCCCGCCGTTTCCATTGGCGACAAAATACAGATACGAGTGCGCAGCCGGATAGAGTGACGCGAGCATGGACGCCTTCCCCGGATTGTTGACGGGACCAGGCGGCAAGCCCGCGTACTTGTATGTATTATACGGACTGTCCATTCGCAGATCGGCATAGAGCACCCGCCGTGGCCCCCCGTCGAACAGGTACTGGATGGTCGGGTCAGCCTCCAGCCTCATCCCTTTCCGCAACCGGTTATGGTACACCGCCGCAATGGTCGGGCGCTCGGCATCCATAACAGCTTCGCCTTCCACAATGGATGCAAAGGTGACCGCCTGATGCACGGTCCATCCCAGATCCTTCGCTCTCTGCACGAGTGAATCCGAGAAGAATTTTCTGAATTCGCGGACCTGCATTTGGATCAGTTCCTTCTCATCCATCCCCCAATACAGAGAATACGTTTCGGGAAGAAGGTATCCTTCAAGTGACTCGGCCTCTATCCCGAAATCGCGGGTTGTTTCGGGATCGTACACAAGATTCACAAAGCGTGACGAATCGATCCCGATCGCTCGCGCAAAGAGCCGGGCCTGGAGGCGCGGACGCGAGCCCTCGGGGATGGAAACCTTGACCAACTGATTTCCCCGCCCTTCCCGCAACGAGAGATAAATCTCAGCATTCGACATCCCGCTCACGAAGCGGTATTTCCCTATCTGCAGCCGATCCGTGCCGCCGTACACTCGTGCAACGAGTCTAAACATGGTGCGGTCGCGGATGATCCCCTGCGCTTCAAGAGAATCCACGATCTGGGCAAACGATTCCCCCCGCTTGATGAAGAACTGACGTTCCGGGGCGCCGGCAAAGTCATTCGGACCGTGAAAGATCACGAGTCCGCCCACCACGAGGACCAGGAGAACGATTCCGGCGATGACCGCATACAGACGGCGAGACAATGTGAACAGAACGGCTGGAGCGAAAGGCATCATGGCATTACACCAGATCGAGAGCTGCCACCGCAGGCAGTGACAGCGGGGATCTGATCCCCCGGGTGAGTTTCATCCATCCCACGTAGGCAATCATGGCTCCGTTGTCCATGCAGTATTCGAGGGAGGGGTACGAGAGACGGAAGCCGTGCTGCCGGCAGGCATCGCCCAGCCGGGAACGCAGCCGCGAGTTTGCGGAGACGCCGCCGGCGATGGTGATGTCCCGGATACCGGTGCTCCGTGCAGCACGAACGGTCTTCTCAACAAGCACATCCACCACAGCATCCTGGAAGCTCGCGCAAAGATCCGCTATCCCCTGCTCTGTCGCCGGCAATCCGTTGTCGCGCAGGTGGTAGAGCACCGCTGTCTTCACACCGCTGAAACTGAAATCATACGTGTCGCTGTTCAAATAGGAACGAGGGAAACGAACCGCCTGCGGATTCCCGCGTTTTGCCATCGCATCGATGCGGGGGCCGCCGGGATAGCCGAGTCCCAGCATCTTCGCCACCTTGTCAAACGCCTCTCCCGCCGCATCATCGCGGGTCTGCCCGAGCACGGCATGCTCGAACGGACCAGTGACCTGAACCAGCATCGTGTGTCCGCCGGACACGATGAGGGCAAGAAACGGAAACGCATGGCCGGACGGGGCCATCAGGTTAGAATAGAGATGACCTTCCATGTGATTCACGCCGATGAACGGGATCCCGAGTCCGTATGCCATGGCCTTGCCGAAATTGAGCCCGACCAGCAGCGCACCGACAAGTCCGGGGCCATGCGTGGCGGCAATACCGTGGAGACCTTCCTTTTTCGTGCCGGCCCTGGCGAGAGCTTCCCCCACGACCTCCAGGATGAGACGCTGGTGCGCCCTCGACGCGAGTTCCGGAACCACACCTCCAAAGGGGGTATGGACCAACTGCGACGAGATGACATTTGAGAGCACCGCTCCATCCCGCACGACTCCCGCCGACGTTTCGTCGCAGGAGGATTCAATTCCAAGAATCATCATAGTGTCATTGTACGCAAAGAGGCTCTGAGATTCAACAGAGTGTCCCACGTTCCTGCACCGGGCTCCAGCTGATCCGGCAGCGAGCTTCGATGGGTTTGAGAAGGTTTGCTCCCACCCGGACCGGCCGGCACAGGAGCAGGAGAGGGATCCGGCAGAGACAGTGAGTGCGCCGCTCTGCCAGGGCATCAGGACGTGATCGAGCGGATGCGTGCACGTGAACGGCGGGCTATCACCGCATAGGCGACCGGCACAATGACCAGCGTCAGCACCATCGAGGACATAAGCCCCCCGATCGTCCCGAGCGCCAGCGTGTACCACATGCTCGATTGCCGGCCCAGCAGAAACATCGGCAGGAGACCGCCAATTGTCGTCAGTGTGGTCATCAGTATCGGACGCAGCCGCTGCCCTGCCGCATCGACAAGAACATTCGTGATAGCTCCATGCGTCTCAGATTGGCGCGAGAGGAAGTCCACGAGCACGACGCTGTTCGTCACCACGATCCCCGTCAGGAGGATGACCGCCGCGTATCCGCCCCGTCCGAAAGGAGTATCTGTAAGATAGAACGCCAGGAACAGTCCGATCAGTGAAAACGGGACCGCGAGGATGACGAGGAAAGGTTTTGTGAACGATTCGTACAGCGATGCCGTGATCATGAACACGATAAGCAGCGCCCATCCTGCGACAAGCAGCATGGACTGCTGTTCCCCCTCGGAGAACATGAACCACGCGGCAGGCCTGTCGAACCGGTAGCCGTGTGGAAGAATCATCGACCGGATTGTGGCGTCGACGAACGCATTGCCATAACGGTAGGGGCCGCGGTACTCGAATGTCACCCATCGCACGTAGCTCTGATCCTCCCGGAGGATTTCCGCAGGGGTCCGCTGTTCATGAAGAGAGAGCACGGACGCCAATCGGACCGTATGACCATCGCTTCCGGTCACCATCACTTTCTGCAGGTCCTCCACGCTGTTGTCCTCGTATCCTACAAACTTCACGGTGTACGGGATTCTCTCTCCCCCTATCGTGAGCCTGTTCGATTGAAGAACTCCGGGTGAGTAGGTCCGCACCGCCTGCAGGACATCGGCCACAGTCACACTGTGCCGCGCGGCTTCGGTCCGGTTCACGGTGGCAACAAGCTCGGTGGCCTTCCCCCATTGCCCCGACCAGGAACGGTCGATGTCCACATCCGCAACCCTGGGATTCGCTTCGAGCCTTGCCCTGAGGCGCCCTGCGATTTCCCTGACGCGGTTATAATTGTAGCCGAGCACGCGCACGGCAAATGAGGGAGGACTCTCGCCCCCGCTGGAGTAGCCGGGTCCGAACCCCCATACACTCACTGATGCACCGCCGGTGCGCGCAGCAAACGCCATCAAATGACTCTTGATGATAAAAGGAACCGCACTGGCGGCCCCCGAATCGGAGATTGTGATTTTGACGAAAGCGTAGTGTTGCTCCACGCGGCAGATCACTTTCTCCGCGAACGCGCTGAACTTCAGGGCTTCTGACTCCACGCGGCGGGCAATCTCATCATAGCGCTGAAGATCCGTTCCTTGAGGGAAGGCCACGCGAACAATCAGGTAAGTCTCTCGCCCGCACTCCCACACCTCTCCTTTGCTCACTTTTTCGAAGAAGAGATGACTGGTTCCTCCGAGAATCGTGTTCACATACGGTCGGGCCGCACGGTACCATGTGCTCCCGAATACCGCATTGTAGGCGGATGCCGGGAACCCGGATGCATTGATGCGCCCGGGCAGCAGCCAGACCGGAAGACCGAACAGCCACACCGCAACGATCACCACTACTGCTTTGTGGCCCAGCGCCTTTCGCAAGAACCACCCGTATGCACAAATAGCGACGTCGGCCGCTCTGGCGTAGGAAGCGGGCAGCAACGGTGTCAGCCGTGTTGTTCCGGCAACGACCGGGATGAGGGTGAACGAAACGAGGAGTGACATGAGAAGTGAGATCCCCACGGCCAGGGAGAACTCGATGAAATAGGGCTTCAGATCTTCCGGCAGAAACGCTGTGGGCAGCAGAGCGCCAATGGTTGTCAGTGTGGAAGCCACGACCGGCAGGGCAATCTCTCCGACAGCCGAGGGGATTGGGACCGGAGCGAATGTGCCAAAACTCCGCCTCTGGATATTGTCGAGCACGACAATGGAGTCATCCACAAGCCGGCCGAAGCCGAGCACCAGCCCCGCAAGGCTGAGGAGATGCAGCCCGATGCCGAGCATCCAGAACGCAAGGAATGTCCCGGCCAGCGAGAAGCAAATGGATGAGAGGACAAGCACCGGTGCTTTGAGATGCCCCAGGAACAGAAGCAACACGACAAAGATGCAGAGCAGGGACAGCAGGATGTCCCTGTAGAGCGTCCCAAGTTCGAGGCGAAGATCCCGGCTTCTGTCTGATTCCAGGATCAATTCGATGTCCTCCGGGAGTTTCCTGCAGAGTTCCTCGACACGCGACGCGACTGCATCAGCAAGCCGGAGCATGTTCGCAGCAGGGTCCTTGTCGATCACCAGTGTCACGCTGGGTTTGCCGTTGATCCTGAACAGGGTCTTCGGCTTGCCGGTTGTGAGCCGGATCGTGCCGACCTCCCTGATCCGGACCGGTGCGCCGTTCGCCAAGCGCGCGACGGTGGTCCGTTCAAGTTCATGAAGCGTGAGCCCCATATTCCGCACGGACACGACCTTTCGCCTGGCGCCGCGGATGATCCCCCCGACCGGAGCGCTATACTCCAGGACACCCAGCCCCGCCTTCACATCCTCAAGGTGGAGACCGAGGGCCAGGATTCTTTCTGCGTCGAGCTCGATACGCACCTCCTCCTCCTCACCGCCGAACACGGTGGCATCCGCGACTCCACGGACCGTACGGAGACCGGGCGCAAGCTCCTCGTGGGCAAGTCTCCTCAGTGTTGACGCCGGGCGTTTTCCGACGAGCGAATAGCTCATGAAACCCTGCAGATTGCGGAAATCCTCCGGAACATACGGTTCAATCACGGGTTGACCAATCCCCGGCGGGAGGGTGCGGACAAGTGCGGCGAGTTTCTCGCGCAACTCGAGCCGCGCAAAGTCCATCTTCGTGTTGTGTTCAAACCCGATGCTTACTTCCGAGATCCCCTCGGATGACGTTGAGCTCACCTTTCGCGCACCCTTTATCGTGTTGGCGATCTCCTCGATGGGACCAGTGAGAATCATCTCAACGGTCTCGGCAGATATTCCATGCCATTCAGTGCGAACGGAGAGCGCGGGGAACTCAACGGAAGGGGCAAGGTCGAGAGAAAGCCGTCCGAGCGCGAACAGCCCTCCTGCCACCAGGGCGACATACACCATCGATACCGCGACGGGACGGCGGAGCAACGATGTCGTGATTCGCTCAATCATACCATGGATTCCTGTTCACCATCCTGCATCCTGGCACACCTGCCGTCAATCGCCGTATGCTCACCTGAATCCCTGTGCACATCATCCCTCATATCCACTTGAGCCCGGATGCACCTGTGGATGGATTTGCCTTGACCTTGCCCATCGATCGACAGAGGCATACACAACCGGAATCACAGCCACCGTGAAGAACGTGGAGGCAACGAGTCCGCCCACCAGCGGAGTGGTCAGCGCGCGGACGAGCTCGGACCCTCTGCCGAACTCAAAGACCAGCGGGATGACACCCAGCACCGTGGTGGCTGTCGTCATGAGAATGGGCCGGAGCCGTTGACTCATTCCCCTGAGGATTGCCTCACGAACACCGGCCCCCTCGCGCCGCAGCTCCGTGATGAGATCGACGAGGATCACTGCATCGTTGTCCACCGCACCGATCATGATCACGAGTCCGACCAGAGAGATGACGTTGAAATGCTGTCCCGTCAGCACCATGGCCAGAATCGCCCCGATGAATGCCAGCGGACTGGTCAGGAGAATGACGAGAGGATAGAGTATCGATTCATATTCGGCGGCAAGGATCATGAAGACGAGGCAGAGTGAGAGCAGGATGACAATGCTCAATCCCCGGAACGATTCGCGAATCTCCTCGTTTTCTCCGCCGACAGCGATGGTGTACCCGGGAGGCAGACGCAGCCCTTCCGCGATTGTCTCGAGATCGCTTACAACACTCCCCACCGACCTCCCGCTGACATTTGCTGCAAGGACGTGGACCCGCTGCTGGCCTTCCCGCCAGATTTCTCCGTACCCTTCAGTCTCCCGCCAACTCACAAGCGAACGAACCGGGACCCCTCGGCCATCCACAATGATTGAAGACCCTAGAAGCGCATCGATGTCCCTTCTGAATTCACCGGAGGATTGAACGCGAATTGTGATCTTTTTGTCGAAATCGCTCAGCGTCGTCGCTTCGTTCCCCCGGACAGTGTGCGCGAGATGTGAGGCTACTGCATGGACGCTCAGGCCGTGCCGGTTCGCGGCTTCACGGTCCACGGCAATGTGATACTCCGGCGTGCCGGCCTGGAGCGAAACGCGCAGATCCACCAGTCCCACCACAGACCGGATCCGTTCGGCATAGATTCCCGCAAGACGCTCCACCGTTGCCGGGTCCCTTCCTGCGATCCGGCAACTGACGTCGTTAGGTTCGGGTGTCAGCACCTGTTCAAGAGACGTCCCGTACGGCTTCACTGCGAACTCGACGCCGCTTGTGGTGGCCGCATAGCGATTGAGGAGTATTCGGGTGGAATCCATCAGTGGATCAATTTGTTCTGGATCCTCCGCGTTCACTTCCAGGAGGGAGATCTCTGCGGATGTCTCGTCAGCACTCCAGAATGACTGTTCCTCCGTGATCCCAACGCACGCGAGCACGCCCTTTACACCGCGGGTGGTTCTCAGACGGTCTTCGAGAAAACGAGAGAATGCACTGACCCCCTCCAGTGAAGTCCCCCGGGGCATACGCAGCTGGACGATGAACCGGGTCTGGTCTATGTCCGGCGAGGGTTCACCAGGGATCATAGAGGCAACCAGAATGGAGAGCAGCAGCAGCCCCACCGTCGTGAGCAGAACTGCGGAACGATGATCAAGGGCCCAGGCCAGATAGCATTCTACCGTAGCACGCACCTGTTCGTCAAACCGATCGATCATTGAGGCCAGCGCCGCCGGAACGGGAGTCCACTGATCTTGAGGAATGCGGAGGGGGCGCACACGCACCAGGCGAGAAGTCTCCCGCGAAACGAGCATCGGCACAAGGGTCACAGCCACGACAAGCGATACCACAAGGGAGATCGCCATCGTGATACCCATGTCTACAAAGAGCTGCGCGGCAACACCTTCGACGAAGACAATCGGAAGGAATATCGCAACATTGGTGAGCGTGGAGGCCGTGACTGCCGTCCCGATTTCCTGAGCTCCTTCGAGTGTTGCCTCGCGGAGCGGCATTCCCTGTTCGCGGAGCCGTGTGACGTTTTCGATGAGCACAATTGCATTGTCCCCCAGCATGCCGATGCCGAGGGCGAGCCCGGTCAGGGAGATCACATTCAGGTTGATCTTCAGGAAGTACATGGCCACCATCGTGGCCAGTATGGAGACCGGCATCGTGATGCCGATGATCACCGGGTATCTTGGCTGACGGAGGAAATAGAACAGTACTACGAATGCCAGCACCGCACCGATCAGAATGGCCTGCTGGACGTCAGCGATGGATCGGCTGATGAATTCAGCCTGGTCTGCGACGACCGCAAGCAACAGCGAGGGGTTCTCGCTCCGAAGCTGGTCCAGGACCGAGCGTACCGACCGGGAGACATCTACGGTGTTGGCACCCGATTCCTTGCGCACCTGAACCAGAATGACTTCTTTTCCGTTGTAGCGCGTGAGTCCATACCGTTCCCGGTGCGTATCCCTCACGGTCGCGCAATCCCGGACGCGGATCGGCCGTCCAAGATCGGTCTGGCGAATGACAGTGTTCCGGATGTCCTCACAGTCCTGGAACTCGCCAAGCGTTCTGAGCGAATACCGGAAGAGGCCGTACGTGATGGTCCCCCCCGGGAGGTTCATGTTCGCGGACGCGAGGACTTCCGAGAGCTGGCCAATGGTGAGTCCAAGCGCCTGCAGCGCGGCCGGGTTGACGTCCACATGGATCTCGCGTTCGACCCCGCCGAGGACCGCTGCCTGGGCAACGCCCTGGACCTGCTCGATCCGTCTTTTCACCAATGCTCTCGCGGTCTCTTTCAGCTCCGTCAGGACTTCAATCGAATCGCGCGGCTGTCGATCTGCGGATGCCAATGCGATGGTCATGACCGGTTCGGCGGATGGGTCGACGCTGAGGATGGTCGGCCGGTCCGACTCCCGGGGCAGTGACCCGCCCACCTGGTCCAGTTTCTCACGCACTTCAAGGAGGGCGAAATCCATGGCGGTGCCCCAGGCAAACTCCACGGTTACTGCAGACATGCCCTCACGGGTGATGGATCTGATTCTCTTCACCCCTGCGACGGTGCCGAGAGCCGATTCGATCGGTTGCGTAACAGCGTGTTCCACTTCCTCGGGCGAGGTATTCGGGCAGGACGTCTGCACGGTGAGTTTGGGGATGTCGATTGCGGGAAGGAAATCAACGGAGAGCGTCGTCAGAGCGACCACCCCGAGCATCACGAGCCCCGCGGTGAACATCAGGGTTGTGACGGGGCGTTGGACGGCGATGGACGAGAGTGGCATCCGCCTCTCCGCGCCTACGGATTTCTGGTGGGAACGGAGACCTTCGCGTCGTGTGCCAGCGTGTAGTGGCCGTCGACAATGACGGTGTCCCCCGGGGAAAGCCCGCTCCGGATTTCGACGCATTCCTCATTGCCCTCCCCCGTCTCTACGTAGCGCCACTTCGCGAGAAGACCTTCCACCGTAAACACCAGAGGTCGCTGATCACGGACGAGCACGGCTTCACGGGGAATAAGCAGCCGGTGCGGAAGGCTTTGGGTTTCTACGAGAGCACTCGCAAACATCCCGGGCCGGAGGATGCTGCCCGGTGATTGGCCAGTCCTGGATCTCCCAACCAGTGCGATAGTCGCCTTCATTGTCTTTGCTTTCGCGTCCACAAGAGGGTTCAGAGTGCGGACGGAGCCTTCGAACTCCATCTCCGGGAGCCCTGCAACCCGGACGTGCGCTTTCTGTCCCACCGCGACTCTGCCGATCTCGCTCTCGAGTATTTCCACATCCACGAGAATCGTCGAGAGATCGAGCATCTTCAGGAGGATCTGGCCGGCGTTGACTTGCATGCCGTTTGCCAGGAGGCAGTCTGCGACGTATCCCTGGAATGGAGCCAGGATGCGGGTTGCTTCGAGGTTCAGCTTCGCGGTTTCGAATGCTTCCCGGGCTTGAGCCAATCCGCTCCGGCCGGCGATGACATCGCCGCGGTTGGCAGTGAGATACGCAAGAGCCGCCTCCGTTTCCCGGCTCTTCCGTTCAAATGTGTCATCGTCGATAACCCCCGAGAGGCGGAGCTGTGTAAGGGAGTCGAGCGTTCGCGATTCCTTTTCGATTCTCCGCAAGGTCTCCATGGAGTCGACAGGAGTGAGGAAGGGCGTCGCACTGAGACTTCTGAACTCGATCTGGGCATTCAGGAGGTTTGCCCTGGCTCGCTCGAAGGCTACCCGGTACTCGCGATCATCGATGGCGACCAGACGATCGGCTGATCTGACGAATTTCCCGTTGAAGGCCGGCACGCCGGTCAGAGACCCTGCTATGCGGGAGCGGATTTCCACTTCGCGGTTGGCACGCAGGATGCCGCTTGTCGGGAGACGCTTGACGAGGTTCCCGGTTCGGGCGACGGCAATCTGAACGGGGAACGTCACATCCTCCGCGCGTTCTGCAATCCGCAAGCCTGGCTCTTCGGAATGCGCGTCGCCCCAGTGAGGCAATCCCAGTAAAAAAGCCAGGACACCCAGGCCGGCGAGCACAAAAAAGGCTGCAAGAACGGGGTGTCTGCTCAAGCCCATTGAGACCTTCCCTGAGCAGCGGGCATGCTCCTGCGATCAGCAGCGATACTGCACATGCGGGGAATAGCCACTTGTCCTCAGCGCGAATGTGTACAGTACTTACACACCAAGCGGGAGAATTGCGACCCCCGGCACCACGTGATTTTTTTCCCTTGCCTTTCTTGGTCGAAAACGTTATGTTTGTATGCTGAATTCAAGGATACCAATATGGCAAGAGTGTGTGATATCTGCGGTAAGAAACCGGTCAGCGGGAACAACATCAGCCATGCGCACAATCTGACGCGCCGTCGCTGGATGCCGAACCTTCAGGAAGTGCGGGCAAGTGTCAACGGGCGGACCAAGCGCATGACTGTCTGCACCAACTGCCTGAAGTCCAACAAGGTCGTGAAGGCCGCCTGACAGGCGTTCTCCGGGTTTTGCGGTAAAGCCATCATCTCTTTGTGATGGCTTTTTTGTTTCGTCGAGAAGCGCGATGCCGAGACTCCAACTCGATCTCAACCTTCCAAACCAGCTGACGCTCTTCCGGATCGCACTGACGCCGGTGTTCGCCTGGTTTCTGCTTTCGGACAGTCCCCTGTTCCGGCAGCTTTCCCTTGTCATCTTCGTCATCGCCGCGCTCACGGACTGGTACGACGGATGGATTGCCCGGAAGATGGGCTATACCACGCGCTGGGGTAAATTCCTCGACCCCCTCGCAGACAAGATCCTCTCCTCAACCGCACTCCTGGTGTACGTCAGCCTGGGCCTGGTCGACGGGTGGATGGTCTGGATTATCATCGCCCGGGATTTTCTGATCACGGGCCTGCGGACCTATATGGAATATCATGACCAACCCATTGTCACGTCCAAGACCGCACAGGCGAAGACGTTTGGCGAGTTTGTGGTCATCTATTATATCCTGATCCTGTACGTTGCCCGCAGCGTTCCTTCCGTGTACGAGCAGTTTGGATCAACGATAGACAGCCTGATGCACCCGCAGGTCCTCTTCGGCATGATGCTCCTCGTGACGCTCTCCAGCGTCGGTACCGGCATCGCATACCTTGTCGACAACTGGAAGAATCTCCTTGAACTCTCCGAACGGTTCCGGACCCGGCGTCCGGAGTGAAACCGGCAGACCGGTCATCCCTTTTCTCCCGCATCTGATTGCCACCGGGTTCTTCTCCGGGTACAGTCCGTGGGCATCGGGCACCGCAGGGACTCTTGCAGGACTTCTGATCTACTTGATCCCCGGCATCGAATCGCCCCTCCTGCTTGGATCACTTATCGTCATCATGTTCTTTGCGGGAGTCTTTTCCTCGGCCCGCGTCGCCGCGGTTGTCGGACACCAGCTCACGCAATCTGCCGAGCGCGCCAAAGCGCGGTTCCAGCCGGAGGGCCACGCTGAAGCCGACCCGTCGATTGTTGTGATAGACGAGATCGTGGGCATGTGGATCACACTCCTGTTCCTGCCGAAGACCATCCCGGTCATGGTGATCGGGTTCATTGCATTCCGGGCGATGGACATCCTCAAGCCGCAACCTGCACGAGCAATGGAGCAGATCCCGAACGGCTGGGGCATCATGCTGGACGATGTGGTCGCGGGCATCTATGCGAACCTGCTGACCTGGGGAGGATGGTTTGCATGGCAGTGGCTCGTGGGGTAGTCACGAAAGCGGCTCGTGGCACACGTTACTCGCAGGACACCTCAGACCGGAATGCAGATTCCCACGGCGGCTCACTCATGCACGCGTTCCACACGTTGGTGAAAACTCAAGCGGACATCGCACTCTTGTGACGCCCGAGGGCTCCTTTGTGAAGTTTTGCACCAGGGACACTCAAGGAGCACTCCCATGAACATGAACAGTACGACTCCATGACAAGCGAAATCCTGACTATCGGTGACGAGCTGCTCATCGGGCAGATCATCAACACCAACCAGGCATTCATTGCAGAGCAGTTGAACCTGATCAACATCCGCGTCGCACGCATGACGACGGTCGGTGACGAGATGGTGGAGATCCTGGACGCCTTCGCCGATGCCTGGCAACACCACGACATTGTCATCGTCACGGGCGGCCTGGGTCCGACACACGACGATATCACCAAGAAGGCGGTCTGCAAGTTCTTCGATACCGACCTCGTGCAGAACCAGGATGTCCGGACACATGTGCAGGAGTTTATGAACCGGCGGAACCGGCCCTGGTCGCCCGCAGCCGAGGAGCAGACGATGGTCCCCCGCAAGGCCGAAGTCGTCTGGAACCCCCTCGGAACCGCTCCCGGAATGCTCTTCGCCGAAGGAGACAAGCGCTTCATCGTCCTCCCCGGCGTTCCTTACGAGATGAAAGAGATGATCCTCCACTCGGTCCTGCCACTGCTCGTCCTGCTGGTGCACGACTCGGTCATCAGGCACAAGACACTCCGGACGACCGGTATTGCTGAGAGCGATCTGTCAGCGGCACTGGGCGACATTGACCAGCTGCTCCAGGGCGCCAGACTCGCTTTTCTTCCTTCACCCGCAGGTGTGAAGTTGCGGATCACGGTGTTTGACACCGACGCAGCCTCTGCGGACCGGAAGGTGCAGGAGGTAGAAGGAAGAATCAGGGAAAAGGTCGAGAAGTATATCTACGGCACAGGGAAGGAGGAGCTCCAGGAGGCACTTGGCCGTCTCCTGCTGGAACGGAAGAAGACCATTGCCGTCGCCGAGTCGTGCACGGGAGGATTGATTCTTCAACTGCTGACGAGCATCAGCGGAAGTTCTGCCTACGTAGACCGGGGGGCGGTCACGTACAGCAACCGGTCAAAGACGGAGATGCTCGGTGTATCCCCGGATCTCATAAACACACACGGGGCGGTCAGCCGGGAGGTGGCTGAGGCGATGGCGTCGGGTATCCGCCAGGCTGCCGGAACAGACATCGGGCTTTCCGTCACGGGTATCGCAGGCCCCACCGGCGGCACACCGGACAAGCCTGTCGGCTTGGTCTGGGTCGGATATGCCGATTTATCCTGCTCGCTTGCCGTGAAACACCACTTCGCCGGAACCCGCGAGACCATCCGCGAGCGGGCAGCAGCGGCCGCAATGGAACTCGTCAGACGCAAGCTTCTCTAGCCGGGTCCGGCAGGTAGCCCACGTCCTCTGCATGGAGCCGCCTCTACAAGAAGGTGTTTCTTGCCCGAAAACCGCGGCATCGTCCCACCATGCCAGTTCGTCCGTACGATAGCTGGTCTCTCTGGTCGCCGTGGAGCACGGGAAACAAGGAGGCTGCAGAGGGCGCGCGGTCCAACCTGACGTGCTCTTTGCGGCTCACTCCAGTATCGCCGCTCTGTCTACCCACTGCACATACGACGGCGCCCCCCAGAACGTCCCTCCACTCCCTTCATAGCCGGTCCCGAACAACATGGCGTGGATGAACCCATTCCGCTCTACAAGCTGTGTGTGGAGGATTTCATTGCGAGGATTTGAGTGGATGATCACCTCAGTTCGCCTGTCCGCATCACGCCACATCATGAGCTCCTCTTCGCGGTATTCCTGCAATGAGAACTCCGTCCGGAGGACCGAAAGCATTTCGAGCGTTCTGCGATAGGTCCCTCCATCCGGACCGAGGACCTTCTTCCCATCCAGCATGATTTCCCGGTCATCGTACGCGATGATGCTCAGGACCCGATTGGGCCCTTCCCGCAGCCAGGAGAGGAGTTTCGCTCCATGAGCGCCCGCGCGATCGAAGCCGTAGTTGCTATCGAGGAAGCTAATCCGGTCGACCCAACCGGGAATTGTCTCCCCGGCATCCAGCATACCAAATGTCAGGCTCCCGCCTCCACTGTGTCCCGTGAGCGTGACAGAGACCGGATTCCCACTGACTCTTGCCCTGAGCGTATCCACCAGCGCCTGTATCAATGCAGGAGCCGGAGAGTGTGTCCGCTTCCACTGCGGCCAGCTAAGTCCATCCGCCTCCAGGTACGCGACGACGGTGTTCCATGCTGTCGCCACGGACCGGATCATCCGCGTTTGTGCCGCAACATGCTGAATGCCAAACCGCCAATGGATTCCTTCTGCCACAGTACGTCCCATGGTCTGCTCGATGGTGTTGCCGTTCGGGAGTGCATACAGGATGAGGCGTGTGGGTTTGCGGGGGTCGGATTGTGCAGGAGGAGGGGCAACAACAACGACGCGCACGCTGCTGAGCAACGTGTCCGCACAACATATCTCACCTGTTGGCGCCGTTGTCACGTGCGGGAACCGGCATACAAGCGAGACTTCAGAGGCCGCACTCGTTGCTGCGAGTAGAGGGGCAGGAACATGGCCTATGCACACAGCCAGCGCGGTCACGATTCGGCAGAATCGCGCGAGGGACTCCGCGAGATTAGTCAGTCCTGTTACGCTTCGGGACAAGCGCTCGCGAAACCGGATGAAAATGGCCAGCAGCGATGTGGTTCGGAGACCATGGATGAGTGACCGTGTACGGTGGACGGGAGCGGTTGTGGAGCAGGAAGCGAGCATGAAGACACCCATCAGCCGAGCCAATTTGGTCGTACTTCGGGCCTGAGGAGAGGCCCGCTGCTATGCCGGATCTCTCCGCTGCACGTCCTCCAGGAAAGCGAACACGCTCTCCTGAAACGAGCGGGGTGAATCGGCAGGGACCCAATGGCCTGCCCCGGGGATCGTGACGAACTCCGCGGCCGGGAAGAGACGCCTGATATCCTCCTCATCATCCGGCAGAAGGAAGGATGAGAATTCCCCTCGCATGTACAGCGCCGGCCCGGGATATGGAGCGGCAAGCTTGATCTCCGCTCCGAGCTGCTCGTACGATGCAATCAGGACCGGGACGTTCATCCTCCATGCAAAGCGCCCTTCTGCATCACGCACAAGGTTCGTCGTAAGGAACCGCCGTGCGGCCGGCTTCTCTATGATCGGCGCCATGGCGCGGTCTATTTCCTCGCGGGTCGCAAAGTCGCGCGGGTCGACAGACATCAATGCATTGAGTATCTCTTCATGCCTCGGTGGATACCTGCGCGGCGCAATATCCACCACCACGAGCGCCCCGGCCCTCTTCGGATACATCCCTGCAAACTGCATCACGGTTTTTCCCCCCATCGAATGGCCCAGCAGAAATGCCTCATCGATCCCGTGAACGTCCATGAACTCACGGAGGTCTTCGGCCATGGCGGGGTAGGAGGAAACCGGATCGTGCGGGGATGCCCCGTGATTGCGCTGGTCGACAGCAAACACGGTGAACCGGTCGGCAAACGCGAGTGCGTGAGAGTGCCAGTTGTTCAGCGAACCGAAGAGGCCGTGCAGGAGGATGAGCACGGGCCCCGAGCCGTACTGGCGATAGTGAAGGTGCATGCTCTCTCGGAGAGAAGTACGTCCGTTGTCACCTGCAGAATTGCCCTGTCATCCCGGCCACCTTTCTCACGAGGAATGAGAAAGGTCCCAGTTCGAGGGGAACACCCGGATCATGCGGAACCTCTTGCGCACGCACGCTGAGGGGCTTCACATGACATGCCGCGCCGATCACATGGACAGAGGGTCGACGTCAGAGTACAGAACGCATCCATGGAGGTCTCCGCGTGCGGCGTGGCCTGCACATGGTGGCTGCATCGTACTTATGATGCAGAAGGCCCCTTGTCCTTCCGTGCAATGAACGTGTACACAGCCGGCACGACAAACAGTGTGAGGGCCGTTGCAAGGACAAGTCCGCCGACGACCGCAATACCCATCGACACCCTGCTCTCTGAGCCCGCACCCAGCGCAAGGGCAACGGGGAGGGTCCCCAGAATCGTTGACAGCGCCGTCATCAGAATCGGACGAAGCCGGGCCACAGAGGCGTCCTGAATTGCCTCACGCAGCGACAACCCCGCCTCCCGGCGCTGGTTGGCAAACTCTACAATGAGGATGCCGTTCTTCGTGACCAGTCCGATCAACATGATCATCCCGATCTGGCTGAAGATGTTCATAGTCTGATTGAAATACCAGAGGCAGATGAAGGCCCCGCTCAGGGCCAGAGGGACTGTGAACATGATTGTGAGCGGATCGCGGAAGCTTTCGAACTGCGCGGCAAGCACGAGATAGATCAAGACAAGCGCCAGTGCGAACGCAAACGCGAGGCTGGACGAACTTTCGGCGAAATCCTTCGATGCACCGTCGAGTGCCGTTCCAAACGAGTCATCGAGGACCTTATCTGCAACCTCGCGCATCGCATCAATCCCGTCCCCGATCGTATAGCCCCGCGCGAGGCCGCCCGACACAGTCGCCGAGATGAACCGGTCGAACCGGTAGAGCGAAGGCGGACTGCTCTGTTCCTTCAGTGTGACGAGATTGTCCAGTTGAACCAGTTCACCGCGGTTGTTCTTGACGAACAGCGATTTCAGATCGACCAGATCATCCCTCTGCTCCCGCTGAACCTGTCCGATCACCTGGTAGAGCTTCGCGTTCATGACGAAGTAATCGAAACGCTGGCCGCTGAACGCGGCCTGCACAGTCTGTCCGATGTCGCTGGCTGAAACCCCCAGAGCCATGGCCCTGTCCCGGTTGATCTCCACCCTCACTTCGGGTTTGTTGAATTTCAGATCCACGTCGACAATCTGGAACTCCGGCCGCTTCTGTGCTTCAGCCAGGAAGCGCGGAACTGCTTCCTTCAGCTTGTCGAAGTTTTGTGCAAGCAGTACGAACTGAACCGGCAACCCGCGCGTCCGTCCCCCGATCGTCTGGTCCTGTGTCACAAATGCCCTGGCACCAGTCATCCTCCGCACCATCGTGGAGAGCTGATCCGCGATCTCCTGTTGGGAACGCTGGCGCATCTCCGGAGGCTCAAGCATCAGGTTGATATTCCCCGAGTTCACCCCTCCACCCCCGCCGCCTGAGGTGATCACGACCATCGCAGCGCGCTCCGGGACCGTGCGTTCGATCTCCTTTTCAAGGCCCCTCATGTACACATCCATGTATTCGAACGTCGCTCCTTCCGGTCCGGTGGCACGGATGCGCATCTGGCTCCGATCCTCGAGGGGAGCAAGCTCCGACTGCAGAGTCGCTCCAATCACGAGAATGAGGGCAAATGCAGCCCCGATCACGGCAAATGCCAACCACCGGCGGTCCAAAAACGCAGCAAGGTTCGACCTGTACCAATCCCCCATCCCGCTGAAGAAAGGCTCTGTCTTCTGGTAGAATCTGCTGTGGTGCTGATGCTGTTTCAGGATGCGGGACGCCATCATGGGCGTCAGGGTGAGCGCTACGAACGCCGAGATGATAACGGAACCGGATAACACGATGCCGAACTCTTTGAACAGACGGCCGGTAATGCCCTGAAGGAAGATGACCGGCATGAACACCGCTACGAGTGCAAGCGTGGTGGCAATGATGGCGAAGTACACTTCAGCGGAACCCCGCACTCCCGCTTCCCTCGGCGCCATTCCGCTTTCGACTTTCTTGAAGACGTTCTCCAGCACCACGATGGCGTCATCCACCACAAGCCCGATGGCCAGGACGATCCCCAGCAATGTCAGGATATTCACAGAGAAGTCGGCGACGTACATAATGAAGAACGCGCCGATCAGCGAAACGGGCACAGCAAGCATCGGGATGATCGTCGTCCGGAGATCCCGGAGGAACACATAGATGACCAGGAAGACAAGCACGAACGCGAGGATGACAGTCTCCGCCACTTCCGATACTGCCTGGCGGATATACTTCGATGTATCAAACGCGACACCCAGGCCGATGTCCTCCGGCAGGTCACGTTTCAGGGTCTCCATGCGGCGATAGGCTTCGTCGACGATCGATATGTAATTGGCCCCCGGACGCGGGATAAGCACCACCCCCACCATCGCCTGGCCGTCGCGGCGCATAATGCTGCGGTAGTTCTCCGGGCCCAGCTCCGCGGTGCCGATGTCGCGGAAGCGTATGATCCGTCCCGCGGACTCCCGGATGATGAGGTTGTTGAACTCTTCCGGAGTAGTAAGCCGGCTCATCGTGCGCACGGTCAGCTCGGTGCGGGAACCTTCGATTCTGCCGGAAGGAAGCTCCACATTTTCTCGCAGGACTGCGTTGCGCACATCCAGCGGCGACAACCGGTAGGCAGCCAGCCGGGCGGGATCCATCCAGAGCCGCATCGCATACCGCTTCTCTCCCCAGATCTGCACCTCGCTCACGCCGGGGATTGTCTGCAACCGCTCCTTGAACACATTCGTGGCAATGTCGGTCAGCTGAAGCAGATCCCGGCGGCTGCTCTTGATGTTCAGGAACAGAATCGGCACAGCGTCGGCATCAGCCTTGAGCACAACAGGAGGATCGGCATCGGAGGGAAGCATGCGTACAGCCCGGGAGACCTTGTCCCGGACATCGTTTGCCGCAGCCTCCATGTCCACCCCCAGCTCGAACTCGATGGTGATATTCGAGCGACCTTCAGCGCTGGTGGATTTGATGGAACGGATGCCCGCTATGCCGCTGATAGTTTCTTCAAGCGGCTCGGTGATCTGGGACTCGATCACATCTGCGTTGGCGCCGGTGTACGACGCGGACACCGTCACGACGGGAGGATCGACGCTGGGATATTCGCGCACGCCGAGAAAGGTGTAGCCGATGACGCCGAAGAGGATGATGGCGACGGACATCACGATCGCCAGCACGGGACGACGGATGGAGGTTTCAGCGAGGCTCATCGTTGGCCTTACTCCACCGCCGTGAGCTGAACGGGAAGTCCCGGCGCAAGCTGCAGCATGCCTGTCGTAATGACCGTGTCACCGGCCATCAGACCCGAAAGAATCTGCACGCGGGTTTCCGTTCGCACGCCGATGCGAACCTGTGCCTGCTCCGCCTTCCCGCTGCGCTGGATGAACACCTTCTGGCCGCCGAGTTCGGGAACGATGGCCTGGCTCGGTACCATGAGGGCCGCATCGAAGCGTTCCAGCTCGAGCACAACCTCAGCGAACCCGCCAGGAAGAAGGCGTCCGCCCGCATTCCGGGCGATGGCACGAACCTGCAGGGTTCTGGTGTCCGGATCAATCTTCGGCTCAATGGCAAAGATTTTTCCGGCATACACCTCCTCCGATCCTGCACGGGTGAACTGGATCGACTGTCCCACGCGCACGGTCTGTGCATACCGTTCCGGCACTGCAAAATCCACCTTCACCTGCTCGAGATTCTGCAGACTCGCGATGCGGGTCGTCGAGGACACGTAACTCCCCTCGCTGACGTAGCGGAGCCCGATACGACCCGCAAACGGAGCACGGATATCCGTCTTCTCCAGACGGGCCTGGTAGTACTTGGCCTCTGCCTTGATCGAATTCAGCTCGTTCAGGGCGATCTCGTAGTCTTCCGGGCTGATGTTCTGTTTGTCGAAAAGGAGACGGCGACGGCGTTCTTTCTCTTCGGCCAGTTTCACCTGGGACTCAAGCTTCAGAAGCTGTGCCTGAATCTCGTCACTGTTGATCTTAACGAGCAGGTCTCCCTTCTTCACCATCGTCCCTTCCTGGAAAATGATCCGGTCGATTTTGCCGGCGATCTCGCTGCGCAGCTCCACCTCTTCATTGGCCAGGATTGTGCCCGTTGCGCGGATGGAATTAGTCAGCGGTTCCGGCCGGAGTACGATTGCGGTGACCGGCAGGCGGACATCGCGCTGGCCGAAGCCTCCAGGGGCACCACCGGACGTGGAAAACAGTTTGAGGCGCGGGCTGAGGATGATTGCGATAACGAGGAGAATCCCTGCACCAATCAGGACACGGGTCTTTGTTTTCATACCTTCACTACACGTGGGATCATCGTGAGTACTAATGTATCAAGATGTCCCAGGAAATGCAATGAATCACTGCCGCCCCCAATACCGAGGCAGGCATCGAAAGGATCCCGGGCCAAATGCCGGTCACTCTTCCGATGACCGTTCCAGTCTTGCACTACGCAGTACTTCCTCCCATACGCGGAGGAAGTTTCCCCCGCAGATCTTTTCAATCGCCGGCTCATCATAGCCCAGGAGCAGCAGTTCCCGGATCAGATTGGGGTATCCCGTAACATCCTTCATCCCTGTCGGGAGATCATCTCCCAACCCTTCGAAATCCGATCCCAGCCCAACATAGTCGACGCCGACGAGCTTCGCCACGTGGTCGATGTGCTTTGCGATGTCACGCACATCGGCATACGGAACACCTTTCTCGCGGCGATACGACCGGGTGTATTCCACCGCCTTCTCATCAAGATGATGGAGATTGTGTTCACGCAGGTACTGCCCGACGCTATCGCCTACGGTGGCCATCTGCTGGCGGATGCTGTCCACGAGGAATGACGATGCGAAGTTGATCTGGATCACTCCGCCATGGGCTGCCAGTTCACGTATCATCTCATCGCTCATGTTCCGCTCCAGCCCCGGCGTGAACGCACGGCATGAGGAATGAGTGGCAACCACCGGGGCGGTAGACAGACGCAGAGTCTGGGTGAATGCACTGTCGGACATATGCGATACATCGATGATCATGCCCACCCGGTTCATCTCGCCAATCACTTCCCTGCCAAACGGACTCAGGCCCCCCCACGTGTGAGTGGTGTCAAATGATGCATCTGCGAGCGAATTGTCCCGTGCATGAACCAGCGTGATATACCGGATGCCGCGGTCAAAGAACATCCGCACATTGCGGAGATCATGCTCAAGCGGTATGCCGTTTTCCATTCCCAGGGAGAACAGCACCTGGCTGCCTCCGAGCCGGGACCGGACTTCGTCCGGCGTCCGGGCGAAGGCGAACTTGCCGGGCGACCGCTTCACCAGGCCTTCAACCAGCGCTATCTGGCGGAGAGCGTGCTCCAGTGCTCCGCCGGCCTCTTCAAGACGCTGGGGTACATAGACGGCAAGGAAGGCTGCTTTGAGCCCGCCTTCACGTGCACGCGGATAGTCGAAATCCGTTGTGAATGTCCGCTCGCTGATGTCCGCCATCCGTGCCGTCAGTCGGTACGGAACATCCATATGCGAATCCAGAATCAGTATCCGCCGGGCGAGTGCCGATGCCCGGTCCTGCAGGGACGTGTCAGCAGGTCCTGCAGGTCCGCACGCCCGCACGAAGGATGTCGCTGCGACGAGCGCGAACACGACAGCTGAATACCCGGGCACTCTCGTCATCTTGTCACTCCGGAATCCCTTTTGAATTCACCCGTTGCCCGCAACAGCACGATCCAGGACACGCTGGTTTGCCAGTCCATTTTCTCCCGGAGTAAGAAGCGGCGATCCCGTCCGGATGGCTTCCATGAAATTCGCGATCTCTTCGACGTACAGGTTCGGGACCTCAAAGACTTCCTCGACGGGCTCAGCCGGATGTGTGTCTCTGGATGTATCAATCCTCAGACGGACGGTAATGCCGCCGACGGTGAAATCATCCGCGGTCATTCTGCCATCCATGCCCAGAATTTCAATCTCTTTCCGTCGCACCGGCGCAGCGTACGAGCAGAAAATCGAACCGAGTGTCCCGCGGCTGAACCGCAGAGCCAGTTGGGCACTTTCTTCAGTTCGTTGTGACGTCGGGATCGGCTCGAGCACAGAACGGACGGTCTCCACCTCGTCGTCCAGTACAAACCGGAGGGTATCGAGGCAATGTACGCCGACATCAAAAACGGGTCCGCCGCCTGCGACACCGCGGTCCCGCAACCATAGCCGTTGTGAGAGGCGCCCGTCGTAAATGAAATCAGCCCGGGCGGAGACAAGCTTCCCCAGACGACCTGAGCGGACGACATCCCTCATGCGTTGCGCAAGAGGCGAGAAGCGGATCATGTGTCCGACCATAAGCCGGACGTTGTGGCGTGCGCACTCCGCGATCATCTCCTCCGCTTCACGCGCGTTCACAGCCATCGGCTTTTCGACCAGCACGTGTTTGCCCGCACGCGCGGCGGCGATCGTCTCGGCACGGTGCGCGGCATTCGCCGAAACGATGAACACCGCATCGACGTCAGGATGTGCCACCAGCTCCTCCGCAGTGGCAAATGCGAGCGGGATCTCTCCCGCTTTCGCCATTGCCCGTGCGGCGTCAAGGGATCGTTTCTGCACGGCAATCAGTGCGGCGCCGGGCGTCGCCCTGATGGCCGGAGCGATCGCGCGCTCGGCAAAGCTGCCAAACCCGATAATCCCGAACCGCAGGGGTGTTTTCTGGTCAGCCATCGGATTCTCCTTCACTGCATGGGGGGGAAGTCATGCTCCTGTGAGATCAGCACGGGGGTGCACTCCCTGAACGTGCAAGAGGAGAGCAGCACCAACTCCACACTGCTGCTCTCCTCTCACACAATTGGACACAGACACGCTGAGGCATCAGCTACCCAGGGTCCTGCTTACTTCCCCCGGCTTCCGAGCTGGCGATCCAGCATGATCAGAGGCGTGCCGCTGTCACCGATCATCTTCAGCTGCTCGATGATCAGGCCTGCATTCTTTTCTTCTTCAACCTGCTCTTTGATGAACCACTGCAGCTCAACCTGCGACGCGTAGTCGTTCTCCTTCAGCGCAAGCGCATAAAGCTTGTTGATCATCCCTGTCACTTTCTGCTCGTGCGCCAGCACC
>JAGDMK010000244.1 GCA_017860635.1 Bacteroidota bacterium
CTTGTTGCCTCATCATAAAATCGAGTCGAACGGTGATTCGTTGCCTCATTGATAAATCGAGTCCAAATATTTTGTTTTTCTTCGTGTTTTTTGGATATGGGTGCTGTCACAGAGTGAGCTGAGTCGGTTCTGGTCTTGGGTGATCTCACGTCGAAGTTG
The DNA here is from genome assembly GCA_017860635.1 of Bacteroidota bacterium. GTDB lineage: Bacteria > Bacteroidota > Ignavibacteria > UBA10030 > UBA6906 > JAGDMK01. The sequence goes on from JAGDMK010000244.1 coordinate 160, forward strand.
TGCCGGGTTAAGAAGTCGGTACTGATGGTGGAGTCTGGCTTTGGCCGTAGGACTGATGATACGATGCAGAAGCATACGTTGCAAGGGCGTTTGTGGTGTATCGTAGGACTTAGTGACCTTGCTGCCGGTCCGGGTTTTCTTGCGTAACTTGACAGAGGGAAGGAAGTAGTTGGTGAACAGTCCGAAAGTGGGGTAGAGCTTCTTGAGACAGTTCAGGTGGTCTTCGGTGGTCAGGCGGGCGTAGCCAACAGCATAGCGGACCATGGTGTAGTTCTTCTGCTCCACGAAGCAGTTATCGTTTTTGCGGTATGGCCGGGTCCGTGTGAAGGTGAGATGATGCTCTTTGCAGTAGGCGAGGAGCTCTTCGTTGATGAACTCCCCACCATTGTCTGAGGTGATGCCGAGGAGGGTAAAGGGGAGCTGCGCCGTGATGTCCGCGAGGGCTTCCAGCACCCAGCGGCGGGCCTTGGTTTTCAATGCCCGGGCTTCAGTCCACCCGGTGGCGACGTCGGTGAGTGTCAGGCTATGGATGACCTCAGACGCTGGAAAACCTCCGTCATGGGCTACCAAATCGATTTCTACAAATCCCGGCTTGGCGTCATCCCAATCAGCAAAAGTGCGGATGGGGATTTGGTGCTTCAGAAGAGATCCTGGGCGAGTGGTGGGACGCCCTTTGATGCGATACTTTTTGCGTTCTGCCACCAAGAGTCGATCAATGGTGGCAGGACTGATCGCAAGGAGTTTTGTGCGCTGCTCTGCCTTTAGGCTGATCTCCTCGAAGCGCTGGAGCACAGGCAGCGTCTGACGGATGAACGGAGCCAAACGCTTGCCACAGAGGCCTCCGGAGAGTGCCCAGAGCTGTATCAGCAAGCGCTGGAGATCTGCTCCATAAGTCCGAGGGCGTTTGGGCACTATGCGGCCTTTGCGGGCCTTCTTAAGGCCAAAGGTATAGACTGTCCGTACGCCACCGATGGTCAACACCCGGCGACGCCTCCAGTTCGTCAGAAGCCAGGCAGCATACCTCCGCCCATAGCGGGTCAGCTTGGTGAACTCATCCAAGATCTGCCCCCGGGCCTTCTTGGTGGAGTGTTGATACCGTTTGGCTGTGGCATTGACCACGCCATGACGTTCTCTCATCGTCAGCCTCATGGGATGCGTTCCTCCAGGTCTCTTCCCTGAAGAAACATCGGTTTGACATCAAAAACTTTTCGACTCGATTTTCCATTTGAGGCAACGAACCCATTTCGACTCGATTAACAATGAGGCAATGCGGCTGTTGCCTTGCGGCTGCCATCAGTTCCGCCCGCCAGCCTGCGGAACGCCACGATGTCACACTCTACACGACGGCGGATTCGACCGGTGACCGCCTCGCCCGTTCTGCAGGCGAGCCGCTGGCTCCATCGGTGCAACCGCTAGAGACCGAGACCTGCGTGTTCGTCGCGCCGGGGAAGACCTTCCAAACGTTCCTGGGCATCGGTGGTGCGATCACTGATGCATCAGCCGAGGTGTTCGCAGGCTTGTCCCCTTCCCGGCAGCAGGAATTGCTCACTGCATACTATGATCCGAAGAACGGTATCGGTTATACCCTTGCACGGACGACGATCCATAGCTCCGACTTCAGCAGCAGAAGTTATACCTATGTCGACGAGGGAGATGCCGCGCTGAAGACCTTTTCAATTGCGCACGACCGGCAGTTCCGCATCCCTCTGATAAAACGTGCGATGACGGCGGCAGGCGGAACGCTCACGCTGTACGCAAGCCCCTGGAGCCCCCCGGCATTTATGAAGAGCAATGGCTCGATGCTCAAAGGCGGCAAGCTCTTGCAGGAGTTCTATCCGGCTTGGGCGAAGTATGTCGCCCGGTTCATCAAAGCCTACGAGTCTGAAGGCATTCCAGTATGGGGCATCACCGTGCAGAATGAACCGATGGCAACGCAGACGTGGGAGTCGTGCATATTCTCCGCGGAGGAGGAACGGGATTTCCTGAAGCTACATCTGGGACCGACATTGGCCGGCGAAGGTCTGGCGGACAAGAAGATTATCGTCTGGGACCACAACCGGGACCTGCTGAAACAGCGTGTGGATGTCATCTATGCCGATCCTGAAGCCGCAAAGTACGCATGGGGCACCGGCTTCCACTGGTATGAGTCATGGTCAGGCGGGCGGGAGATGTATGAGAACGTCAGAGCCGTGTACGAATGCTACCCCGACAAACACCTGCTGTTCACCGAAGGATGCGCCGAGAGCTTCAATCCGGACCACTACCAGTACTGGCCGAACGCGGAGCGGTACGGGAGGTCGATGATCAACGACTTCAACAACGGGACCGTCGGATGGACCGACTGGAACATCCTGCTGGATGAGCGTGGCGGACCGAACCATGTCGGCAACTTTTGCTTCGCCCCAGTTCACGCGAACACTGCGACGGGCGAACTCATCTATACTCCGTCATACTACTACATCGGACACTTCTCCAAATTCATCCGTCCAGGTGCGAAGCGCGTCAGCACTGTCAGCAGCCGGAGCCAGCTCCTGGGTACCTCGTTCGTCAACACGGACGGCTCCATGGTCACGGTCGTCATGAATTCGTCGGACAAGCTTGCGACCTATCGGCTGATCGTGGACGGGTTATCGGCACAACAGACCATTCCGCCTCACGCCATCCAGACAGCGGTGTATTGATCATCCCGGCAGATTCCGCGGACGCATCGACCACCCTTACTTGACCAAGAGCAGTCTCTTTGTCTCCTTGAAACTCCCTGCTTCCATTCGATAGAAGTACACACCGCTCCCCATCCCCTTCGCATCCCACGTGATCTTGTATGTCCCCGGTGGCTTGACCTCCTCCATTAACACACGGACCTGCCTTCCAAGCACATCATACACCACCAACCTCACACGACCTGTGACCGGCACCTGACAACTGACCACCGTCGTTGGATTGAACGGATTCGGGAAATTCTGGAGGAGGCGGAATTCCGTCGGAAGGGTCTGTTCTTCCGCATCGGTCGTGGACGTGAATCGAGCAGAAATCGTATGATCGGAGACGACCCTCGAGAATGTGTAGCTCGCCGTGGAGTCGACGCGGACACCATCGACAAGAACGCTATCCAGGACGCACCCCGGGTTGGGCGTGAGCAGGAACACCTGGCTTCCTCCATGCGGAACGTGGACATCGCCGGCAGGAGAAATGTTCCCGAGAGAATCCGACGAAGCGCGGAGCGTGTAGGAATCTCCTATCCGGTTACGGTAGAACGCCCACTCATAGGGATATGAACGACCCACCCAGAAGTCCATTACTCCATCGCCATCAATGTCGAGCAAGCCCCCAAACTCCGGGTACACGCAGTGAATTCTGATCTCCGGACCGAAGGGTTCTGGCGAGATCCCAAACGTGCTCGGGATGATAGCGATAGAAGAGTCCCGGGCACGATGGACCACCAGGTCAGACTTTCCGTCACCGTTCATGTCCGTTATTCCCTGAATGGTACTATCACAGTGGACCACACCAGAGAGTGTGAAACTGATCGCTCCTATCGACGAGGTGTTCACATAGACATGCGCAAGAGTGCCGGTGACGATCATAGCGTCGGCCAACCCGTCACCGGAGAGATCACCGAACCTCGCCCGACCACCGGACGGGATCAGCGCAGGCGAGGCACATGAGATGGTTCCCCCCTGACTCGTATTCCTGTATACGGAGACACCGGTCGTGGTAACGACGACCATGTCCTGAAGGTCATCGCCGTCGAGGTCAATGAACGAAGGGGTCGTGCTAACCGGAAGAACGAGAGGTGACGAGAATGAGAGTGCGCCGGCACTGGACGTGTTTCGATACACGATCGGGCTGCTGACGCTGTCGGAGCGCGGGGCGATCAGGTCCGGAAGGCCGTCGCCATCCAGGTCAGTGACCCATTCGGGTTTGATATCGAATCCTGGAATGTACTGAAGAACAAACGAGTCTGAAGATATCCACCCCTGGATGGACGAGTTCTTGTGGAACGCAGCGACGGGCAGGCCCGTGGTGTAGTCTTTCGCAGACACGAGCATATCGACTTTGCCGTCTCCATTGAAGTCATCAAAAAACCGACTGCACTCAGTCCATGATCCCGGTTGCTCTGCGATGAATTTCTGAATCATGAAAGAAGGCACACCCGGCGTGCTTGTGTTCTGCTTGAAAGAGGTTCTGTGACGGTCGGGGCATACCATGAGATCGTCTTTCCCGTCCCCGTCCACATCGTTCCAGCCAAGGGGCCCGGGAGAAGCCATCGCAATCAAGTTGAAACTTGTGAATTGAATCTGCTCGAAAGATATCTCGCGGTCGCCCGATCGATTCCTATAGAGGCTTGCCATTGAGTAATATGGAGTGCTCGTGGGTGAACTCGGAGGGACTATCAGCAACTCCGGGCGGCCGTCGCCATCGCAATCATGGAAGTCATGTTTCAACACTAACGTACCGACATGGAAAGCAGAGGGATTGCGGAACGCCGTAGAATCCAACATTGCGGCAGTGGGGAATCTCATCGTCAGCGCCCTTCGTGACAAAGCCACGCGCCCAAGAGAGGTCACGCGAATGGTGTCGGTTGACGTTCGTGCATCCACCTGGACCGTAATGCGGGTCGGCTCGCTGCTGAGGATCTCCACCGGCATCGCGCCAATGCGCACGCGGTTGTCAGTCATCCGCGGGCTGAAGCCAGTACCAACAATCGTCACGATGTCGCCAGCCTGAGCGGACAGGGGGGAAAAAGAAGTGATTCGCAAGGGCGAACGTGGAGACTCAAGACCCCTCAGGATGCACGCCCTCTCACCTGTCCTGTCAGCGCAGACAATATCCGGCAGTCCATCTCCGTTGAAGTCGCTGACCTGCAGATGAAGAGGAGATCCCGCGATCGGCATCGCGACCGCCGGGGCGTAAGTCCAGTCTCCTGGGCCTCCCGGAATCACCATGTATTCGAGAAGAGAGATTGTGCCGGCGCTGTAGTTGGCGACTGCAAGATCGATGTGTGCATCGCCGTTAAGGTCCGCAACGGCCGCGCACCAAGCCCCCGTGTCGGTCCCGTATGCGATGGCGGATTGGAAAGAGACCGCTCCCATGTGGCTGCTGTTGCGGAGCACTGCCACCGATGACTGATCGGTGAGAGGCACGACGATGTCCAGCAGCCCGTCTGCGTCCACATCTCCGGCCGCCATGCGTCCGGGCGCACCACCACAGCCGAATGCGGCCGGAGGCGCGAACGCGATCTGACCCGGGAAGGAAGTATTTCGCAACACCACAACAGACCGGAGTCCGTCACATGCCACGGCGATATCCGGACGCGTGTCTCCGTCAAGGTCACGCGCAACTGCACTGACGGGTCCGGGTCCAACAGGGACGTCAATGGCGGTTTCGAACGACGTGTCTGTAATTCCCCACAGATCACCCCGGTTGTGAAGGATGCTTATCGTCTGACCTTCGCCGTTTGGTGTGACCACCTCCGGCCGCCCATCCCCGTCGAGGTCTGCAGCAATTGCTCCCTTCGGTTTTGATCCCACCGGAAATGAGATTGCTGGTGCAAAACGGAGCGTGTCGCCGGAAGAGGTGTTCTCGAACAGACAGACTGTGTTGTCTCCTTCGCACGCCACGAGTATGTCCAGCAACCCGTCACCATCAATGTCGGCAGTGGAGACTCCTGTGGGATTCGGATGGGAAGGCAACTCGACGGCCGATGCAAAGGAGATGGGCTGACCGGCTACCATTGTTCCTGTGTTGAGCCGGACCGCCACGACACTGCGGTCGGAAATAGCGATCACAAGATCTTGTTTCCCATCGTTGTTAAGGTCCGCTGCGTCGAGACTCCAGGGGAGACCTCCGTTCTCCAGGCTGAACGAGCTGTCGAACATCGACCCCTCAAACGCGCGCAGGCCCGGACTTGGGGAGAGAAAGGGAGTACTGCCGGTGCCCGTAAGACCACCGAACGTAACAGTCGGGGTTGCATACATCGCGCCGAAGGGAGCATAGACTTGAATCAGGGAGTCGGATGCTCTGGCAATCTCGGCACGTGCACCGCCGAAGCGCACGATGTTCTCCGAGAAAGCCGGGCTGAAATG
>JAGDMK010000073.1 GCA_017860635.1 Bacteroidota bacterium
GCAATTGTTAAGCAGATCGGCGATGGTGTGACATTCATGGCGAAGGGAGATTCCGGGCACTGGGTTTCCATGGACGGTCCTCAAGATTTCGGAGGCAGCAACGCCGCTTCCCGTCCCAAGGAGCTTCTCCTCTTCGCTCTTGGCGGATGCACCGGAAGTGATGTTGCCGCAATTCTGAGAAAGAAACGGGTTCCCCTTCAGGGATTCGAGATGCAGATCAAAGCGACACAGGCGGAGGAGCATCCTCAGGTCTACACGGATATTCATATCGAATACGTTTTCTACGGCGAGGGCGTCAACCCGGCCGATATCGAACGCGCGATCGAGCTTTCCACAACAAAGTATTGTTCCGTATCCGCGATGCTCAGGGCAAGCGTGACACTCACACATTCCTATCGCATCGAACAGCCGGCACTAGCTGGATAGCCCGCCGGCACGATGTCATACCATGGCCGACTCGCCTCACTTCTCCATACTCCTTGTCGATGATGAGCCCGCCCAGCGCACGGTTCTCGCCGGGTATCTCCGGAAGAAGCATCACGCGATCCGCGAGGCGGGATCCGTGGCAGAGGCCCTGAAGCGGATCACTCAGGAGCCGGCGGACATCATCCTCAGCGACTTCAAAATGCCCGACCGGACCGGCCTGGATCTGCTTCGCGAGGTGCAAAAGCAGCAACCGGAAACCACCGTCATCATCATGACCGCCTTCGGCACGATTGAGGATGCAGTGCAGACAATGCGGGAGGGCGCGTACGATTATCTCACGAAGCCGGTCGACCTTGAAGAGCTTGACCTGTTGATCCAGAGGGTCGGTGAACGGCAGCGCCTTCTGTCGGAGAACAGACTGCTCCGCGAGCAACTGGTTGAGCGCTATTCCTTCGCCGGCATTGTGTCACAATCCACGAGCATGGAGGCGGTTCTCAACACTGCAGGCCGTGTAGCACACTCAAGGGCCTCAGTGCTGATCCGCGGAGAAAGCGGCACAGGCAAAGAACTGATCGCCAGAGCCATCCACTTTCACAGTCCGCGCAAGTCGCAGCCGTTTGTTGCAGTGAACTGTGCCGCGCTGAATGAGAATCTGCTCGAGAGCGAACTGTTCGGACACGAGAAGGGTGCGTTTACGGGGGCGGACCGTCAACGCCGCGGGAGATTCGAGACCGCAGATGGCGGCACACTGTTCCTGGATGAAGTGGGCGATATTCCTCCGGGGATGCAGGTGAAACTTCTCCGCGTCCTTCAGGAGCAATCATTTGAACGTGTCGGCGGCACCACGCCACTGCACGTCGACGTCAGGATCATCGCCGCCACAAACCGGAATCTCGAGGACTTGATCCGGCAGGGATCATTCAGGGAGGACCTGTACTACCGGTTGAACGTCATCACCATTGACATCCCTCCCCTGCGGGAACGGCGCGAGGATATTCCACCACTCCTCCAGCATTTCGTGGAACGCTTCAGCAAAGAGAACCAACGGGAAACTCCTTCCTTCTCCCGCGAAGCCTGGGAGATGCTGCTGCGTTATAGCTGGCCCGGTAACGTGCGCGAACTGGAGAACATTGTCCATCGTGCGGTGATCCTGGCGCGCGGTGATGTGCTGACAACAGACGACCTTCCCCCGGTCATGAAGGCCCTTCCAAGAGAAGCATCTGCGGGGGCCCGCAATGCTATTGCCGATTTGCCCGGACAGGTTGAGCGGCTTGAAAAGGAGCTTGTCCTCGAGGCCCTCCGGCTCCAGGACGGCAACCAGTCGAGGGCTGCAGCACAGCTCGGCATTTCCGAACGCAACTTCCGCTACCGGCTGAAGAAATGGGGGCTGAAATGAGTGCCACTGCGGAGCATCAGGAACAATAACGATGACGATGCATGCACTCGGTCTGGCGGTCCTGATAATCAGAACAACAGGGATTCTTGCACCCATGCAGCAGACACCACCCGCAATCATTACGCCGGCAGAAGTGCAGACGCTCATGGAGGGCGACAGCTCATATGTCCTGCTTGACGTGCGGAGACAGGAAGAATTCGACGGGCCTTCGGGACATCTGCGCGGGGCACTATTGATCCCTGTGCAGGAACTGAAGGAACGACTTGCAGAGCTTTCCCCGCTCAAGCAGAAGACGATTATCGCGGTCTGCCGGTCCGGCAACCGCAGCGGAGTTGCCACCACGATCCTGCGCGAACATGGTTTCGCTGCCCTCAATATGGTCGGCGGGATGATCCGCTGGCAGGCCGAAGGAAGAACTGTCACCCACACGAAGAACCCATGACCGCCACACAGTTGGTCCTGTACGCAGCCCTTCTCCTGATCGTTCTGGTCTATGCCCGGAGGTTTTTCCTTACCCGTTCCGTCAAGAGGTATTCCGCCGTTCAGCTCGCCGAACGGATGAAGGAGAGCGCATTCGTGCTCCTTGATGTCCGCACTGCCCGCGAAGCGGGCACGGGATCCATTAAAGGCGCAATCAACATTCCCGTGCAGGAACTCCCCCGCAGAATGGAGGAATTGAAGAAGTACGCCGACAGGGAAATTATCTGTTACTGCCAGACCGGCAGCAGGAGTCTGTTCGCAGCAGCACGGCTGAAGAAAGAAGGATATACGGCATCACATCTTGAAGGCGGCATTGCCGAGTGGAATTTCGCACAGCGATAGAAAGGAGATGGATATGAAGTACGGTTTCTCGAAAGCCGTAAACCTTTCGTTTGATGAAGCCCTCGCAAAGGTAACGGAAGAGCTGAAAAAGGAAGGCTTCGGAGTGTTGACGACCATCGATGTCCGGGAGACACTCAAGAAGAAGCTGGATGTGGAGTTTCCCCGCTATACCATTCTTGGGGCATGTAATCCTCCGTTCGCCTACAAAGCCCTTCAGGCAGAGGAAGAGATCGGGCTCCTGCTCCCGTGCAACGTGATCGTCTATGAAAAGCGGGGGCAAACCCGCGTCGCCGCGTTCGATCCGATGGTTATGAGCGCGATCCTGGGCAACCGTCAGATGGAACCCGTCGTAGACGAAGTGAAGGCCAGGCTTGAACGCGTCATTGCGGCGATGTGAAGCCAACCGGCAGGCGTGAACCGGCACGCAGCACCTTCACCTCGCACAATTCACGTGCCTCGATGCGGCCCATACTTCCCGGGTGTCAACGCATCAACACCGCAGCCCGAACCAGCGATGCGCCGTTGACATTCAGGCGGTAGAAGAAGACACCTGAGCCCAGTGTGTGCTGAGCTGCAAACGTGGCCTCATACACCCCCGCGTCTCTCCAACCCTCGTACAGTGTTGTTACTTCCTGACCGAGTACGGTAAAGACCCTGAGCGACACCTGCGCCGGAACCGCAACGGCATATCGGATTGTCGTAGACGGGTTGAAGGGGTTGGGATAGTTCTGATCTAGAATCGGACCATCCGGCATCGCACTCATGGGAGACAGTGCCAGTCCCGTGGGCTCAACGTGAGGTGTTCCCTTCCGGAGGATTGTGCCGTTGTCCCCGCTTGCCCATGCGACCGTGTCGCTCAGCACATGGACCGTGAAGAGATCATAGGTTGTTTTTGCAAATTCAGGACTCCATGTCGCTCCGCCATCGGCAGAGTACAGCACAAGCCCGGTGTCGCCGACCGCCCGCGCCTGTGATGGGGTCACTCCTCCGGCTGCATAGACGTTCCGAGGCGTTCCCGTGAATCCCGGAGTCCAGGTCCCGCCCCCGTCTGTGGTTCGCAGAAGAACCCCGCTCCCTCCCGCAGCATATCCATGGAGCTCGTTGACAAATGAAGTGCTCCAGAGTACCGTGGACACCGGGCTGGTTTGTGGAGCCCATGAGGATCCGTCGGGGGTATGGCGGATTGCACCGAATTCACCCACCATCCATCCCTGACCCCCTGACTTCATGTCAATGCCGTACAGCGGTGTTGTTACTCCGCTCGTTTCCGGGGTCCAGTTCGCACCTCCGTCTGTTGTCCGCAACAGGATTCCGTTGTCACCCACTGCCCAGCCATGCAACTCATCGGTGAAGCTCACGCTGAGCAGCGTAAGGGTTGTGTACGTTGATTGCTGCACCCAGGTCTTGCCCATGTCAGAGGAATGAAGGAGCACACCCAGATCGCCGACGACCCAGACCCTGGTGCCGACGGTGGCTGCGCCGTAAAAAGAATCCCCGGTCAGGCCATTGATGACGCGATCCCACGTTGCTCCACCGTCATCCGTCCGCATGATGAAGCCCCACTGTCCGACGGCGATACCATTCATCGGATCAGAAAAAGTAACCCAGTTGACTGCCGGGGAGTTGCCGCTCTGGAGAATGTTCCAGGTAAAACCGGATTCTCTGCGGGCCATGAAGCCGAACTCGCCCACGGCAAGAAGGGTCGTTCCGGCCTGCGCGATGCCGTTCACCGATGCATCCGTCCCCTGGAACGGTTCGGAGACCCATACTGCTCCTGCTGACGTGGAGTGCAGGAGTGTCGCGTTGTCTCCTGCAATCCAGAATTCCGTGCTGTTCGCAAAGCGGATGTCGTTGAGCCCCCGTGTGGTGCCTGAAGCAACGGGGGTCCATGATGATCCGCCGTTGGATGTGGCCAGGAGAAGTCCGCCGCTTCCGACGATGAATCCCGAAAGGCCTCCGGCAACAAATGCGATATCCAGCCCTGATGCGCTGAGTGATTGAGCGTATGTCCAGGTGGACCCGCCGTCTGATGACCGGTACAGAGACCCGCCCGTTGAACCCATCATGCTCCCTGACCCTGTCGCCCAGCCGTCAGTGGCTGAGGTGAAATCGATGCCATTGATGCCGGAATTCCCCTGACCGGTTGGGAGCACTGCCTGCATCCACGTGGTACCGCCATCTGTTGTGCGTACAATCGTTTTGCTGTCCCCTCCAGCCCATCCGTTCATGCGATCGCGAAAGTGGACCGTGTTCAATCCATTTGCTGTTCCGCTCGTCTGTTCAAGCCATTGAAACCCACCGTTGGTGGTGTGCAGAATCATGCCATTGTCCCCGACAATCCATGCTGTTTGAGGATCCAGAACCGCGATATCGCGCAGATTGTCTGTGACGCCTTCATACTGAAGCACCCAGGTGAGACCTCCGTCATTCGTGGCCAGGATTGTTCCGTCATCTCCCACTGCGAAGCCATGGTATTCGTCCGCACATGCAACGTTCCAGAGCGTATTCCCCTGCGGCAGGGGATGTTGCCACTGCCATTCAGCCGCGAAGACAGATCCTGCAGACAGGAGAGCCGGAAGAACGGCAGCGGCACCGAGTCTGACCAGGTAGCCGCGGAGAGTCGGGACAAAGCGTTCACCGACACATTGGGACAGTATTGATACAACCATCTACCTTCTCCCTGGATTCATGTGACCTGACCATTGAAAACTGTCCATGCTCGATTGCGGGCAGGGTCTCAGAAGCCAACACCAAGGCTCATGCCGAACTGCGAGAGACTGAAGTCATTGTAGTCGTCGTTGGACTGATTCCGGACGACGCCGGCGCTGAGTGCAACGTCCAGCCCCAGTCCGCCGGGAAGCTCGAAGTACCGCGAGAGCCAGAGATCTGCGGACCCATTCAGGTCGATTCGGTTGTCTGCAATCTGGTCACCGTTAAGGTTGAGTGCAGGCGCGGAAAAGCGTTTCCGGACCGCCTCAACCGTCACAATGGACTGCAGACCGAGTGGCAGGCTCTGGCGATAGACAATGCGGCCAGATGGGCCATCATAGCTGAAGAAGTCGTTGTAAATGTCCTCATTCAGCATTGACGTGTTGGCGTACTGTGCCAGATAGCGCGTACCCGAGCCGGTGTTGTAGCGGTAGAGAAGCTCCGCCATCAGAGATCCGGCCGTCCAGGACGAACCCGCAAAGACCCCGCCGGCGAGCTGGGACGCCGTGGTGGTGGCTGAATTCACCAGGATGTTTTTATCCGATGGCTCGACCAGTTTCGCTCCGCCTTTCCCTTTGCCGTTGTCTTTCACGACATAGGTCCGTTTCGATTCAAACCGTGTGGTATCGTACACATCATTCGTAAAATGCTTGATTCCTCCCTGTGCAAGAACACCGGCCGTCAGGCCACCTTGCGAGAACCGTCCCAATTGAACCGTGAGCACATCGGAGATATTGGAGAGCTCTGTCAGATTCGCGTATGAACGCATACCGAAATCGTTGTGGATGCGCATGAACAGAGACCCGATGCGAAAACGGTACCCTGCCGTCAGCGATGTGCCGATGTTGTCAAATTCACGGAACACTGCTTTGTCGTGCCTTCCCCCGATCCGCGCGTTGACATCAAAGTATGAGCGCACGGAGTCGGTGTCCGCGATCTCTTCTTCTTCCGCTTTCTCTTCCTCTCCCTCTTCTTCGTCGATGCTTTCAGGATTCACGGAGCGCGGAGCGCGAGGTATGCTGCCGAAGGCCTGCAGATATGTCAGGCGCCCGTTGTGCTCGTAGTAGTTGCGGTCTGTGAATGCGTTGAAGATCATCAGTCCGCCGACATAGCCGGCCGAAATCGTACCATTGCCGACAGGATGCGCATACGTGAGTTCGAGATAGGACTGCCGCAACTGATCCGGTATCATCTCATAGTTGTACAATGGATTGCGGTGATACCCGTACGATGCAGACATGAATCCGGAAACCTGTGCGGGTGAACGGGATGCGCCCACAGCAGATGCCAGCGTTATGACACACCAGAGAAGAACCCGGTGAGACATCACGTCATTGCCCATGCGAAGCCTCCGTCGTCTGCACAACATCAAACCGCTCGGTCTTGGCCCATGTTCGCTTCTCTTTCCGGATATGCTCGGACCACCAGGCCCTCACAATGACCACAATCCAGAGCTGACAGTACGTGAAGTACATCAGGACGGCCAGTCCGAGATTGCGCAGGGTGTCTTCCCGATCATAGGAGAGGGTCACCAGCAATTCCCCGAGAAACAGGAAAAATGCCAGGATCCAGACGGCGGTATAGGGTCCGGGCAGTGCGATACTGACCAGCTTCAGCGCGCTGACAACAAACAGCAGATCCGACACGACGATGGCAATGAAGAAGACGTAATACAGCGCAAGCGTGTAGAGCAGATCAAAGCCGAGCCGCCGGTTCCGGAACCGGGGAATGTGCCGGAAAAACTTTCCGATGACGTAGTTGTTTCCTCGCACCCACCGCATCCGCTGGCGCATCCAGACACCCCACTCCTGCGGTTCCTGCTCGTAGGTAATCGCATACGGGATGTACTTGATGATGTACCCCTCCTCGTAGATGCGGACGCTCAGCTCGGAATCCTCGGTGAGAGCGTCTTCATCCCAGCCATGGAGCTGCCGGACGAGTGCAGTACGCATCACAAAGTTCGTCCCCGGAAGCGTGGCTATCTTATGCAGCTGTGACCGGCCGGCCTGAAGCATCGACTGAAACGTGAGGGTTTCGATGTTGATGAATCGCGTCAGGAGTGTGGCGTTCTTGTTGACTGTCCGGAACTTTCCGAGCACAGCACCGAGCTCCTGATGCAGGACCAGTTGCGCCGCCAGGTACCGCAGAGCCTGCGGATCCGGTGTATTGTCGGCATCATAAATTGCCACAATTTCCGATTCCACCTGGCGGATGCCGAGGTTGAGCGCCCGGGACTTCCCCTTCCCTCCCTGTCCCTGTGGAACATCGTACAGGGACACGCGGGGATCGAGTTGCGCCAGATCCATGATGATTTCTCTGGTCCGGTCAGAAGATCCGTCGTTGATGACCAGAATGCGCAGCTTGTCATGTGGATACACAAGGCTTGTCATGGACTCTAGTGTCCGGCGGATCACCTTTTCCTCGTTGTGAGCGGGGATAAGGATTGTGCATGAAGGAAGGTCGAGGTCCATGGAATCAATAGCTTGCTTCTCGCGTGTCGCCCGGAGAAAGTTGATGTACCCGAACACCGTCAGCACGAACTGATACGCGACCATGAACCAGATCAGGATAACCGCGAGAATGAAGAGCGCGCTGAGGTCCAGTTCGAGGAGTGTCATGGGAGCGGTTTCCTCCCTGTCGGAACGAGCCGCCGGCGGAGGAGGACACCCCCATACATCACCAGCAGGGCTGCGACAGACACAAGGCCAAACAGTGCAATCGCCGTCGAAGACCAAAAGCTCGTCAGATTGACCCCATAGGAAAATGCGTCACCGGCTTCCAGGTAGACGGTATGTTGCCCCGGGGGAAGAAAAACGGAGTAGCCGTCATTCCCCTTCATTGTGTAGAACGAGCTCGAATGACCGTCGACAATCAGTGCATGCGGTTCACGGTCTAACATGACGAGGCAGCGTCCATCAGAAACATATGAAAAAGATGCGCTGCGCATTTCATAGTGCACGGACAGCAGAGTCCCTGTGATGGAGAGAAGACGTGGGTTGAACTGGTGCGATGAAAGTCCTCCGCCCGCGTTACTTACCGACTTCACCATATGCCGGCCGGCCGGGATGAGGTAGAGATTGTCCCGCATCGGTGCAAGCGGCGATCCGTCCAGGCTAATTTCCTTCACTTCGGGCGGAAGATGCAATGTGAAATGATGCGGCGCTTCCAGGGCATACACCTCGCCGACGCGTGTCATCTTCACGGTCCCGGCGTAGGCGCTGGCAAGGAACGGCAGATCCTGCGGGTTGATGCTTGACTCAGCGTAGATTGTCGCCCGGGGCGCACCCAGAGCAGAAGCCCGCACCAGATGGAAACTCTCTGTCCCGGTCTGGATCCTGGTGGGAAATGGCGTGAGGACATCCTGCTCGCGGAACGCCAGGATGTTCAGATCGAGAAGCAGGTGTTCCGAAGAGCCGAGGAGAGCCTCATATTGCCTGCCCATCGCAACGTACCGCATGGGATCAGTGGACCACTGGCGTTCCGGATCCTCGACCTGCAGGGTGAAACCGAGTTCCTTCTGCAGGTCCACAACGGTCTGCATATCGACACCGATATTCTCACGCAGCTCCGGCGAGCCGTAGCTGTCCATTGCCGTCACAATCACTTCGAATCCATCCCGGGTCTTCTCGACCTCTGAGAACGCGTGCAGGAGCCGGCGGTAGAGGTATTCAAGCTTGCGCACACGGTAGGACGTGATCATCTCACGGACCTCCGGGTGTGTCTTCCAGTACACCGGAGACCGGGAATCAAAGATCCGGGGGAGATCAATACCGTACAACTTCCGGACTTCCTCGCGCGCGCTGGCGTGCATCGGGGTATACAACGCGGAATCCCTGAATCCGTTACCCGCTTCAAAATAGAGTTCGGCCAGGTTGACGCCATCCCAATCGTACTGGCGAAGGAAGGTGACATACTCCTCGGTCAACGCCGAAGCACACCGGGCGTCTGTGAGCGCAACCGGATACCGCCATGACGGCCGCACATCCTCTCCCCGGAAATTCTTCTCGCGCCATTCCGGATGCTCCAGCCAGAACTTCTGGCTGACCTGCGGCGGCTCCAGCCAGGCATACACCAGAATGCCGTTCGCGTGTGCAAGTGTGAGCAGCCGTTTATAATCGTAGGTGTATTTGGGGTACGTGTGCCACCCCGCCACATGAATGCGCCGGATGCCCCGCTGCACCCAGAGCCGGATCAGCTGCTCGATGCTCTGGTTGTTCCGGAAGCCCGGGTCGAAGTACATTTCCAGCGCCTCCCGGCGGAGCACCGGTGCGAACCGCAGATATGTGCGGACGTACTCCATAAAGAAGGGGTAGTGGCTGTACCCGAGCTGCGTGTGTGGATCAAAGCGTGTCGCAACATAAAGGACCTTGCCATTCCCAAAGGTTTTCCCGACAACCAGCGGAGCCTCGGTGGCATTGTCCACACAGAACACTTCGTCCACATCGTCGATTTCGAATCTGGTGACCAGCTCGGGTGTCCGCCATGTGATCTGTTCTTCAGGAAAGAGCCTGTCCATGGCCCTGTCTACCTTCAGGCCCGTCATGCCAAACCGGACGCCGAATTCTTCGATGAGGTAGTTCCGTGAATCCGTGATGAGTGCCCCACCGTTCTTCACCCATTGCACAAGAGCATCATATTGTTCGAGCTTCATCGAATCCACAAAACCGAACGGCACAATGACCAGATTGTACGGCGACAGCGGAATCGGCTGTCCGATGAATACAGTGTCCACTGGTATGCTGATGCTCGCAAAGACGGCAGCAAAGGACGCCTGGTCGTTGTACGCAGCACCGCGGGCATACTGGTTCCACAGAATGAGCGGACGCGCTTCTCTCCAGGTCTCGTCGTCCGACACCAATTCTCCCACAGTGCGTTTGACGTGGTAGACTACTTTTTCAAGTGTCGACTGTTGCCGCTCTTTGAATTCCGTCGGCTCTGCTCTGTAGACCTCTCCCGGTTCGAGATCGACATTCCGTACCGTTTTTCCCGTCAGCCTGGTCTCGGACACTGTGCGCCGAACAATCTCCCCGTTTCGGTCAGTCACGGTCTCGACAAGATACTGGTCTGCGAGGGTGACGCTGAACTCCTGGGAACCGGTAAGGATGGCACGGTCACGCGTCTGTACCCGGTGCACACCTTCCCGGACATCGATGTACGTATACCCCATCGCCTGCACGGAGTCCACAAGCTCTTTAAGCAGCGAGAGATCGACAAACGCGTGGAAGAACCCTGCGGCAAAGCCATCCCGGACAGTCAGATTTGCCCGCGCATTGCGGATCATCTCCAGCACATAGACCCTGCTCGAGTCCGTCGACGGCAGCAGCGGAACATACCCGAGATTTTCCGGGTAGAGCATTTGTCCGAACAAATCCCGGCGGATGACGTAGGGAAAAAACTGACTGTAGTCAGCATGCTCTATGGAAAGGCGCTGCTCCATTGCTGTACTAAAATAATCACCGATCACGGTGTAGAGCAGAAACGATGCCGTGTAGTGCGGCGTCTCCCAAAGCAACGGATAGAGCCCATTCTTCATGAATTCCTGGATCCCCATCTCCAGCTTGCGCCGTATTGCTTCTTCTGACTCTCCCACGATGGGACGGTTGGTGGATTCATCCCAGAACTCGAAGTCAGCACCAGTCACTCCTTTGTACTGGTGCGTAACGCCGTGCATGACGATGGTCCCACCATTGCGCACCATGTACTTGAGCGCATCGACGATCTCCGGCTTGTCGGAAAGGCTGACACGGAGACCTTCGCCGGGATTCACGTAGAACGGGGAGACGCCCACCAGAAAAGGAATTCCCCGTTCTGACAGTACATCTGCGACGTCCCGCAGACGGTCGGGGTCTTCCATGGGATTGACGTCTTCGATCCGGATGATGGCGGAATGAGAGACTTCGTGCTCCTCACCAAGGATATCGTGCAACAGATCGGCAAAGAGGATGTATCGATCTGCCGGCGTGGCGCTGGCGAACGGACAGTCCGCAATGTAGAGGAGATTACCGGACCGCACAATATACGGTACCCGCCGTTTCGTCTTTTCCGCGTATGCCGTGGCAATGACCTCGACCTGCGCCGGTTTTGCTATTGCAACGATGTTGAGATTCGGCTCTTCTTTCGTAAACCGGTCCGGGCCATGCTCGACTGTATGGAAGCCGCTGGTCGAGTCAATATGGTCAACGGAGAAGCCGTATACCCTGGCGGTGTTGTGGCTCGCTGAAAATTCGGCAAATCCGGTGTGTATCCAAACTACGGGGACTGTGGCCTTGAGAACATCATCGAGGAACCTGCGCGGTACAACATTTCTGGCATGGAAGCCGACGTAGAAGACGTAGTCATACCTTCCCAAACTCCCTGGCACGTAGTCTTCCACGCCGATCACTGTTGTTGATGTACGGAAATGACCGAGCAGCGTTGCCAGTTGCCGGCCGTCTCCGATCGCGAAACTGGTGATGTCCGTCTTTCCTTCCGCGACAACCAGCACCTTCTTCGGTTCTTGCTGTGCGGCGGCGCACACGGCAAGTGCCAGCATCATGCCTGAGGCAATCATCAGTATCCGCCAACTCCTCATAACACACCCTCCGTACTCATGCTGCACCTTCCGCGTCCACGTAATGGTTTCGCCAGTTCACGCCCATGGAGCTCTGTGTTGCTGTTTCCTGATCAAGTGTGGCGTGTTCATGTGATGGTTTCGCCAGGGCCATTCGCATCAGCTCCGTGTCACTGCTTCATGCTCCAGGGTCGTCTGTTCACGCTTTCCGTTTCGCGGCTCCGGGTTTGAACTCCTCACCGGCATTCTTCCGCAATCCGAAATAGTGCTGGATGGCCTGGATGGTCCGCTCAGAGGCATGTCCGTCACCATAGGGATTCACGGCTGTTGCCATTCGTCGATACGCTGCCTGGCTGTCCAGCAGGCGGCGTGCGTGTGCGTAGATCTTCTGTTGATCGACCCCGACCAGTTTCACTGTACCGTACCGCACCGCTTCGGGGCGTTCGGTCTTTTCGCGCAGCACAAGAACCGGCTTCCCAAGCGACGGCCCCTCTTCCTGAACGCCACCGGAATCTGTGATGAGAAGATGTGCGCGCGCCATGACATGCACAAAGTCCATATAGTCAAGCGGTTCCATCAGCATCATGTTGGAGACGTTGCGCAGCACCGGCATCACAACGTCACGCACGACGGGATTCTTGTGAACGGGAAAAGCGATGAGGACGTCGGGGTATTCACAGGCAATACGCCGGAGAGCTTCTGCAGCTCCCCGCATCGGCTCGCCCCAGTTTTCTCGCCGGTGCATGGTGACAAGAATGATCCGCCGCTTGTCGGCTGCAATCGATCGGAGCACCGGGGTACTGAAGACATGCTTTTTCCGGACCGCCAGGTGAAGGGCATCAATCACGGAGTTGCCTGTGATTCGTATGGACGAGGCCGGGACATGCTCACGCAGGAGTGCAGCCCGCGCCGTTGCTGTCGGGGCAAAATGCAGATCGGCAATTGCGCTTGTCAGCCGCCTGTTCATCTCCTCCGG
>JAGDMK010000245.1 GCA_017860635.1 Bacteroidota bacterium
AGACTTCTCAACGCGCCCCTGCAACCTGGCCGAACCGTTTCTGTGCTCTGCTCAATGGCCCCTACCCCGCAGGACATGATACGCTGTGCTCAGCAGAATCTTGAAGTCCATCCTGAGGGACATGTTCTCGATATAGAAAAGATCGTACTGGACTTTCTTCCTCACATCGTCTATCGACTCATCGTATTTGTGTTTCACCTGGGCCCACCCCGTAATGCCCGGACGGACTTTGAGGCGCCGCGGGTACATCGGAATTTCGCTGGTCAGTTGTTCGATGAACACCGGTCGTTCGGGACGCGGACCGACCAGGCTCATCTGTCCTCGAAGCACATTCCAGAGCTGGGGGATTTCGTCGAAGTGGAGTTTGCGCAGCAGGTAGCCCACGCGCGTGATGCGGGGGTCGCGGCGGTGCGCCCATTGCGGCCCGGCTTTTTCCGCGTCGTGATACATGGACCGGAACTTGAGAATGTTGAACCGCACGCCGTCCTTCCCCACCCGTTCCTGTTTGTAGATCACCGGCCCCCGGGATTCGAGTTTGATGGCCACGCTGAGAAGAGCCCACAGGGGAAGGCCCACGACAATCACCACGGCTGACACAAGGACATCAAGCGTGCGCTTCGCTGTTTCCTCCCACGGCGGCATCAGCTGCGGTGAGATGTCAATCAGGGGAAATCCGTAGATCTGATTGGTGCGTGCCTGGCCGCTAATGATGTCATACAGGTCCGGCACGATCTTGAGTCCGACAGGCTGCCCGTTGCATGCGGAGATGATCTCCAGGAGCCGGTTGTGGTCTTTGGAGTCGAGTGCGATCAGCACCTCCCGTATGTTCCGCCGTTTGATGATCGTGCTCAGGTCTTCGATGCCGCCCAGCACCTCAGCACCCCGATCCCACAGTCCGCCTTTCTTCCGTTCCGGTTTTTCCACGCGCACATAACCGTCCACGCGGTATCCGAGCGCGGGATACTTGCTGACCTGATCGAACAGTTCCCTCGACCTCGCGGGGCTTCCGACAATCAGCGTGTTGTGCGTGCCGATGCCGGCGATCAGCATCCGCCGTTGAACGCTCCGCAGCAGGAGGCGGCCGGATCCCACACACGCCAGCACGATCACCCAGTACAGCACCATGAGCATGCGCGAGCTGGTGCCGACCGTCGTCCCCTCGTCATCCATGAAGATCACGAAGAAAATGATGAGACATCCGATGAGCGTGGTCTTGAAGACCAGCAGGAGCTCGTCGAACCGCGACGCCGCATACCATGGACGATAGAGTCCGACAAGAAGGAACAGGAGCACCCAGAAGAGCGAGATCACCACCATCGGCATCAGGAAATCCGGCTGGGCACTCACCGGGAGGAGCCGTGTCTGCACCCGCACGAGGTAATAGACAGTCCAGGCCACTGCAAGGCTCAGGACATCGGTCAGCATCAGGATCGGTTTTTCGTGCGTTGTGAACATGAGGTGCTTATCAGGCCGGAGAGTGTCCGGCAGCCGTTGTATCGAGAAGTTTCTGGTAGATGTGGTAGACCCGTTCGACCATCTGGTGAGTGGTAAACTCCTTCATTGCCCGTTCTTCAGCCTGGCGTCCGAGCCGCCCACGGAGATCCGCGTCATGCAGGAGCGTTCCAACCGCAGTCGCGAGCGATGCGGCGTCACGCGGGGGCACCGTGAGACCGGTGATGCCATGCTGGTTCACGAACGTCGTCCCTGTCCCGATCTCTGTCGAGACCACGGGCTTGCCGCTCGCCATGGCCTCTACCTGAACGAGTCCGTAGGCCTCTGTCTTTTCCGTAGAAGGAAGCACAAACACGTCGCACGCTTCATAGTAGGCATACAGTTCTTCAGAGTCCAGATGCGGCAGTATGGTGATCCGGTCGGCACACCGCACGGAGCGGATCTGCCTTTCCAGCTCGCCCTGCAGGGGCCCGGATCCAACGATGACGAGCTTCCCTCCGGGAATTCGTGCCATTGCATCGACAAGATATTCCAGCCCTTTGTAATACACAAGCCGGCCCACAAAGAGAATCAGGGGGGTCCCCTGGCGACGGCGGATTTCCTGGACCCTGCCGCTCCGCGCCGCCCGGTTGCGTGTCCATTCCAGGTTCACCCCCAGGGGGACGATTTCGCACCGGTCCCGGTACAATGGAAGGAATTCCGAAGACTCTATGAGAGCCGGGGAGCTTACCAGGATGCGGTCCGCGATCGAGAGGAAATTGTGAATGAACGAGCGGTACATCCTGAGCGCCCATTTCTGCCTCACAATATCGGACTGATATGTCACAACGATGCGTTTGAAGTGCCTGCGGATCCGCGGAAAGGCGGCTACCGAAAGGTCTACGAGTGGAAACGGCTCATGGACATGAAGGATATCCCCTTCCGCACTCCCCAGCGCGAAGGGAAATGTAGGACTGATGGGCAGGGACGAAACGAATCCCCAGCGCGGCAGATAGGTAACCTGCACCCCGTTCCTGGTTTGGACGTCGCGCACGAACGAGCGTTGCCCGTTGCACACCAGCGCCTCAACAGTCACGCCGGGTTTCGCACTCAGTCCCTCAGCAAGCACCGTGACGATGGTTTCCATCCCTCCGATCCACGGCGCGTAGGCTTTATTGGTCTGTACGATCTTCATCCGACACGGCCTCCGGATCCGGTCACCGCGTCGTGGTAGAGTTGAAGCATAGCGTCAGCATTGTCCTTCCAGGAGAAGAGTGCCGCTTGCGCCTTTCCCTTTCGCCGGAGATCTTCGCGAAGTCCGGCATCGGCACTGATCCGTTCCATTGCCCGCGCAATGTCCGCCGGGTCGTTTGGGTCGACATAGAGGACGGCGTCGCCGCCGAGTTCGGGAAGCGAGGCGGCAGAAGAGGTAATGACGGGAGCACCTGCCGCCATCGCTTCGACAACGGGAAAACCGAAGCCTTCGTAGAGCGAAGGGTGCACAAAGGCAGTGGTCGTGGACATCAGGCCGGTGATGGTCCTGTCGTCCTGATAGCCGAGGATGCAGATGCCCTCCGATGCCAGCGCGTCAGCGCTCCCCAGATTCTTCGCGAGGTTGCGGGCATCGGCGCCAACCACGGCTAACTGCACCTGCGGAAGGCGTTTCCGCAAGAGACGAAATGCGCGCAGGAGCATGGCAGTATTCTTGTGCGGTTTGAAGTTTGTCACGGTCAGAAAAAACGGTCCGGTGATTCCCAGCCGAGCGGGCATCTGGTCCGCGTCGGGCGGAGGAGTGAATTCTTCATGATTAATTCCCAGATAGACCCGGCGCAGGCGCTCGGGTTTCGCGCCCAGGTGCTCGATCATGTCCCGGCGCGTGCTGTCGGACGAAACGGCAACAAAAGCGGCTCTGTTCGCACAGGTCCGCACGAGCGCCGTCATGTAGGTCGATGCAATCCGGTTTCTCACGCCGCTGCGACCGAAGCTCCACGGGCTCATGACCGGGATAATGTCATGGACTGTCATCACCATCACGCCGCGGTGCGCAAGAGGGATGGCCGAGTGAAGCGAATGGAACAGATCCAGTGACAGCGGCGCGATGATCCGCGGCAGCACGACCTGCTCCTTCAGTCCAAACCGGTCTGTTCGCACGACAATTTCGCGGAAGCGCTTGTCAAACGCGAAAGACACCTTCGTCTGGGGGTTCTTCAAGACGATGTATTCGTTCTGATTGTCCCTCCGCGCGTACTCTTTCAACAGTTCTGTGGCATAACGCCCGATCCCGTCGTTTGCCTCCATGGTTGCCCGGGCGTCAATGCAGATCCGCATGCTCTCTCCTGTTTCCGGTTGCCTGCACCGCCAGACTCAGTCCACGTCCGGCGTGCAGCCGCCCGGCGCGATAGTCCTGCACACCCATGAACGCAGCCTCTGCCAATCTCCGGTTCGTCAGAATCCACCAGAGAGACTTGATCGCCAGCACGAGAGACAGATATGCTGTTCCGCGGGCCCGTTGCAGCGCCGACGGCGCGCTCTTAAGCAGAAGGAGGCGGTTCCTCGTAACATAATACGTTTTCAGGGGCGTCTGTTCATCGACATCCAGACGATGAGAAAACATTGCACCCGGCACATACAGAAGCTGGAAGCCTTTCCCCAGGAAGCGAGCGGACAATTCCACATCCTCAAGGTACATGAAATATCTCTCATCAAACATCCCCGCCGTGCGTAGTGCTGAGGTACGTAACAGCATAGCGCATCCGGTCAGAAATGTCACGGCCTGAACGACCGGAGATCCGTCAGCACGCTGCAGGCCCGGGATGACCCGGTTCGTCACCGCATGCGCACGGCCGTAGGCCACGGCCCCTCCGGCGTACCACACCCTCTGTGTGTCCGGGTAGTACGTGAACGTACCGGTCGCAGCACCTGCTTCCGGCCGGTCATCAAGCGCCCGGATGAGTCTGGACACTGTATCGGGCCGCACCAGCGTGTCGCTGTTGATGATAAGGACATACTCCTCATTGCCATCGAGTGCGTGGCGCAATCCCGCATTCATCCCCCCCGCATATCCCAGGTTCTCTCCCGGTTCAACCAGATCCACATCCGGCCGTGCTGCTTTGATGCGTTCAGAGGATCCGTCCTCCGAATGATTATCAACCACAAGCGTGCGCGACGGCTGTACGTGCGATCCGGAGAGCGAGCCGAGACACTCCAGTGTCTCCTGCGCCCGCCGGTAGTTCAGCACGACTGCTATGAATCCCCCGGTGCTCATCGGGCACGCCGTTCGATGAACAGATGACACCGGTCGGCAAGAGAACACAGGCCTGCAAGATCACACAGGCCGGCAATTGCGGTCCGGGCCTGATTCACTGCGCACCGCAGAGCAATGCGCATCGGGAGACTATGAAGTCCAGGTTCTTTTGTGCATCAAAACCGTCCGTAGCCTTTCGGCGGCCCGCATCCCCGAGTTTCCTGCAGAGGCCCGGGTCTTCCAGCAATCTGACGATGGCCGCGGCGAGTCCGTCCACGTTTCCGGGTTCCACAAGCAATCCGTCCGCTTCGTGCTCGACGAGCTGTCGAGTCGGGGCAACTAGGATATCCGCCGTCGCAACGAAGTCCAGCGGGTTGGCAATCACACCAAGCAGCCGGATCCGGTCATCCCGTTGAAGCTCCCTGATCACTTCCATGCTCGAGTCGTAGTAGGCCCGCTGTCCGGGATCTCCTCCCGGCCTGGTCCCTCCCGCAAGCGCTAGCAGTGCCCCCGGATATCTCGCCAGTGCCTGCTTCCCCGCCTGCAGGAAATCCCTCGTCCCCTTGATTTCCTGGATGGCGCCCATCATGGCCACGATCTTCTTGTCCGCCGGGAGTCCGAACACTCCCCGGAGTGCCGCCCCTTCCGCCGTCGATTCCCGCGCCTGAGGGACGAACTCCCCGACCACAAACACCTTCTTCGCTTCCTCCGGCCGCGCCTTGAACTGCTCCGCTTCAATCTTCGTAATCGCAAACACCGCATCCGTCCACCGGAGCACCATTCCTGACAGAATTCTCCGGCGCAGCCAGAACTTTTCTTCGAGCATCCGGCTTCTGACGTGCACGGCAGCCGGAGTACCGCACGTCCGCGCTGCGAGTGCAGCCTGTATGACCGAGTACTCGTTCAGATACACGACATCCGGACGGACCCGCCGGATCATCGTGCGGACGCGGAAGAAACCGAGGACGAATTTGATGCAATCCTTGGCGATGTTCCGCATGCCTGACCATGAAAGCGCCGGGGCCGTATACGAAAAATGCACACTTATGGTGGGACTCGTGAGCGGCCCCCATCGCCCGTCGATCATCCTGGCGGATTGCTTCAACAGCGTCTTTGCCCACTCTTCCTTTTTCCATGACAGCACCACGACGTCGAATCCCCCGAGCGCAAATCCACGGACGAGGTACTCCATGCTGACCGTAGAGCCGTTTCGTTCCTGGTCCTCGTCGATGAAGAGGATGCGCCTGCTCATGGAATCACCATTTCCTGCCCTCGCCCCTCGCGGATCGCCCGGTGCAGACGTTTCACGGGTCCGTATGTCAACAGATACTTCGTGCCGAGCCAGCGGAGAATCCGCGGGGTCAGCCGTATGGAGTTCTTCCGATAGACGCGGTAGATTTCTTTCACCTGAAGCCGCCCAAGCGAAAGGCTCTTGTTTTCATCATAGCACCGGTAGTAGCTGAGATTCCGGGGGAGATAGTGAAACTGCCGCCCCCGCCCGATGCGCAGGAAGAAATCAAAGTCCATGACGATGTGCAGGCCCGGATCCACGCCGCCGCTTTCGTCCAGAAGCGATCGGCGCCAGAAGGTGCTGGGCTGACGCACACTGTCCGGGCACGCCACCAGCCGGTCATAGCTCACCGTACCGCCGGCAATGGAATACAGCCGATTCCCCTGCTTGTCAACGAACGTGATATCGCCATAGAGGATCATGCACTCGGGATGTGCGCTGAAGTAGCGGTCGATGTCGCCGAGCACATTCGGCTCGTACCAGTCGTCGGAGTTCAGCCACTCGTACCAGTCGTCGGAGTTCAGCCACGCGACGATATCCCCCGTCGCCATCCGGAATCCTTTGTTGAGCGCGTCGCTCTGCCCCTTGTCTTTCTCCGAGAGCCAGCGGAGGTGCGGATACCGGCTGAGCACTTCCACCGTCCCGTCGGTCGACCCTCCATCCACGACAATATGTTCGACCGCGCCGTGGTTCTGGTCCCTGACAGACTGAATGGTCTGCTCGATGAACATCCCCTGATTGAATGACGGCGTGACAATGGAGATCTTCATGAGG
>JAGDMK010000074.1 GCA_017860635.1 Bacteroidota bacterium
CCGGATGTCCGGCTGGACAAGCGCTACGTTGCAGGTCGCACCGCCACCCGGTCCGAAATTGCGGTCCCGATCATCCGGGATAAACGGCCGGTCGGGGCACTCAACCTGGAGAGCGATCGGCTGAATGCGTTCGACGAAAAGGACATCGAAGTGCTGCAGTTTGTTGCTGATGCGGCCTCGATATCAATCGAGAAAGCGATTCTGCACACGGAGATTCTTGAGAAGAGGAGAATCGACGACCAACTGCAGATCGCCGCGGAGTTGCAGGCGCGGCTCCTCCCAACCGGGCCACCAACGGTGGAAGGGTACAGCATCGCAGGTCTCTGCACTCCGGCCTACGAAGTCGGGGGCGATTACTTTGATTATGTCCGGCTGGAAAATGGGCAGCTCGGAGTCGTGGTGGCAGACGTGTCCGGGAACGGCATCCCGGCTGCGATGTTGATGACTTCTTTCCGCGCCCTCTTCATGCCCGGTGCAAGAGCGGGCGTGCCGCCTGCGACTCTCATGGGGCAGATGAATATGCTCTTACCGGAGTTCGCCCGCAAAAGGGATTTCATCACCGCGTTCTACGGCATCCTGGACATCTCCTCCGGAGCCTTCTCATATGCAAACTGCGGGCACAATCTCCCCTTCATTGTGCGTGCCGATGGCCGGATCGAACGATTGACGCAAAGCGGTCCCTCGCTCATACTTCTCTCCGATACCGACTACGAAGCTGGAATGGTTGTTCTGCATGAATCTGAGCTTCTCGTTCTGTACACGGACGGCGTCGTCGAAGTGTTTGACCCCCAACAGCGTGAATTCGGAAACGAACGGCTGGAGGAAGTTGCCCGGAAGTTCAGGGGGGGGTCGGCAGATGCTGTCCTGCGGGAAATTGTGGCAGCAACCCGTGCTTTTTCCGGTTCGGAGCTCCCCCATGATGATTCCACGCTTGTCGTGATAAAGAGGGAGAGGCACTGAAGTAGATTTGCGGGTACCCCGACGTACGCCTCACATCAAAGGACCGAGAACATGTTCCCCATCGGAGACGACAATTCAGACCGGAGGATTACGCCGGTAGTCAACTACGTCCTGATCGCCCTGAACATTATTGTGTTTGTCTTCTTTCAGGGAATGGGCTCGACCAATGCATTCACCATGGCTTTCGTGACCGTTCCCGAGGAGATCCTTACCGGTCACGATGTCATCACGCAGGAGACGTCTGTGACAGACCCCACGACCGGGCAGATGTACAGCGTGCCCGGACTCGGTGCGACGCCGATATCGGTCTATGTCACTCTTCTCACATCGATGTTCATGCACGCCGGTTTTGCGCATATTGCCGGCAACATGTTGTACCTCTGGATCTTCGGCGATAATATTGAGAACCGCATCGGGCACGGACGATACATCCTCTTCTACCTTATCTGCGGAGTTGCTGCCTCGCTTGCGCAGGTTGCCGTCGTCGTCCTCGGCGGTGGAGACACCCAGCTCCCCAGCCTTGGTGCGTCCGGGGCCATCGCAGGTGTTCTCGGCGCGTACCTGATTCTGTTTCCACGCAGACGAGTGCATGTCATCTTCATGTACTTCCTGCAGGATATGCCCGCCCTCATCGTAATCGGGTTGTGGTTTGTGTACCAGCTTGTTCTCGGGCTTGGAATGTTCGGGGGAGCAGGGGGAGGCGTGGCGTACGGGGCTCACATCGGAGGGTTCATCGCGGGGTTCGTGCTCATCCGGCTGTTTGCGATCGGCAAGCCGGCGACACCTGTTGCCGTGCGGTAGAAGCAGTTCTCCCACTCGCAAGCGCAGACGGACCTGCAACGCACGATAACTCTCTGTCTCGCCAGCTCGGGAACAATGGATCGTACAACGCGAAGCCCCCTCGTTGCGTGAGGGGGCTTCTGTTGTATCAGAAGGCTCCGTTATGTAGAAGGTTCCGTTATCTCAGAAGGTTTCCGTTGTGTCAGAAGGTTTCCGTTGTGTCAGAAGGTTTCCGTTATGTCAGAAAACTTTCGTGTTGTGAAAAGGCTTCCGCTGCATAAGAACCCTCCCGGGTAGAGAAGAACGGCCCGCTCTACTGAACGATCTGCTTGACCTTGTCCCCTTTCTTGAACGTCGTTGTTGTTTCCACCTGATTGGCAAGTGCCACTGAAGCAAGAGGTACTGCCGAAGGATACTTCTTGTTGAACTGCTCGAGCGTCATCGCCTCCGGGAGAGTGACAATCTTGATCTTCATGGGTTTCACCGACAGCGCTTCCTTGTCGGTCAGACGGATGAAGCTGAGCGCCGCAGTATTGACCGCCGACTGGTACCCCGACCATGCTGTCTGTGTGCTATAGCCGAGAATCTGATAGACCTTCCCATCGTACTCAACAAAGGTCGCCTTGCCTGCAAGAGCGCCCTGCTCTGTGGTGGCAGAGAATGTCCCGGCAATCGAACGGAGGCCGTTGATGGACAGAGACTGCCGCTGGCCCGCGGTAACCCCTTGTTGCGTGAAGAAACCATTTGATGCCGAGTCTGCCGATTGAGTATTGGCAAGCGTCAGTTGCAGTACCGCATCCTCTGATGAGCTCTGAGCTACGACCGCCTGCTTCTGATTTGCGGTTTTCCATCCCTGCGGGAAGTCAACGCGGAACTTGAGTTCAGGGTGATAAAATGCGTTCCCCTTGAAGTATCCTTCACGCGGGTCATCGCCGAACGTCATGCCGCCGAGGCGAGCCAGATATGCAGATTTATCAATCTTGGCATACACGGGCCTCTCCTTTAAGGTGTCGATCTGGGCGGTTATATCCTCAACGCGGGTGGGCGGACTCGGATGCGTAGACAGCCATTCGGGGATCTGACTGCCGCCGCTGGCCTCGCTGACCTTCTCGAGGACATTCATCACACGTATCAGCTCGGCCGGGTTCTGCTTGTCGCGCACCATGTATCGCACGGCAAGGTTGTCCGCCTGTGTCTCATCGTCCCGGCTGAATTTCAGAAAGAGGATGCCCAGTCCGGTGCTCACAAGGTCGCCATATTTCTGCATTTCCTCCGGCGCCAGAATCGCGCCGACGACCAGCCCCAACTGGGCGAGCATCTGGTTCGACATGTTGTTCACCGAGTGCCTTGCAGTGACATGGCCAATCTCATGCGCAATGACCCCTGAGAGTTGCGTTTCGTTGTTCATGTGAGCAAGGAGTCCCCTGGTGACGTAGATGTAGCCCCCGGGAATTGCAAAGGCATTAACCACAGGATCATCAGCAATGCGAAATGTCCAGGGGAGATTCGTGCGCTCGGTCTTTGCAGCAATGCGGGTTCCGAGATCCTGGATGTATTTCTGCAAGTCGGGGTCATTGTACACGCCGAGCGACTGCTGAATCTGCCCGTCGTATTCCTTCCCCATTTCGACTTCCTGTGCTTCACTGACGAGACTGAGATGCCTCTCGCCCGTGGCAGCGACAGTGGTACACCCGGACAATCCGATGCTGAGTCCAGCCAGCATGAGGGTGATTCCGAGAAAACTGAGAAGGGGTCTGATTTTCATAGTCCTTTCCTCCTGAGTGAAAGAGGTGGTTGTCGACGCTGTGCGTGATGCGAAACGTAGGGTGGTCAGGCAGAGGCGCAGTCGCGGGAGGGGGTTGAAGGCAGAATCAGCTACCCCCCAAACCAGGTGTGACCGTAGGAGCAATAACGGTCATTGCGAATCCTCTGGTCTGCCATCGTCGCATCGTAACAGGGCGCAGGCGAATAGCTGTACTGGAGGATACGGGCATCCAGAACGAAAATCAAGAGAAAGCGTGATATTTCGCCGGCTGTGTTTGACCTTGGTTTTAGGTTTTCGGATCTTCTCTCAATGAGCTGTGATTCTTTTCTTGCCACCGGCCAACGTCGATGTCTGCCAAGCCTGCCGCTAAACGAAAGAGCAAAGTCAGCACCAAAGAGGACCTCTACCCACGGCTGAAGGAGGCATATGCCGACGCGAACCTCAACCGGATCACCGCTGCGCTGCTGAACCTCTACCGGTCCCGAGACCACGACACGCTGCGGGAGATCGTCCACAAGGCTTCTGATGTCGTGACCCTGGACGACAGCACTCTCAGCAAGTGTTTTTCTCAGCTGGTGGTCCTCTACCACCCGGACAAAGGAGAATCTTACCGGCGCGAGATCGATGCACTCCATGCAGCGGGACGCGACCGGGAGCTGAGCAGGTTCTCGCATATCCTGTTGCTCGAGAATATCGACCTGCTTGCCCGTCCGTCCCCTGCGGCATCCGACACACCTGACTTCACACCCGAATATGCGTATGAGTCCCCTGATGATGTCTTCGACGCCGCCCGCGAAGAAGATGAGGATGCATTTGAAGATTCCCAGTTCGCCCCCGGTGATGAAGAGTATGATCACACCTTCTTCCATGCCCTGAAACTGAGACTCTACGGGACACTGGCTGTCGAGCTTCCCACGTACTATCTCAGAGACCTGGAAGAGATTGAAATGGCGGATTGTGCGCTGACCTCACTGGATGGGATCCAGCACTGCGTTTTTGCCACGGTGGTGGATATCTCGGGCAACGCTATCACTGATCTTTCCGAGCTAGAACCCCTGGTCCGCATGACCGAACTCTTCGCATCCGGCAATCAAATCGGCTATATCGATCCACTCCGCGCCCTGAAGCAGTTACGTATCCTGGATCTTTCCATGAATGACATCGATGATGTCTCTGCCCTGTTTGACCTCAAGCACCTGGAGTTCGTCAACCTTGCCGGAAACAGTGTCCCGGCAAATCAGATTGCCCGGCTGAAATCGCGGGGTTGTACCGTACTGCTCTGAGATCCACCGGCACGGCGTCCCCGCTGCCTCATAAGAAAATCGAGCCGGAAAATCGAATCAGACGGCATCTTGATTCTGGTTTGTGGTATGTGTAGTTTTGTGCATACATATCCTGGCTGCAACACCCCTATGCATTAACACCCGTTCGCAGCCAACGCCAACCCACCACGTTCTGTTCTCTGTCAGATCACCATCCTTCGAATCCCGGGAGGGAGGTCCACCTATGCGTCATCTTGCCAAGGCTTTTCCACTTTTTCTTGCAGCAGCCCTTCTCCTCGCGATCGGCAGCTGCACAAAAGTCGACCCCGTGGGAGTGTTCGATGCCAACGAACCGAAAGCTGCTTCGCCGACGATCACCGGCATGAGCCCGGCGGGTAATGCCTTTGCCGGAATGGACACCATCATCATCACCGGAACCAACTTCTCGTCCGTTCTGGCAGACAACATCGTCTATTTCAACGCCGAGCCGGCAACACTTCTGTCCACCTCGCCCACGCAGATTGCGCTGAAACCACCGCTCGTCACTATCGACAGCATTGGCGTGCGGGTCTCCGTCAGGGGTGCGGTGAGTTTCAGCAACACGTACCAATACGGCCTCGTAGCGGGAGCAAAAACATTCGGCGATCTGACTTCCACCGAATTGTCCGCGTCTCTGACAACTGACGTCGCGGGAAACCTCTATTCGATGACGAAGTCCGCCATGCTGAAATTCACCACGGCAGGCGTACGTACGACATACGCCCCCGGCATTTCCGGAGTTCTGCTCTGGACGGGGATCAAGATGGGACCGGGTGGGTACATCTATGCAGCGAGAAATGTCCGTGCACTCTACCGTTTCGAACCCGGTGGCGGCGCAGCCCCTGCCATCTGGCTCTCGTCGTTCCCCACCGGCGTTTACCTGGCTGATCTCGATTTCGACAAAGACGGAAACGTCTGGGCGGGCGGAAACAATGCAAACATCTACAAAGTAGACCCGGCCAAAACTATCACCCCCTTTCCGTTTGCGGGCAACATCCATTCGATCAGAGTCTACAATGACTACCTCTACTTCGCCGCAAAGGTAGACGCGGCTGAGAAGATATGGAGGGCGCCGATCACCGCAGGAGCACTGGGCACGCCCGAGGTCTATTTCGATTTTGAGGCGGTATATCCCGGCAAGGTTCCGTTAGCCATAACATTCTCTTCCGATGGGGTGTTGTACATCGGCACCGACACGGAGAACGGGCTTCTTATCGTGACTCCGGACAAGGCAGTCACTGCTCCATTCGGCACGTACAAGGCTCTTTTTGGCACCGGACTCGGCTTCCTGGCGTGGGGAAGCACCAACGATTTGTATGCAAGCACTTCGAACGGTGCGCTGCTGAGATTCACTGTGCGTGGCAAAACAAGCGCTCCATATTTCGGCAGCACGCTGTAGCGCGGGTTGCTGCCCTGCGGCATGTTCGGAACGAGTAGCCATGTAAGGAAATCCTCCATGAAACGAATCGGGCTTATCATTGCAGCGATTGTCGCCGTGAGCGGTTTGTGTGCATCGGCCGCGTTTGGACAAGCCAAGCTTGCACAGACCGGATTGAATTTCCTGAGCGTCGGCACGGATGCCCGCGCCACAGCCATGGGAGAAGCATTCACGACGATCGAGGGATCATCGACCTCCCTCTTCTATAACCCCGCAGGCCTGGCCGGGATCCAGTCGCTGGTGGATCTCTCGCTGAATCAGATGAAATGGATCGCCGACATCACGTACCTGTCGGGGGCAGTCGCCTTCACTCCCTTCGAGGGAGACTATGGCGTCATAGGCCTCAGTGTCATGGCCATCGATTACGGCGAATTCAAATTCACCCAGGTTTCCGCGAGCGAGCAGGGGTACCAGGACATCGAGAACTGGCCAGAACCCAGCGCGTACGTCATCGGACTCGGGTATGGGCGCGCGCTCTCAGACCAATTCTCTGTCGGCGGACAGGTGAAGTATGCACACCAGAGCCTTGGGCAGAGCATTGTCCCCATCTACACCAAGTATGTCGACGCAACCGGCAGGGCGCGTCAGGACACCACAAACGACCTGAGAGACTATGCGGTCGGAACCCTTGCATTTGATTTTGGCACGGTGTACAAGACGGGGCTGAAGAGTCTCGCGTTTGGCGTCGCCATCAACAATTTTGCCCCGGAGATCAAGTACGAGCGGGAGAGCTTCCAGCTTCCGCTGTCGTTCCGGATCGGTCTATCCATGAACCTGCTGGACCTGGTGCCGGTGGTCGGCGAGGATCACTCTTTCTATGCCTCCATCGATGCAGTGCATCCCCGTTCGTACGACGAATACCTGAACATCGGCGGGGAGTATGTGTTCAGCAAGACCGTCTTCGTACGGATCGGATACATCACCCATCACCCGGACTACGGTCTGACGGTCGGTCTGGGTGTGCAAAAGGCCGGCATCGGAGTCGATTATTCGTTCATGCCACACAAAATTTTCAACAACATCTCACGGATTTCCGTGAAGTTCGCAATGTAGGGCATCCACTGAAGCACGTGATGTCACACAGTTGAGTCTTTGTCCTGGAGGAGCGCAATCATGAGGAAGGCTACGGTTCTGCTGCTGACACTTCTCTTGTGCATTCCCGGGCTTGTCGTTGCCGGATCCAATGGCAAAATCACGGGGCGGGTCACTGACGGGGAGACCGGACAACCGCTCCCCGGTGTCGGCGTCACCATCGAGGGAACAACGATGGGAGCATCGACCAACGTCGACGGCTTCTATACGATTCTCAATGTCCCGCCGGGCAAATGCACTGTCCGTTTCAGCCTGATAGGCTACGCGAGAACCACCGTTGAGAACGTGAAGGTGGAGATCGATCTGACCGCTACGATCAATCAGCAGCTGAAATCCACAACGCTCGAGACGGGGGAGATCGTCGTGGTCGCGGAGCGTCCGGTCGTCACAAAAGACGTTTCTGCAAGCATGTTCAACATTGAATCCAGAAGCGTCGAGACCATGCCGGTGCAGGCGGTGACGGATGTGCTTGCGTTGCAGGCGGGAATCGAAAAAGGGAGTGATGGCATCGTCGTCCGCGGCGGAGGGACGAATCAGACGCAATTCGTCGTTGATGGTTTCATTCTCAATGATGAGCGTTCGAATATCCCCTATGCGGCGGTGGGGCT
The DNA here is from genome assembly GCA_017860635.1 of Bacteroidota bacterium. Lineage (GTDB taxonomy): Bacteria > Bacteroidota > Ignavibacteria > UBA10030 > UBA6906 > JAGDMK01. Next base: position 7,945 of record JAGDMK010000074.1, read on the forward strand.
GGCGGCGACCAAGGAATTGCAGGTCCAGACAGGCGGTTTCAATGCTGAGTACGGCAACGTCCGGTCAGGCGTCGTGAGGGTCATCACAAAGGACGGAGACCGGGTGCAGTACAGCGGAATGGTCAATGTCCGCATCCGGCCGCCCTCAGCGAAGCACTTCGGTATGTCGCTCTATGACCCGGGTTCGTATTTTAACCGGCCCTATACGGATCCGGCGGTGTGCTGGGTAGGCACGAAGAACGGTACATGGGACGCGTACACCCAGCATCAATATCCGGTCTTCCAGGGATGGAATGCCGTTTCGCTCGCCACGCTCCAGGACAAAGACCCGACAAATGATCTCACGCCGGAAGGTGCAAAACGGCTCTGGCAATGGCAGCGCCGGCGCACGGGCGACATCATGAAGACGGATTATGTTCTGGATGCCGGTTTTGGCGGCCCGATGCCGTTCATCGGTGAGGACCTGGGGAACCTCCGGTTCTATCTCTCACATTTCAATGAGCGCGACATGTTCATCATCCCGCTCTCCCGGGACGCCTACACAGAGAACCACACACAGGTGAAGCTGACGTCCGACATCACGCCCACCATGAAACTCCTCATCCTCGGCCTCTACGGAGAGCAGTATTCTGTCTCACCGTACGACTGGACCACGGCGCCGACCGGCTACGTCATGCGCAGTCAGTCGGAAGTTGCCGACCTTCTGAGCAGTACGGCCGGCATGAATATCATGTACATGCCGGACTATTACAGTCCGAGCTCCATCTATCGCTACACGATCGGCGCAACCCTGACCCATATGCTCAGTCCATCGACCTTCTACGAGGTCGCCCTCCAGCGGAATCAGAGCCGCTACAGCACGTTTCAATCGCGTCTGCGCGATACGTCGAGAGTGTTCGAGCCCGTGCCCGGATACTTTGTCGACGAAGCCCCGTATGGGTACTGGGGCTACAGCACGGGAGCAATTGACGGCGTGATGAGCACCGGCGGCTGGATGAACCTCGGGCGCGACCAGAGCGTGAACTCGACAATGTCTCTGAGAGGCGATCTGACGACACAGTTTGACGAGAACAACCAGATCAAGGCGGGTTTCCAATTCACGTACGATGATCTTGACATCAACTCGGGCACGTACAGCCCATCCATGTCGACCTGGACACGGAGCATGATCTATCATGTGTATCCGTACAGGATCGGGGCATTCGTTCAGGACAAGCTGGAATTCCAGGGCTTCATTGCGAACCTCGGGGTGCGGTTCGACTATTCCAACCCCAACGGTGAATACTACAGTCTGAGCACGTACGACGCCCTCTACGGCCAGGGCCTGGGGAAATCCCTCGAACTAAACGCTCCCAAGGAGAGGGCAGAATCGCAGGTCTATGTCAGCCCCCGAATCGGGATATCCCATCCCATCACCGAAGATTCCAAACTCTATTTCAACTACGGTCACTTTGTGTCAGAGCCGTCCTCCTCGATGCGTTTCCGTCTGCAACGGGAATCGAACGGCCTGGTCACGTATATGGGCAATCCGAACATGGAGCTTGAGAAGACCATCTCCTATGAGCTCGGGTTCGCGCAGAATGTGATGGACATGTTTCTGGTCAACATAGCGGCCTACTACAAGGACGTGACCAATCAACCCGGGTGGATCTACTACCAGAACCTCAACACGTCGGTTCACTATTACAAGGCAACGAGCAACAACTACGCGGACATCCGCGGATTTGAGTTCACGCTCACAAAAGTGGCCGGCTCGTGGATCAGCGGATTTGTGAACTACACCTATGACGTCTCGACGTCCGGATATTTTGACCTGACGTCGTACTATCAGGATGTCAGCAAGCAGCGCGCCTATCTCCAGCTGAATCCATATCAGTCCAAGCCGCATCCGCAACCCTATGCGAGAGCGAACATAACACTTCGTTCACCGGACGAGTTCGGGCCGGAGGTGATGGGAATCAGACCGCTCGCAGGCTGGAGCCTGAACCTCCTTGGCAGCTGGCAGGCGGGAAGCTATGCAACCTACAATCCGAATGCGATCCCGGGAGTCGTCGACAACGTCCAGTGGCGCGACAACTTCAACATTGACGTGCGCCTGATGAAGACGCTGGCGGTGTACGGATTCGACGTCCAGTTGTACATGGACGTCCAGAACGTTTTCAACTTCAAGTTCCTCAACTATGCCGGGTTTGCCGATTCGTACGATTATCAGGACTACCTTGCCTCGCTCTGCTTCCCGTGGATGGAGGGAGACAAGAAGGGTGAGGACCGGATCGGCGACTACCGTGATGACGACGTCGCGTACGATCCGCTCGAACCGAATCCGGACAACGACCCGGCCATCAGCGCACGCAACCAGGCACGGAAAGACAACAAGTCGTACATCGATATGCCGAACATTTCCTCCTTAACATACCTGAGGCCGAGAAACTGGCTGTTTGGTGTGAGAGTGAGCTTCTGATCAGCCGTGTACGCACGAGCTCTTTTAAGAGAATTGGCACCGGTTTCCTGACATGAGAATAGGGAGAATTGCGATGTCCTCCATCAGTCGATATACTCTCGGATTTGCCCTTGCGGCGTGCCTGTTGTGCGCAACGGTTCCCACGTCGGCCCAGGTACCTGAAGCCGAGAAACGGTATGTGCGTATCGGGACGCTGCAGAGCCGCTTCTCCGCGTACGGGGCGGAACGGGCATGGAATGATGTCTATTATGAGGGCCTCACCTGGCCGTCCGACTACAACTACACGGATAATGCGGTGATCGAGCGCCAGTGGATCGGCTGTCAGAATTTTACCGACGCCAAGTCGCAGGTCTGGGAGAACTACTGTGTTGCGTTCACCCAGGCTTTCGCCGGGACCTCGGTGTTTCCCATGGTGCACAAACAGACCGCGAAAATCGACTTGCCGTTTGTGCTCGTGGATGGGACCGAAATCAATGCCCCCTACCGGGGGGAAAGCGATGAAATCAGTACGGACCAGATCCCGGACCGCATAGTTACGAATATTGTGAACACTTCCATGGGCGTCACCATGACGCGGCGCATTCTGGCATTCAGCCAGCAGTGGCACGACAACTATTTCATCAAGGAGTATACGTTTAAGAACACGGGCTATATCAATGCGACCAACCAGAAGGTCCTGAATGCCACGGTGAAGGGCTTCCGGTTCGGGTTCGGCGTGCGCTACAGCGTCAGCCGTGAAGGATCCTTCAGCATCGGCGGCGATCAGACCTATGGCAAGCACAGCTGGGTCACCAGGCGCGGCGAAACATATGCCGGGCACCTCAGCGATGTGCTTACTGAAGCAAGCCCGATTCCGCAGTGGCTCCGCGCAGGATACAGCTGGGCGGGCCAATCGGAGATCAATACGTTCGACAATATCGGCGGTCCGAACAAGACCGGCGATGGCCGGTTGCGCGGCCCGCAGTTTGCAGGAATCGCCGTCCTTCACGCCGACAGGAGTGCCACCGACAAAACCGACGATCCGGCCCAGCCGAACACGCTCGGCTGGCACGCCGGCGACACCTATCCGAGCCTTGGTGACATGACGCTCGGCACGATGCCAGAACAGATCAACATGTACAAGATGCTGAGCGGGGTTGCGTACCGCGGCCAGGGCCATCCGACCGAGCGGATGGATGAAATGTATATGGCGACCAAACCGGATCCCTACGTTGTTCACGGCGATGGGGGCGGAACGAACCTCTGGATCAACTTCGGGCCGTACGATCTGGCTCCGGGCGACAGCGTCGTGATCGTTCTCGCGGAAGGGGTTGCCGGCCTGGACAGGCAGAAGTGCTACGAGGTGGGCGCTCTGTGGAAGAGAGCGGAGGACGACCCCACATACAAGGGTCCATTCACGCTGCCGAACGGTTCAACGACCGACGACAGGAATGTCTTCAAGAATACGTGGTTCTACACCGGCAGAGATTCGATCATGCTGACGTTCAGCCGCGCGAAGCGGTGCTACGACCTCGGCTACCAGATTCCACAGCCGCCGTTGCCTCCGCCGCAGATTTCCGTCACTTCGGGGGGCGACCGGATCAGTCTCTCCTGGGTCGCAAGTCCCTCCGAAAGCAGTCCCGGATTCGGCGGCTACAAGGTCTTCCGCGCCACAGGGAAGACTGATACAACGTTCCAGGAAATCGCCAGTCTCGGACCGGGCAGTACCGCGTTTGACGATGTCACCGCTCAACGCGGCTTCTCGTATTACTACTATGTTTCCGCATACTCTGATGGCAGTGCCAACGCTTCCGGTGGACCGAATCCCTCAGGACCTCTCCTGAGTACACGGTTCTATACACGAACGAACCAGCCGGCGTACCTCCGGCGGAAGGCGGGAGATGCGTTGTCGTCCATCCGCGTCGTGCCGAACCCGTACAACATCGCCTCTCCCGGTATGCAGTATCCCGGCGAACCGGACAAAATCATGTTCCTGAACATCCCCGGACACTGCACCATCAGGATCTACACGGAGAATGGCGACCTGATCAACCAGATCGAACATGAAAACGGGAGCGGGGACGAGACGTGGAACTCGAACACATCCTCGCGGCAGGTGGTTGTCAGCGGCATCTACATCGTTCACTTCACGGTGACGGCGGACTACACCGATCCCACAACAGGCGAACTCATGTACAAGAAGGGTGAGACGGCATATCAGAAGCTGATTGTCATCCGCTAGCTTCCGTTGCTCCGGCCAGACACGCACTCTTCGTCAATGCTGCCGGCGAGGAAGCTCCAGCGGCTCATGATCCGTAGTTCGCCAGGACACCTCTCGCCGTGTCCATGACGAGCTTCTTCAACGATTCGGGCTCGAGCACCTTTACTCCCTTCCCCCTGCTCACTTGATCCGCTCTGCCCAGGTTCTGTCGAGACAGAGCTTCACGGCGTGCCGTTCCGTCCCGATCCAGCTCTTGAACGAATTGCGGAACAGCTCCTCGATCTGATCGCGGGGCGGCGGCCTGAACGTCCGCTCCGTGGGCCGGACATCCAGCAGCTTATTGACATGGTACTGCTTCATCTTCCCTTCATGCAGTGCCAGCACGCGCCAGTATCCTTCGCTGCTGAAGATGAGAAGCGGCTGCAACTCGCGGTCTTGCTCTTTTTCAGCATCATCCTTCTGGTAGTCAATGCGTACGACGCGCCTCTCCTCAATGCAGTGCTGGAGCCTCACCAGAATGCTGAGTGCCTTTCCCTTGAGTTTCTTCACCATGAGGCGGGTTGCCCGGTCGACGCCGCTTTCCGAGGCACAGATACCCATATACTGAATGATGAGCCTCCGGAGGAGATTCGCGTCGATCTCCTGCCGTACACACAGTCCCTTTCCCTTTTCCGAGTGGATGTCAATTCCCTCGCTCCTCAGCTCCTGCATGTCCCGCTTGATGGTCGGGATGTCCCGGCTGAAGAGTTCTGCAAAATCGGCATCCTTCAGGCAATCGGGGTTGTCCAGAGCGAATCCCAGCAACTCTATTTTGCGCTTCAGATTGGTTTGGAACTTCAGCATGGCGTTTCCCTGTGACAGGTATGATGTGCAGAATGTCGCAAACGTTCACACAATGTGCAAGGGAAGTAACCGGGTCACGGACCAGCGGTCACGGAACAGGCCGCCGGACACTGGTCGTTGGACAAGGGTCGATGGACACCAGTCGCCTGGCAGGTTGCCGGAGGAAAAGGATCATTTCGTGAGACGGATTCCACCTCTCGTTGGTGTAGTTTCCATGCAAGCCGGACAGAACACTGAGGTGAAGTCGGTGCTTCTGCTGCCACAGCTTGCTGTGGGAGGTATTGGCCGCATCGTTTCCGCAGCATTCTGAGCGGAATGTCGCGCGTCGCTCCCGCAAAATGCTGAGCGGATTTCAGCGGGTGACGCTTTCATTGAACAGTGAGCAGGACGCCTGCCGGACCGGATTGATGGATCACCGATCAAAGGAATGCACACATGAAGCTGCGGCAAGGACCGGTGTTCAACGAGGCCCCGCCTGAAGAGGTTGTCGATTTCCTGCGACACCGCAAGATCGAGGCGTCCCGTCTGCCGGCGGATCATGTTTGCGTAACAGTTGAAGGGGAGGAGCTCTTCCTCCGGGTAATGAACGGAAGGACAAGGGAGTATCCGGTGCGGGAGAGCTTCTTCCTGAAACTGCTGAAGTGGGGCTCGCTGCCGCCGGCTGGCATCAGACGTCTGAGTGCGGAGACGATCGCCGGCATTCTGAATGATCTCCTCCTCTCGATCACCAGCGGAGACGTCACCATCCGGACCGAGAACGGCGAGGCGGTCACAATCACCAGCCGGCACTACAGCGAGCTCTCTGACCTGGACGTCATCCAGACAGCTCTCCCTATCGGTATATCCGGCATCACCCGCACAGATTTCTTCCTTCGTATCTACGGCACAATTCACACTCAAACCGATATCAAGCCGGGAGACACGTGCGGGTTCGGGTTCAACATCCTCAACTCGGAAACCGGGTTCCGGGCGCTCTCTGCATATCATTACATACTCCGCTATATCTGCTCCAACGGCGCGGTTGTCCGGCTGGAGGGCCAGGAAGGAAGGATCCACTACCGGCACCCCGGGGGATATCTGCGGCGATTCCTGGAAGAGCAGCTGCAACCGCTGGAAGAGACGCGCGAAAACGTCGTCGCCTCGGTCAGGAGATCTGCTGATGCGGCCACACCCTCTGAGAGGGACCCCGTGTATGCGCGGCTGCGAGCACTCATCGGTGGGAGGACTTTCCAGGGACTGCTGAACACACTCCCCGAAAAACCATCACTGTTCAGCATGGTGAATATTATCACAGCCCACGCCCGCGGACTGGATCCTGGCCAACGGCTTCAACTGGAATCACTTGCAGGCGAACTGCTGATGCGACAGAACCGGACCGATCTGTCTCCGGTTTTCGCTCATCCGTTGATACGAAAACGGGGTGCCCCGGAACGTACATTAGTATAGAACATCAGAAGAGGACAAACCAATGATAGCCAGACCCATAAGCTTTCACAGCAATAGCAGCGTCAGCGTGGTCCAAATGGCCACGGGCGACCAGGATTCCTTCAACTACGTCTCCCTGGGCAGCGCGCTCACAAAGAACCTTGTCCAGGTGAAGGAGGTGAGCCAGGCAGGCGACGTAAACACGCTGGTGGTGCTGAATGCCTCGGATCAGTTCGTCTTCATGATGGACGGCGATGTGCTTGCGGGCGCCAAGCAGAACCGGGTTGTCAACACATCCGTCCTCCTCTCGCCCAAATCGAAGACCTTCATCCCGGTGAGCTGCGTAGAGCAGGGACGCTGGCGCCACACGTCCCTGAAGTTCAAAGACAGCAAGTTTGTTGCATCACCGAAGCTCCGTGCAGACAAAGCTCGGCATGTGCGTGAGAATCTCAGGAAACACAATTCATTCGATGCCAACCAGCGCGAAGTCTGGGACTACGTCTCCCAATCCCAGAAACTGTACGATATGTCCTCGCCGACTTCCAATCTCTCTGACGTCTTCGAGAAGAAAGAAAAGGACTTTGATGCGTTTGTGCAGGCATTTGCCGCCAACCCCGAAACAAACGGAATGGCCATCTTCATCGGCAGTCAGCTGAAAGCTCTGGACATTTTCAACCGGAGGGAAGTCTACCAGGAGTACTTCCCGAAAATCCTCCGGGCGACGGCGTTTGAATCGTTCCAGCATCCCAGCGGCACCAAGGTCGTCGGACAGAAAGAGGCCGAATTCCGGATGCTCGATTTTCTGGACCGGCTCAAGGATGACAGCGCGGCATGGGAGAGATTTCCCGGTGTGGGCGTCGGAAGCGAAGAACGATTCGGATTGGAGGGGATGGAAGGCTTCGAGCTGTCATACAATGAACGCCTGATCCATTTTACGGCCCTGCATACCGCCTGAGAGCAGGCGGTTCACTCCAGAGGGACGAGCTATGGCGCAGGAAAGAGACATGCAGGTGCGACACGGAGCAACGTGCAGCGAATTTGAAAGGAGAGGCCATTGAGAAACGACGAAAATACCCGGGCGAAATCGGCGGGAACCGGATCCCAGCTCCGGGATGTCGATCTGGTGCGGCCGGCTGCATCAGGGGGAACACGGCCGGCCCCACAGCGATCTCATGCTGACATGCTGGAGCTTTTGATCCGCGAACTCCATCTTGTCCCAGTAGAAGCGGAACGCTGAGCAGAAGGATCCAGTTGATCGGAGAGGTCTTGGTGCAGAGAGGTCTTGCTGCGGAGCGGTCTTGCTGCAGAGTGAGGTCTTGCTGCAGAGAGTGGTCCTGCAGCAAATGAGGGTCCTGCTACCAGGGAAGGCTTCGCCGCAAAGAAGGATCATGCCTGAAGGGAGGCGCGAATGGCTTTCCGGTTGTTGTGGAGAGTTGTGCTCTCCGTTGTCACATTAGAATTCCGCGATGCATGGTTGACCCTTCTTGTGCTGTGGATTCACATCCGCCATGAAAACCAGGTGGTCAGTGCCGAGGATCAGGGGGAAAAAGAAGCCGACGACCGGGACTGAACGCACATGCTATGGGGGAGGTCTCTCAGGGTGAGGAGAGATGCGATGCCGCATGCGCGAGGACCTGGTCGAAGGCTTCGTCCACAGCTCCGGTAAGTGAAGGCAACGGCGGAAAAGGATTCACGTGTGAATGTTTGAAGGGAAAGTCCAGGATGTGAACGGGAAGCGGGATGTCCCGGAAATCCCCCTGGAGTGTATTCAGAACTTCCACCGGCTGTATCACTGCATCCTGCCGGAGAGCTACCGCGGCAATCTGGTGTTGCAGCGCGGCAAAGCGCGATTCGCGCACCTCTTTCAATCTTCGATTCGCAAGCATTGCCTTGAAGTACAGACCGGCTTGATGTCCCCCGTTGAAGTAGTGGTCCAGCCGTGGGTCCCGCCGCAATTCGTTTTCCAGATGCTCGACGTAGAAGGAATAGAGGGAGACAATCGTCTCACTGTCGACAATGTACCTGGACACAGGGCTCATCCGGTCGAATGTCGGTCCGCCGCAGAAAATGAAGAGCTGGGAACGGGAGAACAGGCCTCCTTCGTCCGCCATCAGGAGAATCTGCGAAAGAAAGGATCCGACTGAATACGCAAAGAAATCGATCCTCGAATCACGGTCGAGAGAAGGATGCTCTCCCCGCCTGATCTGGCGTACGAGCTGCACGACATCGTCGTATGTCTGCAGTCCTGACCAGAAGAACCGCTGGGGGATGCCATGGAGGCGCGCGCTGATTGCTGCGTTCGCAAACGACGAATCGACGATTGCGGGAAAGAGATGCTTGCGCGAATCCGAAACCGCGAGCATGCGTTTGGCATTGCTCCATTCGGTGGGAGCCCGGTTCATATGGAACGCAATGGGAAAGAGGCAGACTGCCTTCTGCGTCAAATGTACCAGGCTGGCCGCCCACGGGAGGTACTTGAACCAATGCCGCTCATTCAATCCATGGAGGAGCAGGATTGTTCCTTTCGGCCTCCCGCTGCCGGCAGGAAGAAAGACCGAATAACGGAAATCACGGTTGTTCGCAAAGTGGGCATCTGGCACCGAAAGGCCTTCCATCTGCAGAACGACGTGCCGCGGGTCCTCCGACGGCAGCGATTCCCTGAACTCGACGGCGTGTTCTTCGCACACGTACCACTCCTCGCCGGGAAGCAGACTCTGGCCTCCAGACCGGAACGTGAAGTTCTCCATCCGCACGCCGAGTTCCGGGATGTCGACTGATTCTTTCTCCTGATTGAATCTTTCCTTTAGGAGGTTGTACCTGTCTCTATAGTGCACGTATTCGCATCTTCATGGTGAGGACAATTGTCATGTTCTGAATAGTCTGCTTCTCATTCTATTGCCTGAATCCCTCGTCGACAGGAATCAGCGCAATACCAGAAGCCTGCGAGTCTCCACAAATCCCC
>JAGDMK010000075.1 GCA_017860635.1 Bacteroidota bacterium
ATTCCAGTTCAGAGATGCAATCGGTCGCGTCAGCGGATCTGGCGTGATCGTGAAAGCGTGACGTCGACCTCCTTGAGCCGTTTCAATTCCGTCTGTGCTGTCACTACTTCCCGTTCCATATCCTGCAGACGCCGCGTCTGCGAGAGGATAGTGCCGGATTGGCGGCGCAGGGCGGTCTGCAGGCTGTCGACGATGGCGCGCTGGCGCCGGGCATCCCGAACCCGCAGCTGAAGCCGGTCCAGAAGCGCAATGCTCACTTCCGCCTGGAGGCGTTCATCCGCTGACCTGGTGCGGGCAATCGTACTCCGGAACCAGAGAAGAGCCAGCGAATCATTCCGGGAAGGATTCCGGGGGCTGGAAAGCAGCAAGGCAGTCCTGTGGGTGGCCGTCGCACCCCATATTGTTTCAGGTGCATTGTCTGCAATAATCGAATAGAGATGAACCGCCCTGCGGAAATCGTTGCCTTGCGCGAATGAGTCGGCCAGATCCATCTGGCGTTCGATTTCCGATGGCGGGGGCGTCTCCACGCCGGGCGGGGGGCTGCAGGTGACGCCCAGCAGCGCCAGGAGGAGAATGAGAAGCATGCCTTGGTGTTTCACGATGCGGAGCCTCAAAGAAGTTGAGTTGACAAGGTTATGACCGCTCAGCGGTTGCCGGCAGCTCGACGGTGAATGTTGATCCCTGGCCGACAGTGCTGTTTGCATAGACTCTTCCCCCGTGGCCATCCACGATGGCCTTCACCAGGGCCAGGCCGACGCCGGTCCCTTTGACGTTGATCTGCGACACATTCTTTGCCTGGAAGAACTTGGTAAAGAGTTTCGGCAGATCATCCGGATCAATACCCACTCCGGAATCCTTGACCGCGATCCGTGCTCCCCCTTCACACGGAGCAAGTGTCACGGTGATGTGACCGCCTTTCTGAGTGAACTTGACGGCATTGCTGAGCAGGTTGCTCAGGACTGTCGAGACTTTTTCCGGATCGGCCTGCACGTTCGGAACAGACTGTGCGGCAAGGCCAATATTGATATCCTTCTGCGATGCGACAAGGCGCGCATTGTTGATGACCGGTGTAATGACCGAGAGCAGGTCAACGGAGCGGGGGTGGAACTCCATCATTCCGGCCTCGATTTTAGCGAGATCGAGGAACTGGTTGCTGAATGTGGACAGCGCGTCGACGTTGTCACGTATGGTGGTGAGCAGGGTGCGCTGGCGTTCGTTCAGCGGTCCCGCGATCTGCTCGGCCAGCATGTAGTAGGCTGCATGCATCGATTGCAGGGGAGTCCGGAGTTCATGCGAAATCTGCTGCATCATCTCCGCCTTGTATTCATCGATTTTTTTCAGCCGTGTGCTCATCGTGTTGAAGGCGCGCAATACCATGCCGATTTCGTCATGGGAGCGAACGGGAATTGTGTGGTAGTCACCCCGTGCAATGCGTTCCGTGCTCTGCCGGAGCTGGTTGAGCGGAACGGAGATCGCATGCGTGATCACGAAGGCAACGAGAATCGTCGCGAGCAGGGCACCCAGGACGAGGAATATGCCCACGCGGAGAGCCTGCGTAGTATTCTGTTCGACCTGCTCAAGCACATGACCGATGGCTGCCTGGTTGAGCTCCACGAGCCGGTCGAGCCCGGTGTGCGCGACGTCCATGCTGTCGGCGATCTGACTGCTCCGGACGGTATAGCGCATCGATGGCGAGTGCACGGTCATCTGGAGCCAGTCATGAACACTTCGCACAGTCCGGAACACGCGCTTTTCTTCCCGTCCTGCCAGCGCAGTGGCCAGCGAATCCATGTACGGAAGGGTTTGTGCACGTGCCTCCCGGAAGAGCTGGCTGTACACCGGATCGCCAAAGATGAGGTATTTCTGGGCGCAGGTTTCTTCTGCGTTTAGGAACGCGTGCAGGCGCTGGGCATTGTCGATGGCGGCAACGTCGCCGGTGACCGAAGTGGCGACCGCATTGTAGACCGAATTGAGATTGAGGAGGATGTACCCGTGGACCAGGATCATGGCGACGATGATGAGGCCGAATCCCAGCACGAGTTTCCAGTAGAGAGAGACTCTCATTGGGCATCCTCAATGACTGCAACAGCGACAACATGCAGATCGGCATGGGACAGCGAGATCAGGATGCGGGACGATCCCAGCTGCTCCTTCAGTCCGCCGTGAACAGTGACGTGCGGTTGGCCGGATGCGTCGTTGGTTACCTCGACGTTTTTCCATCTGAAATCACCGGCCCAGCCGGTAGCGAGTGCCTTGCTGACCGCCTCTTTAGCGGCGAACCGGGCGGCAAAATGCTGACAGCGGTTATGTTTTGCGTTGCAGTAGGCGATCTCGGTGTCCGTGAAAACCTTTTCCAGAAAGCGCATCTCTTCACGTTCAATCACGTTCCGGACGCGTCCGATGTCCACGATATCTACACCGATGCCTCGGATCATGCTGATGGGACTCCTCTTCCTGCCTGCAGGGCGTTCTCGCGGTCAATGACGCTGAGCAATTCAGACACGTCGTTCAGTTCATATCGCGCATGCGATTCGACGGTGCCGAAGGTGTCGCCATAGCGGGCAAACACCGTGGTGATGCCCACCTGTGCGGCTCCTACCATGTCCCTCTCGGCCCAGTCACCCACCATGAGCGCTTCGTGCGGTTGTACCTTCAACCCGTCAAGCGCGCGGAGAAACGGGGCAGCGCTCGGTTTTCTTTCACCGGTATCTTCGAACGTCACCACCACGTCAAAAAGATGGTGGAAGTCGAGATAGCAGAGTCTGAGCCAGGCCTCCCTGCTGGGTGCGTCGGAAACTACGGCGAGTTTGATGCTGCGTTTAAGCAGCGCAACCAGAGTCATCATCACATGCGGATACGGCACAAGAGCCGCTTCCCGGGCGCGCCGATACGCAATAATACCCGCCGAGAGAATCTTATAGTCGACTTTCTGGAACACATCGTACAGAAGCTGGTCAAAGACATTCTGGAATTCGATCCCGCGTTCTTTGTAGATGGCATCAATGCGTTCTTCTGCTTCGGGAACGGTCAGACCCAGCCCCGCGTCGATCATGGCAGTAATCGCTGCGGTGACCGCTTGCCGTTTCATGCTCATGAAATCGACGAGCGTGTTGTCGAGATCGAAAATGACCGCTTTGATCATGCGTCTACTGTGTGATGCGCATGTTTCTGGCCGCTTCGTCTTCCACAAACTCGCGTACTGCGGGTTTGAGATAGACGTTGTCCAGACCAATTCCGTACAGCGCCGTTGCGAGGACCGACGCCTTGCGCGTCGGCATGAGCCGTCTGTTGATGAGCAGCAGTTTCTGGTCGCGCAGTATGCAATATCCCCCCTCGAAATCACCGCGCTCGTAGCGGATGGTGATACCGATCTGGGCAGCGGCAGCGTGAAGCTCCTGGATCAGTTCTTCCTGCTTCATCGGTATGCACCGCTCTGCCGGCGGAATGGTTGGATGACCGCCAGCGCGATAATGGTATAATAGCAGAGCACGGCGACCAGTGGTGCTCCGCCCAATGCACCCAGGCGTGCAATGAAGAGTTCACGGAACGCCGGAAGCGTTCCTCCGTCGACAAATGCCATCAGGATCATCCGTACATCAAGCACCATCACATAGACCTCCACCGGAACAAACAGGAAGAGGAGAATGGCGGACATCATCAACCAGCCGTGGTCCCGCAGGCGAAACGGCGAACGGATGAGGAATACCATGCCTGCCGCAAGAACGAGTACATACCCTATGATCATGACGATCCCCAGGCCCGACCACTCGCGATAGATCTGTCGCTCAACCTCCGGAGAGATGGCGGCGTTCAGAGTAAGAGTCCCCCTGACAAGCAGTTCGTTTGCCAGAACTGCCCTGGCGTTCACGGATCCAAGCCAGAGAATCGTACCGATGACGAGGACGATCAATGCACCGCGCCAGACAGCCGACGATTGTTTCTTCAGTACGCGATTCGGGCTCGTCTCCAGCAACCAGTTCTTGTACCAGCTCAGATCATAACAGAGTGCAAGGCAATTCTGCAATGCCTCGGGTGTGAGGCGAAAATAGGTTTCCTCAAAGACTTTCCGCTGCTCATCCGAACCGTGGGCCAGCAGCTGACCGGCCAGGTTCTTTACGGTTTCCAGTTCCTTTTGCATCTCTGCCGAGAGTGCCTGCGCACTTTCTGCGTCTGGGCCAATCCGCGTCAATGTGCGAGAACTGTTGGCCACGAACTTTGCATGAAAACTGAGATCGGCGAGCAGATCACCACGCTGCGCACGCTGGGACAGATCAATCAGGGCTGCGAGATCCCGATGCCGCGTCAGCTTACCTCCGGAAATACTTTCGAGGGCAAGCATAACATCGTCAGGGGGAAGGGTGGCGTTCATCCAGTGCAGAATTCGGTTGAGCGGAATATACGAAATCCTTATGGGACTTTCAATTAATTGCTTCTCTTTTCCTTATTATCGATATTCGGTGAACACCTGTGCCTCCTTCGATGATTCCAGACGGACAATTCCGGTCCAAACTCGACCGGATCCAGCAGTTCCTGCGTGCGCCAGGCAATATCCCGGTGAAGCTGCTTCTGGCAGCGGGGCTGCTTGTGGCGCTGGCGCTTATGTTTCCGCGCGGGGAGACGCTCGAGCTGGACTTCAAAGTAGGCGGAATCTGGGCCCAGAAAGACCTCATTGCGCCCTTCTCCTTCCCGGTTTTCCGCGATGAACGTGAGTATCAACGCGACGTGCAGGAAGCCCGACAGAAAGTCCTCCAGGTTTTCGAGCGGGATACGCTGGTTGACACCCGTCAGCTGCGCCGACTTGAGGAGTTTTTCCGCAAGGTTACCGAAGCGGTGAGGGTGGAGCGGCAATACCGGAAGGATCTGCAGCGCCGGGATCCGGCTGCATCGCAGGATTCGCTTCTCTTTGTGCAGCTGGCCTCATCTCTGGATATCCCGTTTACTCCGCGTGAATGGAGTCAACTGGACATACTCGCCTCCGGGGACGGTCTGACGCGCATGCACACGATGATCGCCGGAACACTCCGCGAGATGCAGACAATCGGCATCCTTGACCGGAGCAAGGGGACCATTGTTCCTGCGGAGGTGGCCCAGCGGCGAGGCAGCACCGAAGAGATCCTTTCTGCGGCACGCCTCTACGACCATGCCGATGTCGTTGCTCAACTGGAGGCTCGGCTGCTTCAGTTCTACGGGGGCGATAATGATACGGTGAGCCTGGCCTACAAAATTGCAGTCATGCATGTCGCCCCGAACGTGAAGTTCAGCGAAGAAGCGACCGCGCAGTCGACTGCAACAGCAGTGGATGCCGTACCGCGGACAATCGGGTTCGTGCAGGAAAACGAGCGGATCGTGAGCAAGCACGAACGGATAACGCCCGAAATCCGGCTCAAACTGGAATCGCTGCGCCGTGTCAAGGTCGAACGGGGACCCGCTTCTGACAGTGCGCTGCAGCTGTTCGGCACGATGTTGCATGCCAGCATTGTGGTCGGGTTGTATGCCATCTATCTCTACCTCTTCCGGAAGCGCATCTTCAACAATAACCGGCGGCTTGCACTCATCGCGCTCCTGATCGTAATGGAGGGTTTCTTCGCCTATATGTCGCGGGAACTCGACGTCACGACGCCCATCGAATATCTGATCGTGGTGCCGGCAGCCTCGATGCTGCTGACGATTATCTTCGATTCCCGGGTCGGATTCTATGGCACCGTGATCATCGCCTTCGTGGTGGCCGGTATTCGCGGCAACGACTATTCGGTCGCCCTTGCGGCGCTGGTCGCCGGTGCGCTCTCGGTCTATTCCGTGCGCGATATGAAGAACCGGACGCAGCTCTTCCGGTCGCTGGGCTTCATCTTTGTCGGGTATGCCGCATCCATCATTTCGCTCGGACTGGAACGGTATGAGCCCCTTTCGGAAATGCTCGAGCAGCTGACGTTTGCCCTCGTCAACGCGATCGTCTCCCCGGTGCTGACGTACGGCCTCCTGATCTTCATGGAGCGTGTGTTCAAGGTGACCACGGATCTTACGTTGATGGAGCTTGCGCATTTCAACCATCCGTTGCTCCGCATGCTTGCCGAAAAGACTCCCGGCACGTATCATCACAGCATGACCATCGCGAGCCTTGCCGAGGCCGCTGCTGCAGCCGTCGGCGCGAACGAAGCCCTCGTCAGAGTCGGAGCATACTTCCATGATATCGGCAAGGTGGAGAAGCCGACCTATTTCGTGGAGAATCAGAAAAGCTCCCGAAGCCGTCACGACAAGCTCTCGCCGCGGATGAGTTCGCTGATCATCGCGGCGCATGTGAAGGACGGGATCGCGCTTGCGCGGGAATACAAGCTGCCGGAGGAAGTGATTGATTTCATCCCGATGCATCACGGCACTACACGCATCGATTATTTCTACAACAAGGCACTGAAGCTTGCCGAGAATTCAGAAGACGAAACGAAGCTGGACGAAATCAACGAGGCGGATTATCGCTACCCCGGCCCGAAACCGCAGAGCAAAGAAACGGGGATCATGATGCTGGCGGATGCGGTGGAAGCGACAGCGCGGACGATCGACGACCCGACACCGCAGCGTATTGCCGATGCCATCGACGAGCTGGTGAAGCGGCGCCTCGACGAGGGCGAGCTGAATGAGTGTCCGCTGACACTGACGGACCTCACCAAGATCAAGGCGGCATTCCTGAGCGTGCTCGTCGGCATCTACCATACGCGCGTGCGGTATCCCGAAGCACCAAAACCCCGTTTGCGGCGGCCGCGGCAGAAACCGTCACCGGAGCCGCAGGACGATGCACCTCCTCAAGCAGAACCACTCCCGGGTGGTGACAACGAATGAAGCATCTCGTGGACGAGTATCTGCATCATCTCTCGCTCGAGAAAAACGCATCGCCCAACACTCTCTCGTCCTACAGACGTGATCTGGAGCGGTACTGTGGTTTTCTGCATGCGGACGGGATTGACGTGCCGCAGCAGATCACCACTGAACGCGCAGCGCGGTTCCTGTCGGCCCTCCAGCGCGATGGCCTTGCCGCACCGTCGGTCATGCGGTGCCTCTCGGCGGTGCGGGGTTTCCACCGGTTTCTCCTGGCTGACGGCATCACGACGGTGGATCCCACATCCACGCTGGATTCGCCCCGGCGACGCCGCTCCCTTCCGGGCGTTCTGAGCCGCGATGAAGTTGAGCAGATCCTGGCCCAGCCGGCGCCAACCCCGGGAGACAAGAAGCACCTGTGGGTGCGTGACAAAGCCATCCTCGAGGTTCTGTACGCAACCGGCATCCGGGTGTCGGAACTGATCACGCTCCGCCAGGCCCATCTGTATGCGGAAGAAGGCATGGTGAAAGTGTTCGGCAAAGGGTCGAAAGAGCGGCTGGTGCCCATCGGGCCTTCGGCGCTCGACTGGATCGCGCGCTATAGAGCAGAATGCAGGATCCTGCTGCAGCGGCGGATGGCAACGCAGGATGTGCTGTTTCTGAATGCCCGCGGCACTCCGCTCACCCGTGTGGCCATCTGGCAGATCGTCCAGCGCTTCGCCGGCCAGGCCGGCATCACGCACAATGTCCATCCCCATACGTTCCGGCATTCATTTGCCACACATCTGCTGGAGGGCGGGGCAGACCTTCGCGCCGTGCAGGAGATGCTCGGGCACGCCGACATCTCCACAACGCAGGTGTACACGCATATCGACCGGACATACCTGAAACAAGAATATGACAGGTTTCACCCCAGAAGCGGTTTCGGAGAACAACATGCCCGCATCAGCACAACCGAGGATGTTCAGACACCGGGATGACAGCGCGCAGCTGACGCTGGCCGATGTGCGCCGGGATATCGTGGGCATCGACACACCCGTCCCCCTGCTTGACGGCACACGGCGTCCGTATGTCTTTCTCGACAATGCAGCAAGCACCCCCGCTTTCGGCAGAGTACTGAGGTGCGTGCAGGATTTCCTTCCCTGGTATTCAGGGGTCCACCGGGGGACCGGGTTCAAATCGGTGCTTGCCACGGAAGTGTTTGACGCCGCACATGATGTAGTCGGGAGATTTGTCGGTGCCGACCTTTCCCGCAACGCGGTCATCTTCACCAAAAACACCACAGAATGCGTGAACAAGCTCGCGAACCGTGCCGGTCTGCGTCCGGATGATATCGTCATCACCACCCTCATGGAACACCATTCCAACGACCTTCCATGGCGGAAGCACTGCACGGTGATCCACGTCGGAGTGCTGGAGGACGGCCATCTGGATCTCGGTCAGCTCCGGAGTGCACTCAGCCACTATCGCGGGCGTGTGCGTCTGGTGGCGGTCACCGGTGCTTCGAATATCACCGGTCTCTGTTCGCCGATCCACGACATCGCCGAATGGACCCACGCCGCCGGTGCCCGGCTCTTTGTCGATGCCGCCCAGCTTGCACCCCACCGGCCCGTTACCATGATGCCCGATGACGATCCCCGTCATATCGACTTCCTGGCGCTGTCTGCGCACAAGATGTACGCTCCTTTCGGAACAGGCGCACTTGTCGGCCCGAAGCAGTTCTTTGAGCAGGGCGAACCCGATATGGTTGGCGGCGGTGTGGTCGACATCGTGACGCTGGACCACGCGCACTGGAACCATCCGCCGCACAAAGAAGAAGCAGGCACTCCGAATGTGCTCGGAGGCGTCGCCTTCGCTGCTGCAATCGGTGTGCTCGAGGCGGTGGGGATGGAGACGGTGGCACGCCACGAGACGGAGTTGCTGCGCTATGCGTACGGCAAGCTCCGCCGCATGCCGGGCATCGTGCTGTACGGGCCGACGGAGCAATTGGACGACAAAGTCGGCACCATCACGTTCAATGTCGAAGGGAAACACAACAGCCTAGTCGCTGCGATTCTCGGCGTCGAAGGAGGTATCGGCGTGCGGAACGGTTGCTTCTGCGCGCATCCATACGTCAAACAGCTGCTGAAGGTCACCCCGGAGGAAGACACGGCATTAACCGGAGAAGTGCTCGCCGGAAACAAGAGCCGTATGCCCGGAATGGTGCGCGCAAGCCTGGGATGTTATTCGAACGAAGACGATGTCGACGCACTGGTGTCGATGCTGGAACGGGTGATTCGCGGTGACATCCGGGGGACCTATGTGCAGGATCGTTCAACCGGAGCCTATCATGCCGCCGGCTACGATCCGGATTTCTTAGAATATTTCCAGTATCATGTTCCTGATATCCATGGCGATCGCCGCCCGTCAGAAGCGTCCTGAACAACCGGAGGATTCCAGACCGTGAGTGTCTACACATACCGCAGCAATGCGTTTGTTGTTGAAGATTGTGCCGTTTGCGCAGCTTGTCGAGCAGTATGGAACGCCGCTCTATGTCTACAGCAAAAAGACGATCCTCGACGACATGCGCCGCATCGAAGCAGCTTTCGATGGGACGCCGCATGTGACATATTATGCCATCAAGGCAAACGCGAATTCCCAGATCCTGCAAATACTTGCCGCAGAAGGTCTCGGGGCAGATGTGGCATCCCGGGGCGAGTTGTTCCTGGCACTCCGTGCGGGATTTCCCCCTTCCAGGATCACATTCAGCGGTGTCGGCAAACGGGATGATGAGCTTGTGTATGCGCTGGAACACGACATCTTCGCGTACTACGTCGAGTCGACACAGGAAATCGAGGTGTTAAACCAGATTGCCGGAAGTATGGGGAAGCGCGCCCGGATCCTCCTGCGTGTAAACCTGGATATTGATGCGGGAGGACATGCCTATGTCTCCACAAGCCTGCGCCACAACAAGTTCGGTCTGCCGCACGCGAAGGCGCTGGAGGTGCTGCGCACTGCCCGATCCCTTCCGCATATTGATGTCCGCGGCATCCACAGTCACGTCGGCTCGCAGATTACGAAGTCGGCAATCTTTGTCAAAGCAGCCGAAGCTGTTGCCGAGATCATACGGCACCTCCGCGATGGTGGCGTGCCGATAGAAGATCTGGATTTCGGCGGTGGATTCGGCATCCAGTATCACGGATTCATCCGGAACAAGCATCTTCCTCTTGAGCATGCTGAAGAGGCTCATCTGACGAGCACCGACCTTCTGCGTGCCGCCCTGCCGATTCTCCGCACGCTTGATTGCAGGCTCTCCATTCAACCAGGCCGCGCCATTGTTGCGCACGGCGGCACACTCCTGACACGGGTCATCTACCGGAAGGAGACCGAGGAAAAGACGTTTCTCATCGTGGATGGTGCGATGAACGATCTGATCCGCCCGGCGCTCTATCATGCGCACCATCAGATTGTACCCTTGCAGATCACAAATGCCCCCTTTGAAACGGTCGATGTGGTGGGGCCGATCTGTGAATCGGGAGATTTTTTCGCGTTTGACCGGCGCCTGCCGCGCATGGAACGCGGCGACGTGATGGCGCTTATGTGTGCGGGTGCGTACGGCTACGTTCAGGCGTCAGTCTACAACGCCCGTCCGCGTCCGGCAGAAATTCTCGTGGATAAAGCGAACCATACAGTCATCCGTCCACGGGAAACGCTGGAGCAACTGTAAAAGCCGGCAATCCGGCATTCACGGGATACGCTGAAGTACGACGGCGGTGAAGTTCAGCTTCGGGAGAATGCGCCATGATGGTCCGAACGAATCTGCGAGGAGTACTGTACGGGATTGCAGCCGGAGCCCTGCTGCTGCCCGGATGCATCCTCATCCGCACCACGGAACACCGCATTACCATCAATGACGATGGCAGCGGCGAAGCAGTCCTGCGTCTGATCGACCTGCGCTCCGACGAGACCGTGGATTCTCTCGTGCAACGGGATTTCCGCATCATGCTCTCGTCATACGAGCGGGAGGGTGCAGAGAACTTCCAGCGCGAAGGGCGGACGATCACCAGCAAGAAACTCTACACCCGGGGCGACACGTTGTATGCGGAAATTGCATACACGTTCGGCAATCTCATGGCCATTGAGGGGCTGCACGTGACCGAAGAAGATCTGTATGTCGTCGTTCCGGAAGGCCGGGAGGTGGTCCGCACGAACGGACGGGTGACCTCATGGCTGGGAGAGGCACATCGTATCGTCTGGAGCCGGGAAACGCGCCGTATCCTTTTTCAGATACGGGAGAAGACCCTCCCACCATCCACATCACTCGCACGGCTGTACCGGGAAACTGAATAGGAACCAACGCTCAATGGGAATGCGCAAACTCCGTGTCGGCATCATCTTCGGCGGGCGCTCCGCTGAACATGAGGTGTCTATCGTCTCCGCCGCGTCGGTGATGGATTCTCTCGACCCGCAACGGTACGATGTGGTGCCAATCGGTATTTCGCGTGAAGGTCGATGGCTCAGCTCCCCTCGCGCACTCCAGCTTCTGCGCGAACGAACCGGTCTGGATGCGGAAACCGAATGCGTGCTTGTGCCGGAGCCGAACCGGCAGGGACTGATGGTTGTGTCGGGAACGGGAGATCCTGTGGCTCCCCTGGATGTCGTAATCCCCCTTGTGCATGGAACATATGGTGAAGACGGAACCCTGCAGGGTCTGCTGGAACTGGCCGACATCCCGTACGTTGGAGCGGGTGTCCTGGGATCGGCCCTGGGTATGGACAAGATTGTGCAGAAGCAGTTGTTTGTCGAGGCCGGACTGCGAATTGCAAAGTATACCTGGGCTCTTTCCTCGCGCTGCATTGACAAACCGCAAGCCGTCGCTGCAGAAGCAGAACGCGTTCTCCGCTATCCTCTCTTCATCAAACCTGCCAACACCGGATCGAGCATCGGTATCTCGAAAGCGCATAACCGCAAAGAGCTGCTGGCGGCAATTGCGGTTGCGGCAACATACGACCGCAAGGTCATCGTTGAACAGGGCGTGCGGAACGCACGGGAGATCGAGTGCGCCGTTCTCGGGAATGATGATCCTCAGGTCTCCGTACCCGGAGAGATTATCCCATCCAATGAGTTCTACGACTACGATGCGAAATACGTGGACGGGAAGTCGCAGGCCGTTATCCCGGCAAAACTCCCCCGCCGGGTCACGGTGCAAGTCCAGCGCGCAGCCATTGCCGCCTACAAAGCTATTGACTGCGCCGGAATGGCCAGAGCCGATTTCTTTGTCGTCCGGGGCAGCGGCGCCATCTATATAAATGAGCTGAATACGATCCCCGGTTTCACCTCCATCAGCATGTATGCCAAGCTGTGGCAGGCAAGCGGACTGTCTTTTTCCGCGCTTTTGGACAGGTTGATTGATCTTGCGGTGGAGCGCCATCAGCAGAAAAGCGGTCTGCGCCGGTTCTACGACCCCAGCAAGGATTGGTACCGTCGCTGATATGTAGCTGTTCGTCCCGTTTCTCCGCATTTCGTCGCACCCGGCTCCAACTTCGTCGCTCTTCCTGAACTACCCCTCCCGAATCCCGTACCCAGATACAGACACGGGAACCAATCAATCGCATGTACAATCTTGCAGGGAGGTCAGTCATGAAAACCACGGTATCGATACTCGCAGCCCTTGTGCTGATGGTCGTCGCAGTTGCTGATGCGCAGACCCCGGATCAGGCCGGTGCTCTGACCGGCGAGCAGTACCAGCGTGCCGAGCAGACCCTACTGCAAGGCATACAGGAGGACAACCTCGGTGTGAAGGAAGGCTCAACCTACATGTTGGGCGAACTGAAGTCTACGAAAGCAGTGATTCCATTGATGAAGATGCTCCGTGATGGCGAGCAGGAATCGACACGGTGCATCGCGGCTCTCGCGCTTTGCCGGATTGGCGATGCCCGCGGACTGTATGCGGTGAAGCAGGCGGCCCATTTCGATGAAAGCAAATGCGTTTCACAACGGTGTGCCTGGTTCTACAATTCATATGTGAAAGCGGGTTCGTTCGAGTTTGCCGTGGTGGGATCCCCGGACGCGACAGAAATGGCAACTCGCTGACCAGAAGAATCCGGCAGCATCTGCTGCCACATGGGAGAGTACAGTGGTACACCTGCAACGGAGCGGCAAGGATGCTGCTCCGTTCTGTTTATAGACCCCATTTCCTCCGGATTCCTGTCATTTGCCTAACACTTTCCTATTTCATCATATCCCCCATCTTCTCCATATATCCCTCAACTTCTCCATTCGCTCCATCTGCATCGTATCCTGCTGCACACAGCTTCAGCGGCCAGCTGGCCGGAGATGCGTCCTTAGAGGATTTCCCTGGTTTCCAGAGTTACACTGAGAAATTTGAACGCGCTTCGGAGGAACAATTGAGGTACCGCCTGTGTTAAAGGTTGAATAGCACCGGCGTTAGCACGAAGTGCTGTATGTTCTTTCTTAAAACCCACTTAGCATGCCAGCAAAGCAGGATTGTGATGAAGACCATCATGTCGCAGAAGTGGCATTCAGGACGAATTTCAACGCTACGGACCCTGCTCCTCCTGCCGATCTTGCTCGCTGGTGCTGTTCTCAACACCGTGGCTCAATCCCCGCCAGCCAGCCCAGACAGTTCACTCCGTGACATTCTGAATCAATTGCCGGGCACATCGCTCGGACTTGAAGATGCGATCCGTTCATCCATGACCAGCGATCCTGCGGTGCTTTCCGCCGGCGCCATGGTAGCCGCTGCGCACGGCGTGATGCGACGGGAGGGAGGCGCCTTTGAACCACAGCTCTTTCTGGGCTGGATGTACAGAGATGACAAGCTGCCCGCGGCATCATTCTTCTCCGGCGCATCCGTTCTCCACACGCTGCAGGCGGAAGGAAATGCGGGGCTCACATGGAACCTGCCCATCGGCACAAGCATCACTGCCTCGCTCGATGCAATCAGGCTGAACACCAACTCATCGTTTGCATTCCTCTCACCGCAGTACACCACGGCAGGAGCACTCGTGCTTCGTCAGCCGCTCCTCCGCGGCTTCACCGCGTCTGCGCGGAAGGAATTAACCAGCGCCGAGCGACTGGCGGAAGCCGCAGAAGGACGGCTCAATCAGGAAATGCTCTCCCTCCGCACCCGCGTGGAGCTCCTGTACTGGGACCTGTATGCCGGTGAACGCGACTTTGCAGTGCAGAAGCTCACCCGTGACCGGGCGGCGGCATTCCTCAGAGAAACCGAAGTGAAGACGGCAGCGGGGTTGATCGGGCCCAATCAGGTGGCGAATGCCAGAACATTCCTTTCGGAGCAGGAAATCCTCCTGCTTGACCGTGAAGAACAACTCGACCACCTGTCGGACATGCTCGCCGCAACGACGGGTATACGACCGGATCGCACCCAGCCACGTTTCAGAACAGTTGATCATCCCCGTGACATCTTTCCCGACAGTGATGTTGATTCTCTTGTGCAGGCATCGCTCGAAGGCAACCTTGCACTTCGCGCCGTGAAAGCGGAGATCGAAGCGCAGCAGACGCTGGCGCATGCAGCGGCATGGGAAGCTCTGCCCAGCGTCGATCTGGTCGGCGCGCTCGGCGGCAACGGACTTGCCGGCACGGCGCGCGATGTCATCTTCGGCAATGATACACTGCGGACGCAAGTCGGCGGCGGATTCGGCGATGCCATCGGCCAGGTAACAAAACGTGACTTCCCGAACTGGCATGTCGGTGTGGAGGTGAATGTCCCGATCGGCTTCAGCAGCGGACTGGGAGAAGAGGACCGGTTGAAAGCCGAAGTCGAGATCATGCAGCAACGCTACGAACAGGAAGAACGGATACTGGAAGCAGAAGTGCGGTCACGGTGCAGAGAATTGACACATGGCCAGCAGCGCCTGAACCTGGCACGACAGGGAGTTGCGGCAGCTCAGGAACAGGTACGCATTGGCCTCATCGAATTTCAGAACGGCCGGTCAACAGCCTTTGAACTCGTACGGCTGGGTGCAGACTTTGCGGTCGCACAGCAGCGGTACTCGCAGGCGCTTGTCCGGAGTGCGAAAGCAGCAGCGATGCTGCGTCAGCTGACGTCGGGTGCATACGACCCGGGTCCTGCACGGTGAGAACCTGCGACGGGCCAGGAAGTTCACGGCGATGGTAATGACATGATCGGCTGCGACACAGGCGCTGCAATCGGTGACTATGGCGATGGCGATTGCGGTCTAAGAGCCGGCATGGGGCATTTGCATCTTCTAAAAGGAAGAGGACGATGAAGACAAGGACAAAAACAACGGCATCTCTGTGGGCAATGCTTCTGGCGCTTTCGGGAAGCGGTGCCTTGCTCCTGACGGGATGTGGACAGGGAGCAGAGGGCCGGGGCTTCTCTATGCCGCCGATGCCCGTCGAGGTAAGCCCCGTGGTGGTCCAGAACGTAGAGGATACGTTCGAAGCGGTCGGGACGATGGAAGCGGTTGAAGCAATCACCGTCGTTGGCGAGATCGATGGCGCGATCAAGTCGCTTCCCTTTACGGAGGGGGGGGTCATACAGCGCGATGAACTCATTGCCCAGTTGGACGATCGTCAGCTTGCAGCCGAGCTCGCGCGCGCCGAGGCGTTGCTGGCACAGAGCGCGGCCACGTATGAGCGGGTCAAACGAGTGGTTGAACAGGCAGCCGGCTCCCCACAGGATCTCGACGATGCCGCCGCCGCAATGAAGGTTGCCGAGGCAAACCGCGACCTGGCCAGGGCGCGGTACGCAAAGACACGGGTCACCGCCCCGTTTGCAGGAATCATCGGCGCACGGCGGGTAAGCATCGGGACATATCTGCGGGTCGGACAGGCAATTACTGAACTTGCGAATATCGGCGAGATCCGCGTGATGTTCTCGTCCCCCGAACGGTTTCTCTCCCGCCTCAGCCGGGGAGCTTCGGTCACCGTGTCGAGTCCCGCGTTTCCCGGCGCGAATCTCAACGGGACCATTGCAGTGGTCGAGCCGACCATCGACCCTGCGACACGCAGTGCCCGTGTGGTTGCGCGTGTGCAGAACCCCGGGCAGAAATTCCGGCCGGGGATGTCAGCCAATGTTCGTGTCGTCCTGGGAAACCGGCCCGATGCGATGACAATCCCCAATGAAGCGGTGTTCGGGAGCGGGAACCAGCTGTTTGTTTTCGTCGTGAACCCCGACAGCACCGCCACCAGGGTTGCGGTTACACTGGGGACCCGGTCACCTGCGATCGTGGAAGTCCTGGAAGGTCTCAAGCCAGGTCAGTCGGTGGTACGGGCAGGTCACCAGAAGCTGTTTGACGGTGGGAAGGTGCTGCCGGTGCCCGACGCGCGGGCCACTGCGGCGAGTGCGACAACGAAGGGGAGGTAGCCACCATGCGCCTGAGCACCACTTCCATCAAACGTCCGGTCTTTGCGACCGTCATGAGTTTCGTGATCCTGCTGTTCGGGATCATCTCGTTTTCCCGCCTGCCGGTCCGCGAATATCCGGATATCGATCCTCCCATCATCTCGGTCGTCAGTCTCTATCGCGGTGCCAGTCCAAGCGTCGTCGAAACGGAAATCACCAATGTGCTGGAAGAGCAGTTTGCCACGCTCGAGGGGGTAAAGACGATGACCTCATCCAGCCGTGAGCAGGGCTCCGTGATCACGATCGAGTTCGAGCTCGACAGGAATGTGGATGAGGCGGCGAACGATGTGCGGGACCGTGTTTCCCGCGTTCGTGGCAGTCTCCCGCGTGAAATCGAAGATCCGGTGATTTCCAAAGTGGATGCAAACGCGCAACCCATTGTCTGGCTGGGCCTCTCGAGCGACCTGCATGACGGACTTGAGCTCACCGATGTAGCAGACCGGGTGTTGAAAGAACGCATTCAGAGGCTTCCGGGAGTCGGCTCGGTGATTATCGGAGGTGAACGGCGGTACGCCATGAGAGTCTGGCTGGATCCGCTGCACATGGCGGCGCATGGACTCACTGCGCAGGACATCGAGGCAGCGCTCCGGCGGGAAAATGCGGAGATCCCGGGCGGCCGAGTGGAAGGAAGGGAGCGGGAATTTGCGGTCCGGACCCGTGGAGAGCTCACCACTCCCGAGGAATTCGGGGCCATCATTGTTTCCCGGAACCAGGACGATGTCGTCCGGCTGCGCGATATCGCAGAAGTGAAGGTGGGGGCGGAGGATGAGCGCACCGTTGCGCGCTACAATGGAAAACCCGCGGTGGGACTGGGGATCGTGAAGCAATCCAAGGCGAGCACGGTCGATGTCGCGGCAGAAGTCAGGAAGGCGTTGGAGGATCTCACGGCGCTGCTCCCGGCCGGCATGAAGCTGGATGTGGCGTATGACTCATCGACATTTATCAAGGAGTCCATCAGTGAGGTCAAAGAGTCGCTGGTCATTGCCCTCTGTCTCGTTGTGCTTGTGGTGCTTGCATTCCTGAAAAGTCTCCGCGCAACAGCTATTCCCACTCTTGCGATCCCCATTTCGATCATCGGCGCCTTCACGATCGTCTATGTTGCCGGTTTTACGATCAACATTCTCACGCTCCTAGCACTCGTTCTGGCCATCGGGCTCGTGGTGGACGATGCCATTGTGGTCCTCGAGAACGTCTATCGGCACATGGAGATGGGGAAAGACCGAAGACGCGCTGCTCTTGACGGCAGCAGCGAGATCGGGTTTGCCGTGATCGCCACGACCGTCACACTCGTGGCGGTGTTCGTCCCGCTTGCGTTCCTGACCGGTTCGGTCGGACGGCTCTTCAATGAATTCGGCATTACGCTTGCCGTTGCGGTGTTGATCTCCGGGTTTGTGGCGCTTACGCTCACACCGATGATTTCTTCCAAGATACTTCGCCCGCTGCATGGCACAAGTCCCGGATGGGCATCACGATCATTTGATGAGTTCTTCGACTGGTTGAACGACACCTACACGCGCACGCTGTCCTTTGCCCTGCGACATAAGATGGTCATGGTGGCCGCCGCCGTCGTGACCGTTGTCGTGAGTGTCGTGCTTGTCCGGTTCATCCCCAGCGAACTTGTGCCGGTGGAAGACCGTGGGATTGGATTCGGAATCGTCATCGCGCCGGAAGGTGCGACGCTCGACTACACCGATTCATATATGCGCCAGGTGGAGGAGCGCATCATGGCGTTGCCTGAACGGCGTGGATTGTTCACGGCAATCGGGCTTGGCTTCGGCGGACCGGGTCGCGTGACGAATGGTTTCATGTTTCTTGCCCTGAAGCCACAGAACGAACGAAGCAGAACGCAACAGCAGATTGTCCAGGAGCTCTTTCCCCAGCTTCTGGCAATCCCCGGGGTCCTTGCATTTGTGATTAACCCTCCCAGTCTCGGGGGAGCGTTCAGCTCGAGTCCCGTGGAGTATGTGCTCCAGGCGGATAATTACGAGGAACTCAATCAAGCCGTCGGCACCATGATGGGGGAGGCGTCCAGGCTGGGCTATCTGCTCAACCTGGATACTGACTTGCGCCTGAACAAGCCGCAACTTGATCTCACGATTGACCGCGAACGCGCAGCGGGACTGGGAGTTTCGGTGGTGGACATCGGTACTGCCCTGGAGACGTTTCTCGGGGGACGCGCCGTTACGAATTTCAAACGAGGAACCAAGCAGTACGATGTGATCCTCCAGATGCGGCCTTCAGCGCGCTCGACGCCTGATGCCATCCGGGAAGTGTACATACGGGGAAGTGCTGGATTGATCCAGCTGGCCAATGTCGTGCGTGTCGATGAAACGCTCGCACCGAAGGAACTGAATCACTACAACAGGGTGCGGTCAGCACAAATTACCGCACAGCTCGCACCGGGAGTAAGTGTCGGCCAGGCCCTTGATGACCTCGACCGCATCGCACTGCAGAAACTCCCGGCCGGTGTCAAGCGAGAATACGCAGGACAATCGCTCGAGTACAAGACCTCGAGTACGAGCCTGTATTTCATGTTCCTTCTTGCGGTGGTGTTCATCTATCTGGTGCTTGCGGCGCAGTTCGAGAGCTTTGTGCACCCCTTTACGATTCTTCTGGCCGTGCCCCTTGCAGTGTTCGGGGCGCTGCTGACCCTGTTTCTGTTCAGGGAGAGCTTGAACATCTACTCACAGATCGGTCTGATCATGCTTGTGGGACTGGTCACGAAGAACTCGATTCTGATCGTCGAGTTTTCGAATCAACTGCGCGCACAGGGAAAAGCGCTGCATGATGCTGTGATCGAGGCGGCAACGACCAGACTAAGGCCGATTCTCATGACCTCGTTCTCCACGGTGTTCGGCGTGCTGCCGATCGCGCTGGGTCTCGGTGCGGGAGGCGAGTCGAGACGGCCTCTGGGACTTGCGGTAGTGGGAGGGATGTTGTTCTCGACGTTCCTGACGCTTGTGCTGGTTCCCGTGCTGTATTCGCTGCTGGCCCGTTTTACCAGGGTCGATCAACGGGAGCAGAACCCCGCGGCTGAGAGCGAGGAAAGCACTCCACCTGAGCAAGCGCTTAACGTTCCCGAGCCACAACACGCTGTCGGTTGAGCCAGGACCACGTCTTTACTTCATACAGGTTTTCCACGTAGTGCATCCGCCTCCGGGGCCCGGCATCTGCCGGGCCTCACTGCTTCGGGATTTGAGCTTTCGCCGTTTTCCTCGTACATTAAAGGACAAATGGATGAGTCCTTCTACAGAAAGCGGAAGAAGAGGTTCGAACCCGCTGAAATCGCCCGCCGGCTCCGTCGCAACAAGGGCCGCGTTGCGGTGATTGCCGTTGCCGCGGTGCTTGCAGGTTTTGCGCTTTTCGGCAGCCGCGGGTTCATTCACCGGTTCCGGCTGGAAGCTCAGAAAGCCGAGCTGGAGCAGAAGATCCGCGAAGCGGAAGCCGAGCAAAAGCGGCTCCAGCAGGAATCCCGCAGCCTCGACACGAACAAACGGACTATTGAAAAGGTCGCCCGGGAACAATACGGCATGACCCGTCCCGGCGAAACCGTCTACAAGACCCCTCCGGGACGGTAATGGACCTCTTCGGTGGCGACACGTCCGACCTGGGCACACGCGATGATGCACCCCTTGCAGAGCGCGTGCGGCCCCGTATCCTTACGGAGTTCATCGGCCAGGATCATCTCCTTGGAGAAGGAAAACCGCTCCGCATTCTGATCGAGCGCGACCAGGTGCCGTCCATGATTCTCTGGGGGCCACCGGGAAGCGGCAAGACCACGCTGGCGCGGCTCATTGCCCGGCACACCCACGCTCAGTTCGTCCAGCTGAGCGCAGTCAGTGCCGGCGTGAAGGATGTCCGTGCGGTGATCGAACGCGCGGCGGCACAACGCCACCACCGGCGCACAATCCTGTTCATCGACGAGATACACCGTTTCAACAAGGCGCAGCAGGATGCCCTCCTGCACAGTGTCGAAGAAGGACTCGTGACGCTGATCGGGGCGACCACGGAGAACCCTTCGTTCGAGGTCATCTCGCCGCTGCTTTCCCGTTGCCGCGTCTATGTGCTCCAGCCTCTCGGAGCGGACCATCTTCGCGCCATCCTGGACCATGCGCTTACTGCCGATGCCCAGCTCACCGCGCGCTCAATCGCCGTCAATGACCGGGACCGGCTTGTTCTGCTGTCCGGAGGCGATGCACGCATGCTGTTGAACGGACTCGAAACAGCCATCCGGATTGCCGGGAGTGAAGGGAGCGGTCCGGTGACCGTCGGCCGTCGGGAATTCGATGAGGCGTTCCAACGGAAACTGAACCGCTATGACGACGGAGGGGAAGAGCACTACAACATCATCTCGGCGTTCATCAAGAGTGTCCGGGGCAGCGACCCCGATGCAGCGGTGTACTGGCTGGCGCGCATGCTGGACGGCGGGGAGGATCCGAAATTCATCGCCCGGAGACTCATCGTCCTCGCGTCCGAAGACATCGGCAACGCGGATGCGTATGGCCTCACGCTTGCAGTCTCGACGTTCACCGCGGTGGACTACGTCGGGATGCCGGAAGCACGTATTATTCTCGCACAGTGTGCAACGTATCTTGCATCGGCGCCCAAGAGCAATGCAGCCTATGTAGCCATCAGCGAAGCCCTGGAGGATGCGCAGCAGGGTCC
The DNA here is from genome assembly GCA_017860635.1 of Bacteroidota bacterium. Classification (GTDB taxonomy): domain Bacteria; phylum Bacteroidota; class Ignavibacteria; order UBA10030; family UBA6906; genus JAGDMK01. The sequence continues at coordinate 20,864 of JAGDMK010000075.1, forward strand.
GGACGCACCTGTCCCGCTCCATCTCCGGAATGCACCGACCGGCCTTCTCAAAGAACTGGGGTACGGCGACAACTACAAGTACGCCCACGACTTCGACGGTCATATTGTGGAGCAACAGTATCTTCCCGATGCCCTGAAAGAAAAGCTGTACTATCGTCCGGGCGACAACGGAAGGGAAAAAGACATGAAGGAACGCCTGAACCGCTGGTGGCCGAAGAGGAGACGGTAATCGATGGTGCATCAGGAATGCCCGGTGCAGTGGCGATGCGTGACGGGTCGGATCCGTTTCCGCCGGGTTCGCATCATGCTGCGGGCATACCGTGCGACGGGAGGTATGCACAACCGTCCGGCCCGGGCAGTTGCACAGCACTGTGGCTTGTCTACCGACGGTTCGTATTGGCTGTCGACTCATCACCAGCTGCTTCTTGCCGGTGTTTCACACTGTCTGTCCCGGGGTGCAGCGCTGCTTCTGCCTGCCTGCATTCAGCGTTGCGTCTCTGTTGGAGTCCTGCTGCTTCTGTTCGCCAGTGTTGGCACGTGTCAAACACCGCAGGGCCGGGAGGTCAGTCGCGCGGAGCAGAGTTCCGATTCGTTCTCAACGCAGCAATCCCAAGTAGCCCGCCGGCCGCAACAGCTTGCCGGATCGTTTCGCAGGGAGCAGAGCCTGGAAGCTCGCCGCACACAGGTTATCAAGGATACTTCCACCATTGCGCAGCGTGCCGACTCAGTTCGCATCCCCTCGGATTCCATAGGCGTGCCAGCCGACACGTCGCTTGTCCGCGCCGACACCTCGGTGGTGCGCACTGATACCGTCCTGGTGAAATCTCCTTCCGGCATTGATTCCGTGGTTGTCTACACTGCCGCCGACTCCATCACATACGACATTTCCCGCCGCACGATGTACTCCCGCGGCAAGGCGACGATCAACTATAAAGAGCTGGGGTTGAAGGCAGACCAGGTGGATATCAACTGGAACACGGCAATCCTGAATGCGCGCGGTTCAGCGGATAGCTCCGATACCACAGGTCAGCGCATGAAAGGCATCCCCGACCTCATTGACGGGGCCGAGACATACCATGGTTCAGAAATCTCGTACAACTTCAGGACCAAGA
>JAGDMK010000076.1 GCA_017860635.1 Bacteroidota bacterium
TTTTTTTCAGGATCTGACAGAGTTCTTCATCCATAAGATGCAGCAAGCCGGTAGAAGGGGGCAGGGGATCCCGTCATGATGGTACGGAATCAGATCCTTTGGAATGAGATGCCGGTTTCAGACGGATACCGGGTGCGCCATTGGCGAACCCTCTCGACGGTATAGTACACAAAAGCGCCGACTTCTGCTAACACAGAGGGTTTGTGAGAAACCGGCTTGCAGTGAGAAGCTGCCAATTCGATCTGAATGCGGATTCTGAGTGCACGGAGGAGATTGCCCGCGGCATAGCCGGTGGCCCGGTTTTCACGATAGCGGACCCTCAGGCGAGTGCGCTGCGCCTGTGAGCACGCGAGCAATCTCTGTGTCACTCGTTTGAGAAACATCCCACACGTTCCGCGCGACAAATCTCCACTCCTGTTGAATCTGTTCTACCAGTGCCGGCCGCACGACAAGGAGGATGGTGCGAGGGGCCGAATTCAGGAGACTCCGTACCGGCGCCGCCCATCCTTCTCCGCGCAACTCCAGTGGTCCCACTTCATCCACAACGATCACAGAGACCGGATGCTCCGACCGATGAAACACAAACGGGCCGACTGATGGCACGCCTGCAGCATGGTCTCTTCGGGCTCCTGCGTCATGATTCCTGCGGGCTACCGCATCATGGTTTCTGCGGGCTTCTGCGTCATGATCTCTCCGGCAGAGCACGGCTCGCTCTCCCGTCGACACATCCTCGACGTCATAGCCGATGCGCTCGCCGTCCGCATACCGGACGCGGGAAAGTATTCCGGCGACGGCGACACCCTCGTTGCGGATGCGGGTGATTGCCTGTTCGAGCACCGTTGTCTTGCCCTCCCCCTGTGATCCGGTCAGCAGATACACCGCAGGCTGGCCATGATTGCGGGAATCCTCCTGGAGTTGTGCAAGCATGGTTGCGAGCATTTCGCTAAACGCGCGGAGAGGATGGCGCATGTTGTGGCGCTGCTGGTTGAGCGAATCGATCATGACGGGCAGTGCGCGGAATGCCGCGCTGAGCGCTGCTGATACGCTTCCGAGTCCGCGCCGGAGAAACCAGTTGATCACAACAGGGCTGCGAAGTTCAATGCTGAGTGCGCTGAATGCTGTCACGACAAGTGTGGCGCGCGCGGTCATGACGATCCCGCTCTGCAGGCCGGTCCACCATGTGCCTTTGCCTCCGGGTGCGAGGATGCCGAGCAGTATGCCGGCAAGTATTGCCACTGCACCGAATTCAAGCCAGAGCCGTGAACGTGCGAATTTCCGGCGAAGCCCGGGATACCAATACAGGACAAGGAGCAGGTAAAGTGCTACGGGGATGAGGGTGAGCAGCGGTGGCAGCAACGGAAGAAAGGCAAGTCCGGTCGGTATCAGAAACCCGTGAGCACAGAGTGCGGTCAGTGAATACTGCTGTGAACCCGCGGGGAAGATCTGTTCGCCGTTGCCGCTTGCAGACGCTGCCTCAAGACGCGGGGGAGCGGCACGGTTCACGCCGCGGGCAATGGCGATGCCCAGCATTGCGGCAAGAGCTCCCGGAATTGCCTGTGCGGCCACCAGGATGAACAGCGCCCCTTCCGCATCCACTGCCTGGAACCGCAACCTGTCTGAGAAGACCGTAAACAGAGTGGTGTACATCCGTGCCGCATCCATGCCGTAGGTAACGAGGATGCTTATGATTTTCTGCAGGATGGGAGTGACGGTGGCAAGCGCTCCGCCGATGAGGGATCCGATCAACAGGCCGCGGAAAACCACGACACTGACATACACAAGACCGGCCTCGGCAAGAATGCCGACCATCGGCCCGAGGATCACTGCGCTTGGGGAAATGGACTTCATGAGGGAGCAGATCACGCCTGCGCGCCAGAGTACACCCGGGTCATTCCAGAGACGGTGGCCCGCAACAAGCAACGTTACACCGATTGCGGCGAGTACTGTCCCGGCGAACGGGATGCTCAGATTGTGCAGAAAGCTTCCCAGGACGATTTCATTGGCTGCCCAGAGACTTCCCAGCATCGCGGCACGCTGCCAGCGAAGTGACAGGGAAGAGGGATGCACAGCAGAAGTATCCGGAACGGTCATGGGAAAATCGATTCAGATGCACAGTACTCTTCCGCATTCCGCAGGTCTTCATCTGTGTTCAGATTGGCAAGAAGATGCGGGTGATACACAGGATGATCAGGGCCGAGCGATGTGCATGCATGCCGTTGCGTTGCGACGAAGTCCATGACGGTTCTTCCTCCCTGCAACAGATACTGGCGCAAAGCCGCTTTCAAAGAAACAGCATAGCGTCCGCACAACGGTTGCAGATCGTCTCCTGTCCGTGGAACAACAAGGGGCACCGCAGGTTCCGTAGTGGCGAGCAAACGGAGGAGATCCGTGGTAACAAAGGGGAGGTCGCATGCCAGGATGCAAACCGCATCGGCGGAAGACTCCTCCAATGCGGCCAGGATTCCCCCCAGCGGACCGCACCCGGGAATGGGATCCCCGATGGTTGTAATGCCGGGGACGGTATAACGGCCGTCCAGACCGCCCGCCACAACAATCCGGTTCACGACGGGCTGCAATGTGCGAATGCTCCGCTCAAGGAGCGTGATGCCGTGCAACCGGAGCAATGCCTTGTCCTGGCCCATCCGGCGGCTCTGTCCTCCGGCCAGAACTGCGCCGCTGATCCGGGAGTGCATCAGTGTCACGTGCGCCGTGCACGCTTTCGTCGCGGCCGGGCAGCTTCAAGATCATCGATCCAGCTTAGCGCTGCCATCGCAACGGGGAATCCTATCGTAGGCATTAGCATCCTTCTTTCTTCTTTTTGACCGGTGAAGTGCCGCGAGCGGCCGCGCCTCCCTGCGGCGTCTCGAGCTTCGGCATCGTGAAGGAGGGGGCTGTTACTGCTGCCGTTGAGTCCATCTGTGGTGTCCCTCCGAAGAACTTGCTGACCTCTTTCATCTTGGCAAACTGGACCGATTGTGCGGGAGTCGGGTTTTCGGCAGGTCTTGGGAACAGGACGTTGTCTTTCCATGCTTCGAGTCCGCCAAAGAGCATTGTTGCACCCTTGTACCCCTGCGTCGTCAGAAGGAACCAGGCCTGGGCTGAATGAATGCCGCCATCAGAATAGATGACGATCGTCTCGTTCTTCTGGAGTCCGTACCCCGCAAGTGCCGTGAGCGGGACTCGCTCAGCACCAGGGATGTGATACTCGGCGAATTCGCCTTCAGTGCGCAGGTCAATCAGCCGGAAGTCTGTCCTGCCCTGGATGATCCAGTCTGCTACGTCCTCGGCGGTGACGTGGTCAACGGTGGTTTCCACGACCCTGGCCAGTTCCTGAGCGTCGACCGTGTAGACGGGTCCCCGATAGGGACTGCCGGCGAACGCCGCAACGAGGCCGAGAAGAGCCACCGCCAGCCCGCTTTTCTGCGTCGCGGTTAGCCTGGCAAGGGAGAGTTTCATGATGGCTGTCCTCCCTTCCGTGCGGCCATACGTTTCTCCACCCAGGTTGCGCCGGCAAATGCGCCGATTGCCATGAGCGCCACTAAGAAGACTACGAGTCCGTAGGATAGATTCAACAGCTGCGGCAGGGTAACCTGTCCCATCGGCGTCGCATAATAGAATCCTTCGACCCATGGGAAGAGTTCACCGAACACGACGATACCCAGAATAATCCCCAGGAGGTTGATCAGCGCATCCATCTTGCCTGTTGATGCGGCCACGCAAGCCGTTCCCGGACAATAGCCACCCACCACAAAGCCGGCACCCAGCAGAAATCCGCCGACGATCTGCGGGACAAGATGTGTCGGGGTCAGGTAGACCAGGGAGAGGTCCACGAGACCCATCCATCCGAGATAGAAGAGCCCGAGCATGGCTGTGATGATCGCGGTGAACATGACTTTGAAGACAGTGAGATCCGTCAGATAAAATTGAGCCGTGAGTTTCCTAGCACTTCCGAAACCGGCACGTTCAAGGAAAAAACCGAATCCTATGCCGATGAGGAAGGCGACGATCAGACTTACGTTGTCGCCGAAGAGGCCGAATTTGAAGAAGGGTGCGTTCATTGCCATTGTCTCCTCACAAAATATGCAACGGCGTACGCGCCAGCGAACACGCACATCATGAATGCCCAGCTGCCGACATTCAGCAATGCGCCGCCGGTCATGGCCTGGCCTGAGGTGCATCCGCGGGCGAATTTGGCGCCAATCCCCATGAGGCCGCCTCCGGCAAAGGCGTACATCAGGCGCATCCGGTTGGTGGTGGAGGGGCCGCGTTCAATGCCCATGCGCACGCGTCCCGCGAGGATGCCGGACAGAAATCCGCCGGCGAACACGCCGACGACCTCGAACACCAGCCAGTCCATCAAAGGATGCCTGGTGTGATCGCCCAGGTATTCCGCATAGAACGCATTAGCGCGGGTGTGTTCGGGCGCGACGGCGTCGGCCCCGAACGCAACAAGCGAGCTGAAGGCTCCGGAGGCGCCGAGACCGCGACCCATGATGACGAAAGAAGCCAGAAGAACAAGGCCGAGCCCGAATCCCGCAAGGTACGGGTTCGTATACGGTTGCGGGGCACGGGGAACCGCATGATGTGTGTGTGCGCCAACCTGTTCCGCAGTCAACGGTTGTACATCTGCCTGCATACGGGGCTCTCCTTAGTTCGAAGAAACGACACGTGTCCAGTGACTTACCTGTCCGGCCTGCACAATGACGAACCTGAGAATCAGCCCTCCCAGAACGACCAGGATGGGTGCGACCGGTGTGTGAGCTACTTTGTTGTTCACAGCCATCGACTGTACGATCAGGGGCAGCACAATCCCCAGTCCGATCACGAAGACCCAGAAGACAGGCGCGAAGGGACCGTTCAACAACAGGAGTGCCGCCTCCAGATGAACCCGTGTGCTGCTGACAAGCCCGATTAGAAACATACCAATGATGACCAGTTCCAGAGTCAGGAATCCGTTGTCGGCTTTTGCAAGGAGCTTCTGCTCGAGGGGATCCGATGCAATCAGGTGGACAAATGCCGCGGCGGAGGAAAGCCCGGAGGTAAGAAACAATAGTCCGAGAATGGAGCTGTTCCAGAGGGGTCTGGCACCGAATGCGCTCAGGAGGATGCCGGTGTAGACGCCGAGCAGGACCCCCAGCATCATGTTCGTGATGCCGATGAATTTTACCGCAGCGGACCTTTTGGCGATGCGCGCCGAAAGTGTTGACACCCAGGGGAGCCGGCTTGTGATCCATGCCGGAGGGCGGATCAACGCATTGGCAAGCAATGCGGGATACACGAGGATCAGAATCCACGAGCCCCAGGACATCGGTGATGTCGGTTGAAACGTGGTATACATCCTCCAGAAGTACCAGCGATGCGAAAGGTCAAGAAACAATGCCAGCATGCCCAGACTCAGAAGGGCGACACTCAGGAGGGGGAGTGTCAGACAGGAACAGGACATTTCCCTGTGACGTCCTCTGAAAAGGAAGTATCCGGAGAGAATCATCATTCCTGCAACGAGTCCACCCAGGAACAGATAGACCGGGATCTCCCATCCCCAGAAATGCAGCGCGGGGTCGATCATCGGGTTGGTTCGTGTGCTCACCAGTTCACGCATGGAGGTGCTTTCGTTCTTGTCCGTACTCTATTTCAGGTACCAGATCTGCGGTTTCGTGCCGGCCTCCGGAAGCAGCGTGTGCTGTTCGCGGGAAGCCAGGAGGCGGCTCACTGTGCTGTTGGGATCGTCAAGATCGCCGAAGTGCATACAGTGGGTGGGGCACACGGCAACACACGCAGGCTCAAGACCCTGCTCCACGCGATGAATGCAGAACGTACATTTGTCGGCATACCCTTCGGGGTGTATGAAGCGGGCGTCGTACGGGCACGCGGCAATGCAGGCCTTGCAGCCGCTGCATTTGTCATGGTGCACCAGGACCACACCGCCTCGTTCGTGTATGTGGCTGGCGCCGCAGGGACAACAGTAGACACAGGGAGGGTCTTCGCAGTGGTTGCAGCGTTCACTCCGGATCTCCATGTGGAGGGTGGGAAACGCTCCTGTCGTGTCGTAGGCAATCCAGTCGCGGTCGTACCCTTCCGGAATTCCGTTTTCAGTCTTGCATGCCACGACGCAGTCCATGCATCCCACGCACCGTGCCGTGTCGATCACCATTCCGTACCGTGCCATGGTCATGCCTCCGCGGGCGCAAACGTGACGAAATTGACATTCATCGCAGTGCCGCCCATCAACGGATCGGTGGCATAGCGGGTGACCATCTGTGCGTCACTGGCACCTTTGCCGAAGGCGTGTTTCAACATGCGGCTGGTGTGACCGAAGCCGTGAACCATGTAGACGCATTCCGGACGGATCCGCTCGGTAACGCGGACCCTGATGCGATTGCTGACAACACCGTCCTGGTTCTTCAGCCGGACATACTGACCATTCGTCAGTCCGTTTTGCTGAGCGGTCTGCGTGTGTACCCAGATCTCGTTTTCGCTCATTGCGTCAGACAGGATCCGGTTGGAGTGTGTCCTGCTGAATGAATGGACGGGTGCACGTCCGAACAGCAGCCGGTAGTAACCGGGCGGCCCGGCAGGAGGCCGGTGATACACCGGGACGGGATCGAATCCTGCCTTCTGCAGTTGAGGGGAGAAGAACTCGATCTTTCCGCTGGGTGTGGGAAAAGTCGGGGCAAGCCCTTCTTCATAGTACACCGGTTGATGCGGGCCACGGAGAATTCCATTCTTTTTCAAGGCCTCGTAGTCATAGCCGCCTGCTTTCAGACGATACCGGAAATACTCCTCGATATCGTTCCAGGGGAAATAGGCACTGAGACCCAGATGCCCGGCCATCTTCCTGGCAATCCACCAGTTCGGCTTCTGATCATGCGGAGACGCGACAACAGGTTGCCGCAAGGCGATGAACGGTTCACGAAACCATTCCACATTGAGATCGTCGTGGCGTTCAAGGTAGACCGATTCCGGCAGGACGACATCCGCCCATCCCGCGATCTCGCTGGGGATGACATCGACGACCACCAGGAGATCAAGATTCTGGATGGCCTTGATCGTCTCTGCTTCATTAGGCAGAGCGTGAAGCAGGTTTGTGGCATACACCCACCAGCCCATGATCGGATACGGCTGGCCGGTTAGCGTTGCTTCGCGGATACCGGTCGTGATGGTCTCGTGTGCAAAGGGATACTTCTGGCCGGGGTTATCGACTTTTCCGCGCACACTCGGGGGGTACTCCGGATACGGGTAGGGAGGCAGGTCCATACTCACAGGTGTATAGAATCCGCCCTTCCGTCCCCAGCTGCCAAGCAGTGCGTTCAGGAGAGCGATGGCCCGGCTGCGCTGGGCATCATCGCCATACCATGTGACGTGACGGCCGGGGTGCACGAGTGTCGCAGGTTTGTGCGCCGCCATCTCTCTCGCGGTTCTTTCGATCACCTCCGGTTCGATACCGGTTTCCGGATATGCCCATGCAGGAGTGAAGGGAGCCAGGGACGCGGCAAACTGTTCAAATCCGAAGCCATGTTGTGCGACATAGTCACGGTCGTACAATCGTTCCGTGACGATGACGTGCATCCACGCGAGAAGAAGGGCAATGTCTGTGCCGGGTTTGATCGGGAGATAGTGGGATGCCTTCCCCGCAGCAATGGAGTACCGTGGATCAACCACAATCAGGCTGGCGCCATTGCCGATGGCATCCGCGAATTCCTGCACCTGCGTATTATGCATGTTCTCGCCGAGATGATTGCCAATCAGGACGAGACAGCGTGCGTTGCGGATGTCGGTGCGTTCCGGAGAACTGACGTCTTCGCCGAATGTCAGGCGAAAGCCTGCATCGCGCGGTCCGCGACATTGTGCAAAGGATGGGGCGGCAATGTTCGGACTTCCATACGCCTTCAGCAGGTGCTTCAGGAAATTGCCGCCGATGCCGTGGCTGAAGAGCGCAACGGCCTCGGGCCCGTATCGTTGTTTGATGGATTGCATCTTCTGTGCGATGTACTCGAAGGCTTCATCCCAGGTCACTTCCACCCATTCTTCCTGGCCGCGGCTGCGCTTGCGGAGGAGCGGTGTCCGGAGGCGATCGGGATCATAATGTGCGCCGACACCGCCGGTGCCCCGTGGACACAATCGTCCGTTGCTGAGCGGGTCAAGAGGGTTTCCTTCAATTTTCCACAGAGCACCATCGCGGACCGTTGCGATGGCTCCGCATTTCCAGAAACAGATATCACAGAACGTCGGGACAGTCCGGATCCCTTTCTCTGCTGACAAGCCGGTTGAAGGCAACGTCCCTGCGGCTCTCAGGGCGGCAGTCCCTGCAGCGGCAGCGCCGACCGCTGCGCCAGAGATCTTCAGGAATCTTCTACGCGACAGAGCGCTCATATCATGGTGTCCGATGAAATCGTAATGTTGACAATCGTCCGTTTGATAGTACTGCAATCAACAACTTCCTGATACACGGAACACAGTCAGATATTATGCCAAAATGAAATTGCTGAATTTGCCGTATTTTGCCGTTTTTCCCCTCGTTTCATTCTGAAATCTGCGAAAAAAGCCTGCATCGGAAATCCCAGCTAAACAGTGTAGAGAGGTATGCAGAACACGTTGTGTCGAGTTATGGGGACAACACCCATGGAAAACCGGGAAGAACGCATTCAGCGGGCCCTGAACGATCAGAAAAGGAAGCATCTCGAAGAGCAGCGCGGAGTCCGGTTCTTCCAGGGAGACCGGCGCATGCCGCCGGATGCTGAAGGGGACTGGCTGGGATACATTGCGGAATTCGAGCGGCAGTATTCAGCGCACAAACGGATCAGTGTACGTGCATTCATTGGCCATTCGGGCGTACAACCGCTTGCATCGATCCCGCCTCAGGAACTGGATGCAACACTTGAGGGATTGCTGGAACTCCTGCTCGATAACAATATCGTGATTCACTTCGGGAGGCCGGTGTCCGATGCCGAGGCATACCGGTTCATCACTGAGGAGTTGCTGGAAGAGGAGATGGACAACATCCGCATTGACGGCATGATCCACACGTTTGCCTACAACGACTTTCATCCGGATGAAGCCAGCACCATACGCACAGTCGTTGAGGATGGTCTCCTGGCGTTCTTTACGCGCGACCGTGGAGCGCTCTGGAGGATGGCGTCGCACGCAGACGGGTCTGCGCCAGATCATCGTCGCGCTGTTTCGAGCGAGCTCATGAGCTCCTGTGAGCAGGTCTATTCCCGTATCGCCGCCTTCACTGGCCATGGTGTCGGGATAGTCACATGTGCCATTGACGGGAGAGATGCCGAAGCACGCTGTTTGATCTCGTGGGCCGGGATTGAGCGGCAGACACGGCTGGTGCATGGCGGATCGGGAGAAGCGGTGATCCGCCTGCATCAGAACCGTTACCATACCTGGGACATCGTACGCTTGGCACTACCAGGGCTCATGCCTGAAGAAGAGTAACCTGCAATCTTTCCCGCTCTTCGCTAGGCCGGCTGGACCGGTGGTTGTTGCTTCGTGTCGGCCTTGGGTTTGAACAGAGCATACCCGATCAGGCCGCCGAGCAGACCGAACAGCGGGTAGATGATGAACGAGCTAATCACGCTGACGGCGGAGAGGGTTCCTTCCATCATTCCCTGCTCCATCTGTTCCAGAGCTTCCGGCGGCATCTGTTCGAGGAGGCCCATGCTATCGTAGAGGCCGATCACTGCTTTATATGTCGCTTCTCCGGCCACATTGCCGATGGTATACAGGAAGACTGCTGAAAGGATGTTGCTGAACAGCGCTCCGAAGAGCCCCGCCAGCGCGCCCAATGCAAGCGCGTCGCTGTTGCTCAACGGCGGCATCTGCGGGGTGAGATCTTTCTTATAGAAGAAGACCGCCATCACGCCGCCGAAGAGGACACCCGCGCAACAGAGGCAATTGACAAAGCTGAGGAACGGGATTCCTGAAATCAGACCAATGATTATACCGCCATACAGTGCGGGCATCAATTTGCTCGGTTTTTCAGGCATCGACTGAGCCTTTCGGTTGGTGGATGACAGGGGTGGATTGCGTGTGCCATTCGTGAGCGGCGCCCAGAACAACAGGAAGAATGACAAAGGGTATCAGAAAGCCGAACACCGCGCCGGTCACGAGCCGGGAGACGGCGGTGACACCGGCTAGGCCGGTGATGCCGGCCGCCACATCGACGAGCATGGGTACAAGTGCAAGGATCAGCAGTCTGCGGGACGGCGTATGAGGTTGCCGCAGGTCGCGGACCAGAGGGTAGAGGAGCATGCCCAGGAAAAACGCGAAGTAGATGGCCGAGCACCGCATACAGACAGGAAGAGGCGCGCCGAAGAGATGAAGCGAACGGCTGTCGAGCTGATGGCACACACGATGAAACCCATCATACAGCGCGTCACTCCAGAAGTGTGCGCCGTCGCCGCCCAATGTCAGCAGCGGAGCGGCAATCAGCAGCCCGCACCACAACACTGTTGCGGCAAGTATGAATACGTACACCAGATGGGCTTTGTGCATTGACCTTGCAACGAAATGTGTGGTCAAGCCGGACGTCGACTAATTATCCGATAGCAACTTTTCATATTCGGCTTTGTATTGCCGGATCGCCCGGTAGAGGGCCTCGGCGATTTTTTGCTGGCCCGCGTTGCTCTTCAGAAACTTCTCTTCATTTCTGTTCGACACAAACCCGGTTTCCACCAGGATATTGGGCATTGCCGAACCGACCAGCACAAAAAAGCCGGCCTGCTTGGCGCCGCGGCTTTGAAGGCCGGAGATCTGGTTCGCTTCCCTGTGGACAAGATCCGCGAGGATTTCGCTTGACTTCACATGCGCACTCTGTGCCATGGTCACGAGAATGAAGTTCTCGTCGGTGAGATTCCGGTACCGGGCTTCATACCCTTCTTCCAGCTTGATCACCGCGTTTTCTTTCTCGGCAATAGCGATGGCTTCTTCCGTCCGGCCAGGACCCAGAAGATACAGTTCCATTCCCCGGACAGGACTCGGCTTGCGTTCCGTTGAGTTGCAGTGGATGCTGATGAAGAGCTTCCCACCTGCTTCATTGGCAATCTGCCCCCTGCGGTAGAGAGGCACAAACACATCGGTGGACCGGGTGTACACAACCCGGACATCTGGCATTCCCTTCTTGATCAGGACGCCGAGTTTTCTGGCAATGGCCAGGGCGACGGTCTTCTCATACACGCCGGTGACCCCGATGGTCCCCGGGTCGTAGCCGCCATGTCCCGGATCAAGAACAATCACGTCCAGATCCCATTGCTTCCGCTGCTCTGAGAGATCCGGTGAAGGGGGGGGCGTCCGCGCGGGAGTCTTTGCAGACTCCTTCCGCGCCGGCGGCTTCGACTGGCTTTCCGTCGGGTCGTAACCGGTTGGACCGGGTGTGCGGATGGAAACCAGGATATCCTGTGATCCTTCTTCCCTGAGTATTTCGGATGCGGCGACCTTACCGGCGAGTCTGAATGTCAGCTGCACCGACGTGGGACTCTGGATTGCCACGATGTCCTTGACGATGCCGGATCCTTTCAGGGCGTTGATGCTTTTGACATCCGCCTTCACATCCACAAGCGTAACATACAGCCAACCGTCCTGGCGCAGCCAGCTCTCAACGTCCGCGATATGCTTTGCGGAGATAATGCGGATGAGCATGCCGTTTGCTTTCGGTTCAAGCACAACCGAAGGGACGTCGAATGCAGACGATGATGGAGTAGGTTTGACGCGCAGGACGTCCGTGGCGGATTCAAATGTTGCAGTCTTGTTGAACACAAGCGAGAAATAGGGAAGGAACGATCGCAGCGGGACGAAGAATGATCCGGCCGCGTACTGGACATTTGCCGGGAGCTGGTACACGGTCTGCCGTTGTGCCTGATCGGTAACGATGATAAACGAACTGCCGCCGGTCACCTTGATCCTGTACGGGCCCTGTTTCACCTCCATCTTGCGGGCCTGGTGGTTTTCGTAGGGGATCACCTGGAAGGTCTGCGCCAGATCAGTGAGCGAGGCATAGAGGATGCCGCCGGATCGGAACACTCCGATCACGGCGGTGCGCTGCGGGTCCTGTTCGAGGATGAGCCGGACACTGTTCTCCTGAGCAATCAGCGACAGGGGAACGCAGAGCAACAGTGCGAACACCAACGCAGGAAGTGTCATCGTGCGAACGGCTTCGTACAAGGGCAGCAGTGGGTGGGTGATTCTTTTGAGACCACGGTCTCTTCTTCCGTTGCGCGACGCAAGCACAGTCGTGTGCTGTGCAAGATGTATACCGGGTCGAAGCATGAAAAGTCCACGTGCCAACATGCGTGATTACCGGAACCGGATTTCGAACAGTGCCCGCACCATGATCCGGAGAAGCTCCCATCGCGGGTGTCGTGTGCGGACGATGTACTGGTGTTGAACGTCCCGGCCCTCAGTCGTATCCCGGGTGCTGATCATAACGGAAATGGGAAACTCGGTCATTGAACGGTCCCGTTGGAAAGCTGTGTTGTGACGATCACATGTCGTTGTGCGAGGCTGCGGATCATCTCCTGCCCGGGGACGCATGCTTCGGGGGGCATGACACCCCGCGCGGTGATTGTTCCGTCGGCAAGCATGATTGCCGTTATTGATGTCGGAAAGGCGGTCGTCCGCATCATGGCCGTCATCCGCGTCTTTGCATCATACGCATCCACGCATTCATACACAAGAGTCTGAGCCTTCCCGCCCTTGAGTCCGGACAGCACCGCCCGGGCGAGAACAACGTCGCTATCGTCTGACGCGAGGCGTTTTTTCAGCAGTTCTGTGAATAATTCGCGGGACGTTCTGATGCCTCCTGCACCGACCAGCGGTTCAGCAGATGCAAACCCGAGATCGAGGAGCAGCTTGAACTTCTCGCAGTGACCCGGGTACCGTATGGTCTTATAGTCGAGCATACGGACTTTCCCCCGGAGCGTCCGGGTCAGAGTGGAAAGTCCGCCGGAAGTGTAGAACGCTTCCAGCCTGCCGTACGGCGGCGGGAAGACAATCTCCTCCAGGCCGGTCATGGACGGCACAAGACGAACGGCGCCCTCCTCGAGAACCTCTGCAGGCTCGAGATACTCGTTGAGCAGTCCCTCTGCCGAAAACACCAGCTGGTATCCGAGGGGTGGACGGGGGTGCTGGGGAAGACGACGCGAAGCTGTATGGTGTCAACCTGGTCGAACACCTCCAGGCCGGTGACAGCAAGGATATTGATGAGGCCCGGCGCAAGACCGCAGTTCGGGATGACTGTGACATCACGCGCCCGGGCATCTGCGTCCAACGCCAGCTGCCTGTCGACAACATCGTTGTTTCCCCCGAGATCGCACAGATGAACACCGGCGGCAATTGCTGCCCGGGTGATTGCTTCATTGACGCTGTACGAGACGGCGCTGACGGCAACGCTGCAACCCTTCATCGCATCGAGCAGTGCCGCAGAGTCCCGGACATCCAGTTGCAGGGGGTGGACGTTTGATCCGATCGCTTTTGCCGTCGCACCGGCCGTGTCGCCGCTGATGTCGGCAAGGACAACACGGTTGTTGATCGAGGCCATGGCCAGGTCGTATGCCACAGCCCTGCCCATCATACCTGCGCCCAGAACCAGATACTGTGTGGGTTGTTGTGCCATTGCTATTTCCGTATTTCTCCGGTTTCCCTGCTCCAGAACAGAAGATCCAGTTCATCCATGGGGATGCCGATCTGATCCGCGAACGCACGGAACTGGTCCTCGATGGTCAGATAACGCCTGGTGGTCATCGTCGCCGGAACGGACCGGAGCACTCCATGGTACCGCAGGTTTCGCAGGATGTGCCGATCCAGGATAGCCAGATGCCGGAATCCGACGTTCCGGAGGAAATGAGAAGCCTCTTTCATGCCGAGTCCATGCACCGTTGTAGCCAGCCATTGCCGCACGGGCCGGCTGTCCGCCGCAACTGTTCCCTGCCCCCGTCTTGCCGCATCCAGTTGAACAATAATGTCCGCAAACTGCGCACGAACATCAAGAAGGCGTTGCGCTTTCGTATTGTGAAAGCGAATATAGGAGTCTGGTCTCCTCAGGATTGGCGTCGGGTCGAAGCCCTGTTCGCGGAATCCGCCATCACGCAGTGCCTGCACGGCAGTGTCGGCATGGGCGGCACTGGACTGCGGTGTGAGGATGCAATACGCGAGCTCGTAGAACAGGTCTTCCGTGCGGACAGAGGCAAACTCCTGGAGCCGTGTGCGGATCGGTTCACGGCGCTGGGTATATTCAGACCGGAGCTCAGGAAGCGCGCGATAGCGGGGGCGGTTCATGCGAGGCGTACTCGCGGTGTCGTGCCATCATCCTGCACACGCACGAGTCCGTCCCGTTCGAGTTGCCCGAGAATCCGCCGGAGCCACTTCATGTTGCGGTCGGAGAAGTGCGGGAGGACGGCCTTTCCCAGTTGTGCAAGGGGGAGAGAATGCCCGTTCCGGAGTCCGCGGAGGTGTTCGATGATGTGACCGCGGTGGATCCGCTCCGGCACTCCGTAAAACGACGGCTCACTTTTTTTCCGGATGGCGGCCACCCGCTTCATTCCGGTTCGTGACCGGCAGTGCGATGCGACGGGACAGGCATCGCACTGCGGCGTCCTGGCCGTACACACTGTTGCACCGAGATCCATCAGCGCCTGATTCCATTCATACCCGTTCCGGGGCGGAAACTGTTTCAGCGCGTGCGCTTCAACATCGCGAAGAGGACGCATGTCCGTCAGAGTGCTCATCGACCAGAACACTCGCGAGAAGAAGCGCTGGATGTTGACGTCGACAACAGGAACAGGCAGCGCGAATGCGGAGCTCATGATTGCCCGGGCTGTGTATCGTCCGATGCCGGGCAGATCCATAAGCTCCTTTTCAGTCTGCGGCAGTATTCCGCCGGACGTATGCGCAACGGAATGTGCGAGCCGGTGGAGACGGACTGCGCGGTTGTTGTAGCCCATTCCCCGCCACATGCGTATCACATGGGATCGTCGTGCCCTGGCAAGTGAGTGCACCGTGGGAAACTGTGCAAGGAAGGCCGAGTACTTTTCCAGAACGCGGCTGACCTGCGTCTGCTGGAGCATTACCTCTGACACCAGGATGCGATACGGATCCCTCTCACCGCGCCAGGGAAGTTTGCGGCCGGACCGGCGGTACCACCGGAACACCGCCGATTGGAACTCCGTCACGGTATCCCCTTCATCATCATCTCACCAATGCGTACTATTGCGTCCCGGTTTCCCTCGAGAATGTCCATACGCAGGAGTTCGGCAGGCGACAACCAGGCCAGTTGTTCAAATGTGTTGTTCACGGGGTCGCCACTGTAGGAGGATACGAGGAAGTAGTGGATCCGGTATGCCTGATCGCCGTAGTTCCAGTCCTGGATGAGGAATTTTTCCCCGGGAACGGCATCAATCTCGAGTTCCTCGCGGAGTTCCCGGACGAGGGCCTGGGCGGGCGTTTCACCTGCTTCCACCTTCCCACCGGGAAACTCCCATTTAAGAGGATAGCGCACAGCACGCCTGCGCTGGCCGGCGAGGACGGTGGCGTTTCTGACGAGAATGCCGACAGACACTTCCTTCATGCCTATAAATGTACGAAAAACAAAAAGGCTCTCAAAATTCTGCAGGAAGGGAGAAATGTCACGAATAGTAGAACACAAATTCCTCGATGCGGGGATAAAAAACCGATTCAAAACTGCCGTTTTTGAGTTGTTTTTCGTGTAGGAATGTTCCTACATGAAAATTACCAAAAAATCTGACACAAAAATCAGAATTTGTGGAATTGACATAACACTTGCAATTGCGGAAATTACGGATGAAAAGCTGCACAACCATTGTGGCGGGCACGGCGTCTTCAGGGGAGGACGCCATGCTCGCCATGGGGGATTTACACGGGGGGAGTGACCCCGGCTACCGCAGTCCGCTCATCGCTTGAAGATTTTCTTCACTGCATCATCAACCCTTGACTGTTTTTCCTTCTCCAGCCGTTCCTCAAGCTCTTTCTTCTTTGCATCGACGAGAGCGATATTCTCCGTTACGATGGCCTGATATTCTGCGAGACGTTTCTCCGCTTCGGCACGTTTGGCCGCATAGATTGCCTCGAACTCTTTCCTCTTGTCGTTGATAAAACCGTTCAGTTTCGTCCGGATTTCCGCCTGCAGTTTTGCCAGTTCGGCTCCCAGCACCGCCTTCACGCGTGAAGCGAACTGCTCATCCAGGTCGGTCGAGAGAGCCGCCTTGAATCCTTCCGGGCTCTGCCAGAGCCGGAGGTCCGCATCAAAACCGCTGACGCCGCTCAGGACCTCCCGTGCCAGTCGGTCTCCGATGTTTGCGGGCGCCGCCGCGTAGACGATGTCCATGTTGCGAAAGTCCAGCTCGGCCCGCGCATCAAAGTTCCGCCCCGGAATCTTCACGACAATGTTCGTACCGAGTTTCGCGTTTTTGATGGTTGCGGGCAGGAAATCCTCGCGACCGAGAGAGTACGACGCAAGAGGAACGCCCGTGATCCCAGCCTTGTACTCATCCAGCGGTTCGCTCCGGGTCCGGTCGAAGAGAGCTGAGAGTGATGCGGCCACCGTCTTTCCGCGAGATCCCTTCAGATCAATCGTCAACGGGATCTTCGTGATGCGCTGATCGCTGCTGATGTTCTTGACCTGTCCGCGCGCATAGAAGAATTCAGGATTCTGTGTCTGGTCGGTTCCGCCCGAAACGTTGATGGACTTGATCCAGAATTTCGGGTAGGCGCGATCCGTTGGGAAAAGGATGTCCTGTCCTTTCATCCGGGGTGGTGTCTCCATCCCCTGCTTCGCTGTGTAGTTCTGAATTTTCTCACGGGCAAGGTCAACATACGACAGATACGTCTTGACCTCCTGAAGGAGCTGCTTTCCCACCAGCACTTCAGCGATACCCATCGTGTTGATATCCGGAAGTCTTGCCAGCGCAAGAATTTTCCGGTAATCATCGGCGGCGATGTCATCAATGGCGGCGACGGCCGTGGAGATCTGCTGCATGTCGGCGGTGATCGCCTCCCGCCGTGTGGTGTACGTGGTCACGATCTCATTGATGTTCTTCCTCGTGTCGTCGACGGTCTTGAGTGCGGCGGTTATGGAGGCGACGTCTTTCAATGCCGGCGGGTTGATCGAGCGGACGGCAGAATCCATGGCAACAAGACGCTGCTTTGTCTGTTCGACGTCTGCAAGGGTGGCTTTCCACTGTGAGGTTGCCAGTGTCGCCCGTGTCTTCAGTGTCTCAATGTGACTGATGCTGCGGATATCCACGGCCTTGATAAGGCTGTCGATGTTGATGCCTTTGCGCAGAATCGCCGGATCAAAGATCGGAGTCTTTTCAACACTTCGGGCCAGTATCTCCTCAGCGAGCGCCGTGAACGAGCCCTTTTCGGACGCAGCCTGCATTCGCTTCGATGCGCTGCCGGGCAGCGCGCCAAAGGTCGTGCGTTTGGTGCCGACGATACAGTCATTCACCTCCATGGTCTCGATGATATACTTGCCGCGGAGGAGTTGTCCGGGGTCCATGGCGAACCGGATTGTTCGCGTCTCGAACAGATTGAACCACGGGTCATCCGGATTGGCTACCTGAAGCCGGGCCATGGTGATCCCGAGAGGGGAGAGGGACAGGGAGAGGTCGTCGATCTCCACGAGAGAGCCCATGGCCTCTTCACCCGCATACTCAAGTCCGGCTTCGATCCATCGGTCGATAAAGAAATAGAGAACGACGGCGACGATGAGCAGCGGGATCAGCACGAAGAAGACGAAGTTCTTTCTCATGGCTCATCCTCCCAGGCTGCGCAGCTTTTCATACCACTGCACCAGTCTTGACTGTTTGAGGATCTGGTACACTTTCCACCGGGAGATTTTCTGTCCCACCGAAGTGCGGAATGCAACGACAAAGCGCTTCATGCCGATGTACACCGGCACAAAGAGTACCAGCGCGCTCACGAAACTGCCCATGACGACGGTATTGTTGAACCGGGTCAGCGGTGCGACGGGTGCATTGTAGAGTGCAGTCCATGTGGACTGGAGGGCCTCGATGTTGACGAGCACCTGATAGCCCACCCAGTGAAAGAGAGGGTCGAGCAGCCATGCAACCAGACTGAAGACGGAAAGCGAGAGCAGGGCGGCGGCGAGATTGACGTTGAGGACGAGAATGATCAGCCACACGACGATCCCCTGCAGGGTGAGCATTGGAGAGAGCCCGAGGATCGAGCCGAGTGCAAATCCGCCCGCCACCTGCGCAGGCGTCTGTCCTTCACGAAGGATTTTGATGAAATCACGAACGAGGGTGATCCAGAACATTATGTATTCTCCTCTTTTCCAAACATTGCTGGCATCTCAGGCTTTAGGTGTACGGACCGGTGATCTCCGGCTCACGGATTCAATATCCCACCGCTGCGCCCCCGAGACGCGGATCGGATCTGCCGCGCCAGGTACCGTTCCTTCTCAGGATCGACGGAGCCATGGACAGGGCATGAACCAGTTTCGTTGCATGGCCGAGGCGGTGGAGGGATTCCACGGCGTCAGGCGTGAAGCCGCTTCCCTCCAGAAGTATCGTATCGGGAAGGTGCTGATGATGGAACCGCGGCGCGTCCACCGCAGTGGTGATATCCATGCCGTAATCCAGGATGTTGGAGATCACCAGGAACACTGTGGTGATGATACGTGGACCTCCGCTGGCACCCGTGATCAGGAGCGGTTTGCCGTCCGGATCGACCACGATCGTCGGAGTCATGGACGAAAGGATGCGTTTTCCGGGCGCAATGGCATTGGCCTCACCCTGAACAAGCCCGAACGCGTTCGGGGTGCCGGGTTTCGCGGCAAAATCATCCATCTCATTATTCAGCAGAAAGCCTGCCCCGGCGACCGTGACGGCGGAGCCGAAGCTGTGATTCAGCGTGGTGGTCAACGCCACGGTATTCCCCGCGCTATCGGCATCGCCTCGACCGTGTAGTGGATGGCTTGCGGCGAGTGCCATCCGAGTCCCTCAAGGTCGTACGCTTCCAGCATGTTTGCGATGAGAGCAATGCTCAAACCGCCGGATGACGGAGGCGGCATCGACACAATTGTGTGATCGCGGTAGTGCACAGTAACGGGTGTGCGCCAGACTGCGCTGTAGCTCGTGAGATCCTCCCGGCTGATGAGGCCATTGCCCCGGCGCATTTCAGCTTCGATGAGTGCGGCAGTGGGACCTGCATAGAATCCCTCCGGCCCTTTGTCAGCAATTCTCTGCAAGGCGTTTCCGAGATCGGGGTTTTTCAGAATTTCCCCTGCCTGCAGCGGGTGACCACCGGGGAGAAACAGCGCCGCCGATGCCGGGAAGCGGGAAAGCCGGGCAGAATCCCCTTTCACCGCGCCGGCAAGATCAGATGTCACCGGAAACCCATCGCGCGCCAGCCGTATTGCAGGTTCCACAACCTGTGACCAGCGAAGACGGCCGAAGCGTTCGTGGACAGCAGAGAGCCCGGAAACCGTTCCCGGCACTCCCGCGGCTTGATGACCTGTGATCGATCCCTCTGTCGGTGTGCCGGCGGCATCGAGGTACATGTCACGCCGTGCAGCGAATGGCGCCTTTTCACGGAAGTCGAGTGCCGCGGTCGTGCCGTCGTGCATTCGCAACACGAGGAATCCTCCGCCGCCAAGATTTCCGGCTTCAGGCATCACGACGGCGAGGGCAAATGCTGTGGCAACGGCAGCATCGACCGCGTTTCCTCCCTGACGTAAGACACCGACGCCTGCTTCAGCGGCAAGCGGCGCATCGCTTGCAACCATCCCCCGCGTTCCCACAGCCGGCGGCAGCTGCTGCACGAATTCCCATGAAGGCGGCAGAACAGCCGGTGAAGGGACGAAGAATTGGTCTGTTGATGCGCAGCCGGAGATGACGGTGAGTGCGATGACGGCTATGCACTGGAGCGCAAACGATATGTGAGTGCCGGACGCAGTGCGGTGGCGCATGAGGGTGTCTCTCAAAGGATTTTCTGAAGAGACAAGATAGGAGAAAGAGCGTGTAATCGCAACCGCGTATGATGGGACAGGAAACCAGTGCGACAGGGGACCCGTGGGACAGGACCCGCGGGACAGGACGCCTGCGAGACAGGACACCGGCCGTACCCTCCCTTGCATGGGGCGCTCATGCTGCGTATCTTATACCACACTGGCGACGACGAGCGGAATGACAAACAATCCTGCAGAATTCTATCCCATAGAACTCAAGACGTACGAACTCGATCATCGCGGTGAAATGCCTCTCTGGGTGATCTCCCGGACCCTCCAGGAAGCTGCGGAGTACAATGCGGTAGATCTGGGCTTCGACACAGAAACCATGCTGAAGCAGTCCCTGACATGGTTGCTCGTCCGGCTGCAATTGCGCGTGGGCTCGGTCCCGACCCAACGCACGACGGTCAGGGCCGAAAGCTGGCCATCAGGTGTGCAGAGCCGGTTTGCCCTGCGTGATTTCCGGCTCTGGTGGGATGGTGCGACGGAGCCGTTTGCCGTGGCTTCCAGCGCATGGATGCTTCTGGACATGCACCGCAAGCGTCCGGTTGTCGTCGAGGACCACTTTGGCCGTGATCACCTGAAGCGGACCGATCATATGGTCCTCGATCCCTTCCCCTCGATCAACCCCTCCGGGCATCCGGATTTCACGATGGATCTGAAAGTCCGCCGTGCAGACCTGGACATCAATGATCACGTCAACAACACTCACTACGCCGAGTGGCTTGCGGAAGCCGTACCTGAAGCTGTCTGGCGCGGCAACAGTATCACAGCCCTGGATATTGAATACAAACGTGCCGTGCAGTTCGGGGAGACCATCCGCATAGACTCCTATGCCGTCAATGCATCGACCTACCTCCATCGTATGACGGGAAGCGGGGGGCGGGGGGACGTGGTGATGGCACGCACTGTGTGGGTGCCCCGTTGACCAAATCCGTCCAGGAACGGACAGGACTGCTGTCCGGACAAACGCTTCACCACTACCGGATTCTGTCGCGAATCGAATCTGATGAACCGGGGGAACTTTACAGGGCAGAAGACCTGGCAGAAGACCTCCGGCGTACACGCACAGTCGCACTCAGGGTCCTGCCTGAAGCCCTGATGCGGGCTGGCGAGACTCGTGAGCGCACCATCCAGGGCGTGCGTGCTGCCTCGTCGCTGGACCATCCGAACATCTGTGCCGTGGCAGATATTGCGGACACGGATGACGGCCGGGTCTTTGTGGCAATGGTCTGCTATAACGGGGAAACCGTCCGGGAAAAGCTGCACCGGGGTCCGCTCACAGTGGAAATGTCCATTGCCATTGCACGTCAGATGGCTGAAGGCCTGGCGATGGCCCACGACCATGCAATCATCCACGGCCACCTGAATCCATCGAGCATCATGGTGACTGGCGATGGCGTGGTGAAGATGCTGGATTTCGGGTTGCCGCAGCAGAGCATCGTCCGGGACGAAGGCAGGATGGGCGGTGAGACGATTCCCGAGTACAGAGCGCCGGAGCAGCTTCACGGGGATCTTCCGGATCAGCGCTCGGATATCTGGACGTTCGGCGTGATCCTCTATGAAATGCTGACCGGCATCATGCCATTCCGGGGGAGAGACCGTTCCGGCCGCATGGCCACCGTTGTCGCCGAGGATCTTGCAGAACCGGCCGCGCTTCGGGCGGAAGTGCCGGGTTCGCTCTCGCATCTCTGCCGGCGATGCCTGAATAGTGATCCGCATCTCCGTCCGCAGAGCATGAGCGAAGTGCAATCACTGCTCGGACACTGGCCGTTTGAAGTCAACACCGGGGGGCAGTCATTCTGGAACCGCGTGCGCGGCCGGTACATCGCCGTGGGAGTCGGGCTGCTTATCGTCCTCACAGCTCTCTTAGTGCTTCTCTTCTCACGGTGACCGCAGTTCGTGCAATCATCAAACGTTTCAGTCCTCTACAGAGCAAAGGAGCACATCGTGAAGTGTATCGTTGCGGTATGGATGCTCTTCTGGGCCTGGTCCGGAATTCAGGCACAGCCAGTGGTTACCCCCTTGTCGTCCGGCGGCACGTACGACGCATCGATTCTTTCTCCCGGCGCACTGCTGGGATTCGTTCCTGGTGATCGTCCGGCACGCTATACCCAGGTCATGGACTACTGCCGGTATCTCGCGTCCAAGTCCAACCGGGTGCGGTGCTCTCTCTCGTCATTTCCGATCCGGCACATGTGCAGAAACTCGATCAGATACGCGGCGAGCATGCTCGACTGGCTGATCCGCGTTCGATAGACGATGCATCGGTCCGGTCGCTGGCGGAAACCCTCCCTGCAGTTGTCTGGATCGGCTATGGCATCCACGGAAACGAACTCTCTTCGGTGGATGCGGCGCTGCACGTGGCCTATCAGCTTGCAGCCGGAACGGATACGCTGACCCTGAGGATGTTGAAGAACCTGGTCATCTGCATCGACCCGATGCAGAACCCCGATGGACGTGAGCGGTTCCTCGCACAGATGGAGCAATGGAGCGGTGCACTGCCCAATCCCGAT
>JAGDMK010000246.1 GCA_017860635.1 Bacteroidota bacterium
TCATACGAACGGCTGGAGGTCTATTCAACGCTCTTCCCTGCGCCGACCGGTGCAACGATACTGTCGTACCAGGACACCGAACCACGCGCGTACTACATGCCGTACAGCACCACCAATCCCACAGGCTACACCGACTCCCAGAGAGGGACCCGCGAACGCACGCTGCTGATCCGCGCAGTCGAGGCCGTCACGTCCCAGGTCCCCGCCGGTCTCGCAATCGATGCTGACAACGACGGCTATGTCGACAACGTCTGCTTCATCATCAAGGGAACGACCACTGCATGGTCAACGCTGTTGTGGCCCCACATGTCATCCATGGGGTCTTCAGGTCCTCTGCTGGCCGGTAAGAAGGTTGCCGGATACAACTTCCAGCTCGAATCGATGGCACAGGTAAGCGTCCTGTGTCATGAGATGCTGCATACTTTGGGCGCACCCGACACGTACCGGTATTACTCCCCCGATGCGATCACTCCGGTGGGCCGTTGGGACATCATGGCATCGACGTCGAATCCTCCGCAGCACCCGGGGGCCTATCTGCGGTACAGATACTTGACCTGGATCGGCAGCATTCCCCGCATCACGGCCTCCGGCCGGTATTCTTTGAAGCCCGTGAGTCTGGCTCCGGGACGCTCCTATCGTATTGATTCGCCGAACCCGGGGGAGTTCTTTCTCCTGGAGTATCGCAGGAAGACATCGATCTTTGAGAACTCGCTTCCGGGAGAGGGGCTTCTCGTCACCAGGATCGACAGTCTCATCAGCGGCAATGCGAGCGGCCCTCCCGACGGGGTCTACGTGTACAGGCCCGGCGGAAATCCGGGGCCTGCCGGACCGCAGAATGGCACGCTGAACTCCGCGACGTTCAGCAGCAGTAACGGGCGCATAGCGATCAATGATACCACTGATCCGGCCTGCTATCTGACGTCGGGAGCAGTCGGCAATCTCGATATATCAGAAGTTGGGATGGCCGGCGACAGCATTTTGTTCACAGTGACGGTCCGCTCGAAGTCTCCGGAATGGGCGAAGGTCACAGTGCCCGTCACCAACGCGCTGAACGCGATCAGTTTTGCGGGATCGAGGGCCGGGTGGATCGCCGCAACTTCCGCACTCCTTCGGTCAACGAATGGGGGCTCAACCTGGACAAGCCTTCCGAATGCTCCAAAGATAACACTGACTGCACTTGCGGCTCTGGATAGCATGACGTGCTGGGCGACCGGGCCATCGATCATCTACAAGACCACTGACGGCGGGACATCCTGGTCATCGCTGTCGGTAACCGTCCCTTCAGGAGGAAGACTCACCGGCATCACCATGACGTCACCTCAATCCGGCTGGGCAGTGGCCTCCGGAGGGGTGATCTACAAAACTACAGACGGGGGGAGCCGATGGGTGCTTGTTCCGGCCGGCGTGACCGCGCAACTCAACGGTGTTTCCTTTCTCGATCCCGCACGGGGGTGGATCGTCGGGGGCGCGGGCACGTTTCTCCAAACCTCTGACAGCGGACTGACATGGTCTCAACGGCCCATGCCCGACACCACCACTCTGCTTTCCGTGGCTTTTGTGGATTCGGTCACGGGCGTCGCGGTGGGACGACTCGGACGAATTTTCAAGACAACCAACGGAGGATCCACATGGTCACTCCGCCCGGTGAACACGCGCGCTCATCTCAATGCGGTGCGGTTCCTGGGCCGGGATTCCGGATGGGCGGTCGGTGAATGCGGTACGATACTCAGAACAATAGACAGCGGCGCAACATGGATGGGGACAATCAGCGGAACAATGGTTTCCCTCAGAGGACTTGCGGTACTGGACGGCCGGACCCAGTTGGTCGCCGGCGCCACTGGCATTGTCCTTCGATCAATCTGGCCGACCCCGACAGGCCTCGATCATGAGCCGATCGGGATGCCGATACAGACCGAGCTGGCACAGAACTACCCGAACCCTTTCAACCCGGGCACTACAATACGATACACGATCGCACAAGGCCTGGGTCAGGGAGGTGGCGCCAGAAGCGTGGAGCTGGTTGTCTATGATTTGCTGGGCCGCCAGGTAGCGGTCCTCGTCAGCACCATGCAGGCTGCGGGAGAGTACGACGTCCGCTTTGATGGCAGCCGGTATGCCAGCGGGATGTATGTGTACAGGTTGTCCGTTGCAGGGACGGCGCACACGCGAAGGATGCTGCTCTTGAAGTGATGTGCGGTACATGAGTGCACAGGGTGCTCAGCGCCTTGCCGCCCTCTTCCAGTCGAACCAGGCTGTATGAACCTGCTCCCCTGAGGGGCGTCATCACAGCTGCATCTGTTTCCCTTCTCACCCCGACGTCAGGTCACCTTGCGAGCGCAGGCGCACCCGGGTGCAGAGTTGGCGTGGTCCTCGCTGCTACCCTTTTTTCCGCCAGCACCCGCAGTAGACATCCCATTCACGGGGCTCTGAAACGACCTGCCCGATCGTACATGCAGCACCCAGCGTATTGCTGAAGAACCCCTCCTCGACGCATTCCAGCGGCTCACAGAATCGGCGGATCATTGCGTATGAGTAGATCCGGTGGGCGTTGAATGCGATCGCGGGCGCGCCCTTCGTGATCGTTGTAGAGAAAACGAGGAGTCCGCCGGGTTTCAGGACGCGGATCATTTCCATGAATGCCTTCTTGTCCCCCGCCATATCAAAATCGTCCCCGTACCGGCCGAGGCCGAAGTGTTCCAGGGAGCACAGAGAGGTGACCATGTCAAATGTACCGGAAGGGATTTTCAACTCCTTCGCGTCAGAGGTGACGATGGTCTCGTTTGCTATTGAGGATTCTCTAGGCCGGATATCAATCGTCGTCACTTTGAAGCCTGCCAGCATGCCGATGACGAACAGCCGGTAGGAGCCGATGTCAAGCACCGATGCAGGATGGTTCTTCTGGAGGTGCCGGACTGCGAACTCGCATTCGAAATCCATATATGTCGATGGGTGGACTCCGGCATCATAATAGAACTCCTTGAACACCGTGAACTCTCCCCTCTCTTTCTTAAGCTGGGACAGTTCCTTATCGTATTTCCTGTGGAATGCCTTCGGGCCTCTCGCAGTGGGAGGAGCCGGTCCTAACCTCAACCCCACCAGGTCAAGTACTTCATTTACAGGGTGCATCGGCAGCATCTCCTCATCGTATAAATGTTGTCAAATTACGCTTAAAAACGCGTGATAGTCAACGCAACGCGCCACTCGCAAAACCTTCGCGACATTTTCTTCCACTCTTCGTACGATTTCACTTGACTATGTGAACCGATTGGTGTACAATATGACCCATTGGTCACAATCAATACCAGTAGGTCATATGCAGGACGTCACGGAAAATACGACCCCATCGACTCCCCGGGAGCCTGTAACACGCAAAGAGCGGGAGAAACGGGCCCGCGAGCTGGAGATCCTCAAGGCCGCGCGCGAACTCTTTCTCGCGAAGGGATTCCGGGAAACCACGCTCGATGAGATTGCGCACGCTGCTGAGTTCGGCAAAGGGACGCTCTACAATTACTTCTCCAGCAAGGAAGAGCTGTTCCTGGGGATTCTCAGACAGGCGCTTGAAGAGATGTATGAGATCGCGCGGGCATCAACAGCGGCCTCCGGGGATGCGAGGCAGAAGCTGCGCCTGTATGCCCGTGACATGATCCAGTACGTGAAGGACAACGGGGAGCTTCTCCATATCGTGTATAATGAGCTCAACCGCGGGGACTCTCCCCTTTACATCACCAGGCTCCGGCAGATCATCGACGAGACGCAGAACGCGTGGGATGTGTTGGCCGAACCCCTGGCAGAGGAAATCCGCAAGGGCACCATCCGCGAGGGCGACGCGAGGCAGCTCGTCATGCTCTTCGACGGCATGCTGCGGGGGTTCTGCTCACACCAGTTCGCGGCCGGACGCAAAGCGACCGACCTGGATGTAGCGGCAACGACCGAATTGATCACATCGATTTTCTTCGATGGCATTACAGAGAGACAGAACAAAGGATAACGATATGCATGCTCATCGTCCGGCCCTGCTGCGCTCCGCCGCCTCAGGTGCCGCATTTCTTCTCAGCTTCACCGCCCTTCTCCACGCGCAGGTGCAGGGCACGGGAACTCCGCTGGTCATCACGCTCGACAAGGCTCTGGAGATGGCCATGCTGCAGAACCGCGACATCCAGATCGCTGACCAGGGGCGCCTGAAGGCCGATGCCCAGATCGCCGAAGCGCGTTCCGGAGCGTTTCCCCAGATTAACGTCCTGGGAGTGTATACGAGGAATATTAAGAACCCGGTGATGTTCATCCCGCCGAACTCAATCCTGAACCCGACACCCACCACGAAGACATTCTCGTTCGGACTGGACAACGCCTATCAGGCCGGAGCGACACTCTCACAGGCCATCTTCAACTGGAGGGTGAACACGGCAATGGATATTGCCAGCACCTACGCGGAATACACTGAGCGCGCGTATCAGGGGACGCAGGAAGATGTCGTCCTGCAGACCCGGAAGGCGTTCTACGGCACGCTGTTCATGAGAGAGCTGGTGCGGGCCAACCGCGAGGGGCTTGACGTCGTCCGCGCAAACCTGGAGAACGTCCGGGCTCAATACAAGAATGGCACTGCTGCAGAGTTCGATCTGCTCAGGGCTGAAGTGCAGGTTGCCAATACCGAACCACTGTTCATCGCGGCAGAGAACTCATACCAGCTTGCGAAGAACTCATTGAAGAACATCCTGGCGCTCCCGCTCGAACAAGAGATCGACGTACAGGGCGATCTCACCTATCAGGAACTCCCACAGGAGCTGATGGACAGCCGCCGGAGGGAAGCGCTCGCAACAAACTCACAGATCGCCCAGCTCGCCCTGCAGGAGTCCATCCTCGAGAAGAATATCACCATCGAACGGGCTGCCCACTACCCCACGTTGAATCT
>JAGDMK010000395.1 GCA_017860635.1 Bacteroidota bacterium
TTCTACGGTGCGAAAGACAACATCCGCCCGGGCGTGGCGAAATTCAATTTCGCAGGATGGGACTGGATGAACTCGAAGAAGCTCGCTGACGCAGAATGGGTCGTCACCGTCGACAGCGGGCGCGCCAACACGATGGCCATCGATTTCCGCGATAGGGCGAACGACAACGACGACCTGCTCTACTTCACCGTCGCCCGCCGAAAGACCAGTGACGTCAACGTCAAGCAGAACATCTATGTGATCAAGAATCTGAACACTGCCACGCCGGTCCTTGACACCGCCTATGTCGACAAGCAGAACAACATGACACAGTCGCGCTCCGATATCGCGGTGGATGCTGTCGGCAATATCGTCTACTTCGAGAATTCCAATGAAGAGACAGTCCTGATTTCCCCTCCGACCGGACCGAACAGTTTCATGACGCACAGTCAGGTCCCGATCAAAGTCATCATCTCTGAAACGATTGCCGCTGTCCGGCGGAATACCGTAGACTATTACAAACCGGACCGCATAGGAGACACCGTTACGGTCATCGGCACTGTGGTCTCCATTAACCCGACCGCAAGCGCGAACCGGTTCTCCTATTTCATTCAGGATGAAACGGGAGGCATTAATGTCACCAAGGGCAGCGTGACTGGCGGAGGAACCGTGCATAGCATCGGCCACCGGATCGTGGTGAAAGGCGTCGTCAGCCAGAACCGTGGCACAACGCAACTGAACATCGTCACCTATCCCGATGATGTGACGCTTCTCGATTCGGGCAACGTCGTCACACCGAAGGTCCTGACCATGGATCAGTACCTCTCCGATCCCGAGACCTATGAGAGCCAGCTGATCAAGTTTGAGGGCGTGTCGAAAACCGCTGCTTCGGTCGCCTGGCCGGCTGAAGGGGCGGATGCGAACATGACCATATGGGACGGCTTCCGTGAACTCCTGTTGAGGATCGACCTCGACACGGACATCGACGGCAAGACCGAACCCGTCTACCCGATGAATGTCCAGGGGGTTGCAACACAGTACACCTCGGGTGCCACCGTGTACAACAACGGGTATCAGATTTCACCCAACATGTACACGGATTTCACGGGTGGCGTCAACGCACCCCCGAACCGGTACTTCACGTTGCTTGCCCCGGCCAACACATCCCGCATAGTGCTCAATGACACGGCGCAGACTGTGACGTTCCGCTGGAACGCGGCTGTCGACCTGAACGGGGACAACGTGATCTACCAGTGGATCCCGGTCGGATCCTCTGCCGTTCCGACAGGCAATGCGGCTAAGGACACATTCCTGGTGCGGACGGGCAAACAGTTGCTGACCTACCTGTCGACGTCGGATTCTGTCATCCTCAAATGGGCGGTTGCCGCCAAAGATCCGACGCACCCGGCGGTTGTCAGCAAAGACACGCTGACCGTGAAACTGGTGCGCGGGACAATCACCGGCGTGGCAGGGCTCTTCGAAATTCCCACACGGTTCTCGCTCGACCAGAACTATCCGAATCCGTTCAATCCGGCGACCACGATCCGCTTTGGTCTCCCCGCTGCGGCATCTGTGCGCCTGACCGTGTACGATGCTCTGGGACGGGAAGTCACCACGTTGATTGACAATCGGGTGGCAAGCGGAGTCTACTTCTACCGCATCCAGGCCCAGCCGGCGGGCGGCGGCGTGCCGTTCGTTGAACTGAAGAAAATGGTGTTGGTCAAGTAACGAAGCGTTATCGTAGTTGAGGCGTCATCATGATTGCGCCGGGAGCTGAACTTGATCGTTCAACTTCCGGCGCAACTGTATCATACTCACAACTCTTACTCCTTCCTCCCAACGCCCAGCATCGCCAGCCCTCCACCAATCAGGATAGCGGCGATGACTCCGATGATCGTGTACCACGTCCACGCTACGATGTGAAGAGAGATCACGGTGACCATCACCAGTATCCCTCCCACAAATCCCGCCAAGGCATCTTCCTGTGAGGGACGTTTGAACAGCACACCGAGGAGAAATGTCCCCAGCAGCCCGCCATAGGTAAACGAGGCAATGCTCAGCGCAAGCTCAACAACGGCCTGGCTCGTGTTCATGAAGAACAACGCCGAGGCCACAAGCAACGCTGCCCAGAGTGCGGTCACGGCCCGTGAGAAACGAAGCTCCTTTTCAGGAGTCAGGCCCGCACCCGCCCGCGGCTTGTAGAGATCCAGCACCGTCGACGAGGCCATCGAACTCATCGAACCGGCAAGCGTTGACAGTGCCGCAGCGAAAAGGCCCGCAATAATAATCCCCGACACTCCCGGCGGAAGACCTTCGACAATATACCGTGGGAAGATTTCATCTGCACTCTTCAGGCCGAGCTGCGCAAGGCTGGCTCCGCCATAGTGCCCGTACAACAGAGTCCCCACCAGCAGGAAGAGCGCGAACTGGAAGATGATGATCACTCCGCTCCCGATCAGCGCCTTGCGGCCGGCATGCACCGATTTCGTTGCGAGGACCCTCTGGACAATGAGCTGATCGGTGCCATGGGATGCCATGGACAGGAACCCGCCGCCGATGATCCCGGCAATGAGCGTGTAGGGAGTCTTCCAGAAGTCCGGGCCGAAACCGAGATTGATGATGTCGAACTTGCCGGCTTCGTGTGCCAGCTGTGTGATGCCTGCCCACCCGCCATCGTGCGACTGCACCAGCAGCACCGCTGCGAACAGTGCTCCACCCAGGTATATGACCATCTGCATCGCATCGACCCAGTCGCAACCGGGTACTCCACGCCAAGCACAAACTTGAGCGGGATGGCTGTGGCAAACAGCCGCACTCCGTCAGCGGCAATCCGCGTAAAGAGAAAGACGACAGAAGCAAAACTCCGGGTCTTGGATCCGAACCGCCGCTCCAGGAACGCGTATGCCGTGGAGAGTTCTCCCGTGGCATATGCCGGAAGGAAGAGGTAACTCACCGCAATACGGCCGATCAGATAGCCGATTGTAACCTGAAGGAAATTCATGTTCGTCAGATATGCCATGCCAGGGATACTGATGAACGTAAGCGTGCTTGTTTCCGCCGCCACAATCGAGAAGCAGACTACCCACCAGGGGATGGAATCCTTTCCCAGGAAGTAGTCCCTGGCGGAGCGCTGTTTGCCTCCCTGCAGCATTCCGAAGAGCGCAATGGCTGCGAGGTAGCCGATGACGATGATGTAGTCGAGAGTTGAGAAGCCCATAGGATTACAGAGTCGTTGAAGAGAAGGTGAGAATGGCAGTGGACAAATTTGTAGAACAAGATACACCGTTTGCCGGAGGCATGCAACAGAACTGCGTCAGAAGGACTTTCCCCCTCGAAGGATTTCCTACAAATGGTGTGCAGTGGGCTATTGCGGCCAGTGGCCGGTCGACGGTGGCAACCACTGCTTGATTTTCTGCATGGAATCGGCTAGGTTCGATCTCACACAGGAGACACGATCCACTCTCACTCACAACGCGACGGCACCCTGCCATGGCGATCCGCATCTTCGTTACCGGCGGCACATTCGACAAAGAATACGATGAACTCGGAGGGAAACTCTTTTTCAAAGACTCGCACCTTCAGGAGATGCTCACACTCGGGCGCTGTAAGCTGGATATCGCCCTCCGGACGCTTATGATGGTGGACAGCCTGGAGATGACAGACGCCGACCGTTCGCTGATCGTGGAACAGTGCAGGCAGGCAAAGGAACGGAAGATCGTCATCACCCACGGGACAGACACTATGGAGGTGACCGCAGGGACGCTCGGAAAGGCCGTGAAGGACAAAACCATCGTGCTCACGGGAGCCATGGTTCCGTACAAGTTCGGCAGCTCAGATGGTCTCTTCAACCTCGGAAGCGCGCTGGCGTTTGTGCAGATTCTTCCCCCGGGCGTCTACATTGCGATGAACGGCCGAGTGTTTGAGTGGGGAAACGTGAAGAAAAACAAAAAGACCGGCGTCTTCGAAGAGCGCGCGGGGTAGCACCTGCGCGCCGAACGCCGGTCTCACACGGCACAACGTGCCTGTCCTAGTACCGCTCCACCGTAATGCTCGACACACCCGCTTCAATGTCCAGCGAGATCGTGCTCGCTGCAGCACCGAAGTTCTCGGTACGGTATGTACCCTCTCCCGTCTTGGTGAAACCCTGGAAGTGCTTCGACGACAGCGCCGTCTCCGCATGAAGCTCACAAGCGGCGGACTCGGGCACATAGATCTTGATGGACGAGGCCCCCGCAGAAATGCGCGCGGTGGTTTCCGG
>JAGDMK010000247.1 GCA_017860635.1 Bacteroidota bacterium
GCTCGATGCAGGAAAAGACCGGTTCCGGTTTCAGCACCATTCCCGCTCCGCCTCCGAACGGGGTATCGTCAATGGTGCGATGACGGTCCGCCGTGTAGTCCCGCAGGTCGTGGACAATGACCTGCACATATCCCATATCCTGTGCCCGCTTCAGCATGCTTTCACCGAGCGGGCTCTCCACAAGTTTCGGGAAACCAGTGATCAGGTCGATCCGCATCACCCGCGCATTCCCTCGATAAGCCTCACGGTCATGGTCCGCGCGGAAACATCAACTGCACGGACAAAAGCTTCGACCGCAGGAATCATGAACTCCCCTCCCTCACCCTTAACCACATACACATCCTGAGCGGGCATCCGCAGTACTTCTGTCAGGACCCCCAGTACCTCCCCCTCCTCAGTTCTGACGGTCACTCCGATCAACTCATGGACAAAGAACCGGCCTTCTGCGAGGGGAACGCGTTCTGTATTCCCGACCAGGACCAGGAGGCCCACACTCTTTTCAGCGGCCGTGCGATCCGGAATCGCCGTGAGCCGCAGGCGCACTCCGCGCGGATCGACCTGCACATGCACGACCGTCGTTTCCACTGCTTCTGTGCCGGTTCGCTGCTGAGCGTCATCAAAGCGGCCGAGGTAGACCCGTTTCAGCGACAGAAACCGTTTGGAGTCGTCGGTCATCGGCTGAACGATGACATCACCCCGGATACCAAAGGCTTTGACGATCCGTCCGATTGCAAGCAAATCACGAACAGCAGGGCTCAATCAGCGATTTCCAGAATGGCGCGTTTCCCTTCACGGGCGGCGACTGCGGCAAGCAGGATGCGGAGGGCCTGCGCCGTCCGTCCGTTCCGTCCGATCACCTTGCCGATATCCTGTTCCGCCACCTGCAGGCGAAAGACGATCTTCTCGTCCTTGTCTTCCCGGAGCACCGTCACGTCGTCCGGATTCTGCACAAGCCGCCTGGCAATGAATTCAAGGAACTCTTGCATAGCCCCTCCTTGGGACACCTCCGTGCACCCTCTTCGGTATATGTCTATCCCTCCCCCTCGGGTCCCTCAGGCCTTCCGGCCTGATCCTTCAGCGCGACAGCAGATACAGCCCGGCTTCACTCAGGACGCTGGTGCTTCCGGAGCCGGAGTTGCTGCTGGAGCTGCCGGCGCTTGGCCTTCCTGTGCGGTGCTCTTTGCGGCCTTGCGTTTGGCGGCTTTCCGGCGTGCCTTGCGTTCCGCATCACGGCGGCTGCGCTCGGCCTGCTCCATCTGCCATTTTTCCATTGCTGTGGCAATCACCGCGGCATCCTTGCCGCGCCGGGTGAGATCCCACTTCAGCCAGAGGCCGGTGCGCTGGAAGAGGCTCCGGACCGTATCGGTCGGCCGCGCCCCTGTCTTCAGCCAGTAGAACACCCGTGTTTCTTTTGCTTCAATCACGGCCGGCTCGCGCCGGGGCTCATATCGTCCAACAACCTCTATGAACCGACCGTTCCGGGCCGTGCGCGAATCGGCTGCCACAATCTGATACATCGGCATCTTTTTCTTGCCGATCCGCCGCAAACGCAGTCGTACTGCCAACGTGAGTCTCCTTTGTTCTGCTGCTATGAGTGGATACGCATCCCTTTGGCCATCCGGCCGAACTTTCCCCCTTTACTCAAAGTCTTCATCATATGCTGCATCTGCTCGTACTGCTTCATCAGTCTGTTCAGATCCTGCACCGTGCAGCCGCTTCCCAGGGCGATTCTTCGCCGCCGGCTGCCGTTGAGCAGTTGCGGGCGGCGCCGCTCCTCAGGCGTCATGGACTGAATCATCGCTTCAATCCTTACCAATGCCTTTTCATCCACCGTCACATTGTCCGGGACCCTGTGCATTCCGGGCAACATGCCCATCACCTGATTGAGCGGCCCCATCTTCTTCACTTCCTGCAGCTGCTCCAGGAAATCCTCCAGCGTGAACTGCGCCTTGCGCATCTTGGCTTCGAGCTGGACAGCCTTGTCCTCATCGAAACTCTCCTGGGCCTTCTCGACCAGGGTGACGATATCGCCCATGCCGAGAATGCGCGAGGCAAGGCGTTCCGGATGGAATTTCTCGAGCGCCTCCGGCTTCTCTCCGGTCCCGATGAACTTGATCGGCACACCGACGGTCGCACGCAGTGAGATGGCCGCGCCGCCACGGGCATCGCCGTCCATTTTCGTCAGCACTGCACCGTCGTAGTGCAGGCGCTGATGGAATGCCTGCGCTGTGTTCACGGCATCCTGCCCCGTCATCGCGTCCACAACGAACAGGATTTCGTGAGGCTGGATGGCTGTCTTGACGGCCTCCGCCTCTTTCATCATCTCTTCATCTACATGCAGGCGGCCGGCGGTATCCACAATCAACACGTCCCGTGCGTTCTGACGCGCATGCTCCAGCGACCGTTCTGCCACCTGGACCGCTCCCGCTCCGCGCTCAGCGAACACAGGGATGCCGATCTGCTTGCCGAGCATCTGCAGCTGGTCAATGGCCGCCGGACGATGCACATCTGCCGCCACCAGCAACGGGAAACGTCCCTGGCCTTTCAGATGCAGCGCGAGCTTCGCACAGAACGTGGTCTTTCCGGATCCCTGAAGTCCCGCAACCATGATCACCGTCGGGGGCAGCGGCGCAAACGTGATGCCGACATGCTGGCTCCCCAGAAGTCGGATCAGCTCATCGTGTATGATCTTGATGATCAGCTGGCCGGGGGTAATGCTGTGCAGAACATCCTGCCCGACCGCCCGCCGGAGCACGTCGTCAACGAACTGACGTGCAACTTTGTAGTTGACGTCGGCATCCAGAAGGACACGGCGCACCTCCCGGAGGGTCTCCGCGACATTCGCCTCGGAGATCTTGCCCTGTCCGCGCAGGCGCTTCAGGACTTCATCAAGTTTTCGGCTGAGATCTTCTAGCATAGGTCATCCAGAAGCACGCTAACCGCCCAAAAAGGCGGTTTTGTGCCAAGGATAGATAAGATAGGCAAAATCAGGAATGTATGCAACCTGCCCCCGGAACCGCGCGGGGGAGTATAGCGGCTAGCCGGCGCCCGCCTGAGCCTCAGCCCCGGAAACAACCTCCAGAAGTTCTTTCGTGATGGCCGCCTGACGGGCCTTGTTGTACTGGAGTTGGAGCGTTTCGATCAATTCCCGGGCATTTTCGGTGGCATTTTCCATCGCCACCATCCGAGCTCCCTGCTCCGACGCATTGGATTCCAGCAGAATACGCCACAGGGAGAAGTTCAGGTATTTGGGGATCAGCGCGGTAAGAAGCTCTTTTTCTGATGGCTCATAGATATAGTGCGCGGGATGCACCGGCGTTTCCGACGGCGAAACCTCCGGCACAAGCGGCAAATACTGCTCGATGACAATCCGTTGTTGGCTCACGGACTTGAACTCGTTGTAGATCAGATCCACCCGGTCGATGTCGCCCCGGAGGAAAAGGCCGATGACTTCGCGGGCAACCTCCAGTGCTTCTCCAAAAGTCAGCTGATCGAAGAAGCCGGGATGGCTCGCGGCCACCGGGAGCCCGCGTTTCGTGAAGTAGTCGGCACCTTTCTTTCCGACGAGGAACAGGTGCACTGATGAAGGAGTGTGAACATCGGGCATGACAACGGCCATGTGGGCCTGGACAGCCCTGATGACGTTGGCATTGAACGCTCCGCACATCCCGCGGTCCGAGGTCACCACCACGAGCCCGAGCCTCTGCAACGGCCGCGCCTCAAGCAACGGCTCGGAGCCCGGTTCCACCATTGGCAACAGGTGCTGGAGCAAAGCCTTCATCCCCCGCGCGTACGGGCGCGCTGCCAGCACGGCCAGCTGCGCGCGGCGGAGCTTTGCAGCCGCCACCATCTTCATTGCCTTGGTGATCTTCTGCGTCTTTTTCACACCGCTGATGCGGTTGCGAACTTCGCGCAATGTAGGCATGTCGTACGGGTTCCCTTATGCCTTGACCGAGGCCTTGAACGATGCGGTGAAGTCTGTGAGCACCTGCTTCAGGGATGCGGTAAGCTCATCCGAAAGATCCCGCTTCTCGGCAATCTCTTTCAGGATGGAGGCGTGTTTCAGCTCCATCACCTCCAGCAGTTCATGCTCGTAGCGCTGCACGTGTTCGAGAGGGATCTCATCCAGAAATCCGCTCGTGCCGGAAAAGATACTCACGACCTGTTTCTCGACCGGCATCGGCACATATTGTCCCTGCTTCAGCAGTTCCGTCAGACGCGAGCCGCGACGAAGTTGCTGGAGTGTGGCCTTGTCAAGATCCGATCCGAACTTCGCAAACGCTTCCAGGTCGGCATACTGTGCGAGCTCGAGCCGAAGACGTCCTGCGACCTTCCGCATGGCTTTGATCTGCGCGCTGCCGCCGACGCGTGAAACAGAAATTCCGACGTTGATGGCCGGGCGGATGCCCGCGTTGAACATGCCTGGTTCCAGATAGATCTGGCCGTCGGTAATAGAAATCACATTGGTCGGAATGTAGGCCGACACGTCGCTGGCCTGCGTTTCTATAATCGGGAATGCGGTCAGGCTGCCACCTCCCAGCTCTTCGTTGAGTTTGGACGCTCGTTCGAGAAGGCGGGAATGGAGGTAGAACACATCGCCCGGATATGCCTCGCGTCCCGGCGGACGCCGCAGGAGAAGCGATACCTGGCGGTAGGCCTGTGCCTGTTTCGTCAGATCGTCATAGACCACGAGCGCGTGGCGGCCGTTGTCCCGGAAATACTCACCGAGTGTGGCGCCTGCATACGGAGCGATGTACTGCATAGGGGCGGGATCGGTGGCCGTAGCGGCAATGACCGCGGTATACGCCATCGCACCTTCCTCCTGCAGCTTGTCCACCACCTGCGCCACCGTGGAGCTCTTCTGCCCGATCGCAACATAGATGCAGTACACGGCAGTCTTGCCGGTCTGCCGGTCACCGATAATCAGCTCCCGCTGTCCCCGGCCAATCGGAATCATGCCGTCCACGGCTTTGATCCCCGTCTGGAGCGGTTCCTTCACGGGCTGCCGTTGGATCACGCCCAGTGCTTTCCGTTCGATCGGCAGATAGGAATCGCTGTGAATCGGTCCGCGGCCGTCCGTCGGCAGTCCGAGCGCATTGATCACCCGCCCGAGCATCTGTTCTCCCACGGGGAGCGACGCAACACGGCCGGTCCGCTTGACGGTATCGCCTTCTCTGATCTTGCTGGCTTCGCCAAAGAGGATGCATCCGACGTTGTCTTCTTCGAGATTCAGCACCATGCCGAAGACGCCGTGGGGGAATTCGATCAGCTCGCTCATGAGAGCCTTTGTCAGCCCGTACACGCGCGCAACGCCGTCGCCCACCTGCAACACTGTACCGACATCATAGATGTCGCTTTCTTTTTCAAACCCTGCCAGCTGCTTGCGCAGGATGGCGGATACTTCTTCCGGTCGTACTTCAGCCATTGCCAGGTCCTTCAGATAGTCATGCTCAGTGGGGGAGCGATGCTCCCCGGGCAAAACGTTCTCGCAGCCGCTCGAGCTGGTGCGTCAAGCTCGCATCCAGCACGGTATCGCCGATCCGGATCACCAGGCCGCCGCGGATCGATGGATCGGCTGCGATGTTCAGGCGGACATGCTTTCCGGTCTGCTGTTCCAGTTCAGCCTGCAGTGCACGGAGTTGCTGCGGCGTCAGATCCACAGCGGTGGTGACATGGGCATCCACAATCCCCAGCTGTGTGTCGCGCAGCACGGCGAACTGTTCGAGAATCTCGGGCAGCAGCGGCTCGCGCTGTTTCTTGACAAGCAGATCCAGGAACGAGAGCGTGGCGGAAGTGATCCGTGTCCCGAACAACTCGTGCAGCGCTGTTCGTTTGCGGAGGATCGAGACCACCGGGCTGTTCAGAAACAGGCGCAGTTCCCGGGAGTTCCGGACGACGGTGCCGATCGTCTCGACATCCGCTGCGATCGCATCAAGCAGCCGGAGCTCCTCGGCGGTCATCATCAGTGCCTTCGCGTACCGTCTGGCCACGCGTTGTGAGCGCATGCGTCCTTATCCCTTGTTGATGTCGCGGATCACTGCATCCACCAGCGCCCGTTGCTTTGCCGTGTCCAGATTTGCGTCGAGGATCTTGCCCGCCGCCTGGATGGCCAGGTCGGCAACCTCCGAGCGCAGCTGTGTCAGCGCACTCTCTTTTTCCCGCTGAATTTCCTCACGGGCCTGTTCGACTGCGGACCGGGCAGAGGCGTTGGCTTTCTCCAGGATCTCGGCTTTCAGCCGCTCTCCCAGGTCGCGCCCCTCCCTGATAATCCGCTGCGACTGCTCTTCGGCAAGCGCCAGTTGTTTCCTGTTTTCTTCCAGGAGTGCCTGCGCCTGCTGCTGAGCATTCTGCGCCTCCGCGAGTGACAAGCGGATCTTTTCTTCGCGCGCCGTGAGGGCACCCAGCAGCGGTTTCCACGCCGTCGCACGCAAAATCGCCAGCACGATCACAAATGTGACGATCGTCCAGATGATGAGTCCGGGATTGATTTCGAGCATCGGAGTGTTCCGTTTCAGGACTTCGTAGCGAGAATGATGCAGATCGCAAGAGCGAAGAACGTCGCGCCTTCGATCAGTGCGGCAGCGATCAGCATTGAGGTGCGAACCTGGCCGGCGACTTCAGGCTGCCGTCCGCTGGCTTCCATTGCTGCGGCGGCCAGTTTACCAATGCCGAGTCCCGCGCCAATAACAGTCAGAGCGGCGCCTAAGCCTGCTGCCAGATAACCGAGTGCGTTGGGTTCCATGATAATCCTCCGAAAGGTGAACGGTGATGGAAATGAGCCCGTGGCGTTCCGGGGTGCCGTGCTCTTCCGATTGCATCCCGAGTCCCATGAACAGGGAGGTCAGCATCGTGAAGATGTAGGCCTGCAGGACCGCCACAAACAACTCCAGGAAATTGATGGCAACAACAAACGCAACCGGCGCGACCGCAATGATGTACGACCGGAAGATGAAGATCAGACCGATCAGC
>JAGDMK010000248.1 GCA_017860635.1 Bacteroidota bacterium
CGCAACTCCAGAGCACCAGCATCGTCAAGAGCATCAGAGATGAGAGCAAGCCGGTCTTCATTGCGATCCTCCTGTGAGAAGTGAATGGATCTCTGATATGTCCGTTTCACATGGGACTCTTCATTTAGTTCTGGCCACCGGTCGGCAAAATCAGGTCTGTGGGGGGAATGCGGATCGAACAATCGACTGTTCCATAGAGCTGGTCTGCTTTGTGCGGTCCGGTCAAATATAGAAGAATCAAAGGGTGAGGAGGTAGCAGCGTTTGGACAAAGAGTCTTGAAATTTGGACTTGCAGGTGTGGAATGAGGGGCAACCGCCTGAGAAGGGTTCTAGTGGACAAGCTAAGAGCTCTTCCGGTGCATTTCTGAGGGTAAACAGCCAAACCGCTCGCGGAAACAGGAGGTAAAATACGAGGGGCTTCCAAAACCGACTTGGAAGGCAGTCTCTGCCACTGTGGCTGAGTTCTTTTCGAGCAGCTCGTGGGCTCTCTGAAGACGCATGTACCTGATGAATTCGGCCGCAGAAAGGTTCGTAAGTCCCATCAATTTCCGATCGAGGTGTCTGCGGCTCAGGGCCACTTCTCGTGCGATCTCTTCAGCCCCAAAGTCTTCGTCGCCCATGCATCTTTCCACAATATCCATGACCTTTTTCAAGAATGCGTCATCAAGAGAGGTCACCGCCACCTCTCCGGGCTTCAAAACCACGCCGGCCGAGAATTTCGCACGGAGTTGTCGCCGCTGCTCGATCAAGTTCCGCACCCTAGCCATCAATTCTTTGGAATCAAACGGCTTTGTCACGTAGTCATCTGCGCCTGTTTCCAGCCCTTCGACCTTGCTCTCAGTGCCCGCCCGCGCGGTCAGAAGAATGACCGGAACATGACTTGTCCGCACATCCTGCTTCAATGCGCGGCAGAGCTCCAACCCATCCATTTCCGGCATCATAAGATCGCTGATGACGATGTCCGGAACCATTTCGATCGCCCGATCATACCCCTCTTTCCCGTCGTTTGCCTCTTGCACCGCATAGTCCGTTTCCAGAAACTCTCGAATATAGCTGCGGAGGTCCGGGTTGTCCTCCACGATCAGGACAATCGGCTTTCCATCTATCGGTTTTGAGGGAGACGTATCACCCGCGCCGGTGTGCGTCAAGGGGATGGAAGGGCGCAGAGGTTTCTCACCTTTGAAGGGAGCCTCGATGATCTCATCCCGCCGGTACGCATCCTCCTCAATCGGTAGGATTACTGTAAACACCGACCCCTGACCGGGTCTACTCTGTGCGGTTATGCTCCCATGGTGAAGTTCCACAAGCTCCTTCGTCAGCGCCAGGCCGATCCCGGTACCTTCGTTTGTATGGGTTTCATCTGCGCGGTAGAAGCGGTCGAAAATACGGGGAAGATGTTCTGCCGGGATGCCGGGACCTGTGTCGGAGACCGTGACATCAAGAGATCCTGCCGAATTGCCCTCGTTGCCGGGAGCCCCCTTCTGCGACAGAAAGGAAGTTTCTGGGATATCCCGATGTCCGGGATCGCCTGAACCGTGACCCGCCCGAAGCGAATTCTTTGCAGCACGGGTTCGACCATTCACGATCTGCACTGACACTGTGATGCTTCCCCCTTCGGGAGTGAATTTCAGGGCATTCGACATCAGGTTGTTGAGGATTTTCGTCAGCTTGTCCGTGTCGAAGAAGCCCCCGTAGGAGTCCATCTCGGCCCGGAACGTCAGGTCGATCTTCTTCCTTTCCGCCCACGATTCAAACGACATCACCGTCCGACGGAGGAACTCCACCACATCGTTTCGGGATACCTGGAGTTTCATCGCGCCCGACTCCAGACGGGAAAGGTCCAGCAGTTGGTTGACCAGTCCGTGCAGTCTCTCCGTATTGTTCTTGATGAGTTTCAGTTTCTGCAGTGTTGAGGGTTCCTGCGTCGACTCAATCGCCTGTTCAGCCGGCCCGAGTATCAATGTAAGTGGGGTTCTGAATTCATGGGAAACATTGGCAAAGAATCGGGATTTCAGCCTGTCCACCTCTGCAACGCGTTCTGCCTGAAAGCGTTCCATCTGGACCTCTTGTTTCAAACGAAGTTGTTTCAGTCGGAGTTGATACGCCGCAGCGACGAGCGCAAGCAACACCATCACGTATGCGCCATAGGCCCACCACGTCTGCCACCATGGTGGAGCAATGCTGAATGCGAGTGCGATCTCCCGGTCAGGCCATTCGCCCCGGGAGGATGTGGCCCTGACCCTGAACTCGTACTCTCCGGGGCGGAGGCCCGGATACCGCACATAGCGACGGCCTCGGGGTTCCACCCATTCCTGCTCCAGGCCTTCCAGCCGATACCGATACTCAACGAGCTTGGGCGCATCAATATCGAGGGCTGCGAATTCCAGCTCGATCACGTTCTGATCAGATGACAACGTGAGAGCGCCGGCCTGATCGGCAATCGATGGTGGGACGACCGAAGAATCATTGATGCTCAACCTGGTGATCACGAGAGGCGGCGCAGCACGATGAACATGCGACACGCTGTCAGGATCAAACATGTTCAGGCCACTGGACCCGCTGAGCAGCACTCGCCCGTCATCCAGGTTTTGCATATCTATCACATAACCGCAGACGCCATCGGAGGCATCGAAGTTTTGGAACAGACCGGCGGAAGCGTCGAATCTTGCCAGCTGCCCGCCACCATACGATACCCACAGTCTGCCTTTCCGATCTGATCCGACAACGCGCGTGGCATTCGCCTCCGGGAATGCAGGATTTGGAAATCGTACAAATGTCCTGGTCGCTGAATTCCAGTAGTTGAGAACATTGACCGCCCCGAACCAGATTCTGCCGGCAGGGTCCTCGTACAGGCTATTTGTTCGATCGTTGCTCAACGAATTCGGGTTGGAAGGATCGTGCACGAAATGCTCGATTGCGCCGTTGTGCGGGTCAAGAACATAGAGTCCGTCCAGTATGGTGGCAATCCAGAGCTTCCCGTTACGGTCTTTCATGACATCATTAGCTCGCGCAAATGAGGTTGTCGAGCCTCGCTCGAACCTTCCTGAAGCGGGATCGAATTTCCAAAGGCCGTCATGCGCCGCAGCTATCCAGAGAGAATCGCCTGTTCCCGGCGCAATGCTCCTCACTGCCGCATCCCCCGCGTGACGCTGATCCGGGTATTGGAACCTTTTCACCTGTTCTGTGGCCAGATCGACTTTGAAAAGGCCGGGACCCCAGATGCCGTACCACAGGATCCCGTGGGCATCGAGGAAGGACGTTCGGCTGTTGGAGTCCCAGTACGTCGGTGTCGCGCCCCGCAAGACATCAATGGATTTCACGATAGTTCGCGTGGAGACGTCCAGTTGGTTAACCCACCCGTAGGAGCAGAGCCACAATTCACCGTTCCGTGTGCGTTCGATTGTTTCGAATCCCCATGCTGATGCACCGAGCTGCCCATGTGAATAGTGTGGGAACCGAAGGGACTTCTCGCTCAACCAGTAGAGGCCGCCTCCGCCAGTACTGATCCAAAGGGTACCTGTCTGATCGACCTGCAGCATCATGCTCGCGTTCCCGACGGGACGAGAACCGAAAGTAAGGTATGGGATTCGTTTCCCTGTCGCCGGCGATACCATGTCCACCCCCTCAGAACTCGCGAGCCAGATGTTTCCGCGCCAGTCCAAGGCCCCATCCTGCAAATTATCCCTGGCAATCGAGAGATTGTCACTATCGCTGTGTCGAAAGTGGTAGACCTCTCCGTCCTTCCAATCGATCTTGAAAAGTCCTTCCGATGTTGCAAGCCACAGGTTTGCGAAATGATCTTCCACGATTCGCCGTACCACGGCGTTATTGAGTCGTTGGCCCGGAGGGCCGGGAAAGCCCGGACGTGAGACCACGCCAGTCCTGCGATCAAACAGTAGAAGCCCGCGGTCGGATGCGACCAGGATCTTACCGTCGGAGTGCATGCGCAAATCGATTGCGCCAATGCGCGGCGTTCCGAGGCGGTATGT
Source organism: Bacteroidota bacterium (assembly GCA_017860635.1). Taxonomy (GTDB): domain Bacteria; phylum Bacteroidota; class Ignavibacteria; order UBA10030; family UBA6906; genus JAGDMK01. The sequence goes on from JAGDMK010000248.1 coordinate 3,990, forward strand.
TTTGAAGCGAATGCCCCGTGCAACACTTTCGATGTCGCCACCGTCTCTGGTCTCAGGCAAATCAACGCGCACAATCCCCCCGTCCCCGTTGCTCGTCCCGAGCCAGAGGACTCCGGCGCTATCCTCAAGGATTGAAAACACTGAGCGCACCTGGATCCAGCTGGAGTCCCCGGGTCGCGGAGTGAAATTGATGAACCGATCGCGGCGGGGATCGTAGAGGCTCAAGCCCGCATCCCATGTTCCTACCCAGAGACGATGCTTGCTGTCCTCTTTCACCACCATGATCATGCTGGAAGCGATGGACGAGGAGTCATTCAGCACGTTACGATACGTTTTGAAACCATATCCATCATATCTTGATAGACCGTTGCCGGTTCCTATCCAGACGAAACCCTTGCTGTCGCGGACGACGCCGAAGATGTTGTTTGTTGGAAGCCCGTCGGCGGTGGTCAGGTGGTTGAAGTGCAGAACCGGGAGGAGCTTGTCCTGCGAAGCCAGGGGGTGGGAACAGGCGACAAGCAGGAGCAGGGAGAGGCTCGCCCGCAGTGTTGCGGACGAAGCATCCAGGAAACCCCGTAGATGATGGACGAACAGGCGCGAACCGGACATGGAAACTCCGCGGACATGATGGTCATCCTACGGTACGGCCATGGAGCGGTGCAACGCCAAGGTAAGGCACAAAGCTGCGAAAGGCAAACGGGGGAACCCGACGAAGGAGATTCGCTGTCGTCGGGATCGGCATTTCTTCAGGAGGCATGCTTGACGTCCGTAAGAGAATCTCCCAAATTCGCTCCACGGAACGGTACACCAGGATGACCCGCAAAAGGGGTCGACAGAGCAGTTGAGAATTCGTTCGCGGCCAAACTGACGTGGACCGTATCAGAGCGGTTGGGTCTGGCA
>JAGDMK010000007.1 GCA_017860635.1 Bacteroidota bacterium
CGACAGGCCTGTGCCATTTCATCAATGTGCGCGGTGTTCGCGGAAACCGAAATCATCGGCTTGCTCCATCAGGGTGTGCCGGTGGAAGAGGTCCTCCGGGGTGTCTTTGACGCGGTGGCACGCCGGGTCATCGGAATGGCCGGGAGGATCGGATTGACCGACCCGGTTGTGTTCACCGGCGGCGTCGCCCGCAATGTAGGTATCGTGCAAGCGCTCGAACGTGTAACAGGTCACATGATGCACGTGCCGGACGAACCAGAGTTTACCGGCGCTCTCGGGGCCGCCCTCCTTGCCGCACGAGCGGCATGAATGCACATACACTCTAAAAGAAAGGATCCATGGAAGGCTTCCAGGAATTCAATATGCGACCGAAGGCAACGGACGGTAAGGAGATACGCCTCCTTGCCTACGCTGCCTGTGCTGGCTGAGCGGGGAAAGTGAGTCCGGCCAGGCTGGCCGGCATTCTGCAGAAGCTTCCGCGCGTCATCACGCCTGACCTGCTTGTCGACATGGATACCATGGACGACGCCGGAGTATTCCGTCTTTCTCCGGATCTGGCGCTGGTTCAGACTGTGGATTTCTTCCCACCGATCGTGAACGATCCGAAGACGTTCGGACGTATCGTTGCCGCGAACAGCCTGTCGGACGTCTGGGCCATGGGTGGGACGGCATTGACCGCGATGAATGTTCTGGCCTATCCTTCGCGCAGGCTTCCGGCAGAGGCGGTTGAGCAACTCCTCATTGGGGCCTCGGAGAAACTCCAGGAGGCCGGCGTTGCTCTTGTTGGCGGCCACACGATGGATCAGCAGGAGTTGTTCTACGGACTGAGTGTTACAGGAACTGTGCACCCGGGAAAAATCCTGACCAATGCGCGTGCGCGGGTCGGTCATCATCTGATTCTGACGAAGCCGCTCGGTGTTGGCGTGTACAGCGACGCCTTTGCGAAGGATGGCCTGACAGCCGCACAGTACGGCGAATGGGTCGCGAGCATGGAGCGGCTCAACCTTTATGCATCCAGGGTCCTGGGCGGTTATAGCGTGAGCGCCATGACAGACGTTACCGGTTTCGGGCTGCTCGGCCATGCTCTGGCGATTGCGCGGAACGCCGGTGTGACACTGAGGTTCTTTGCGGATGCCGTTCCGTCGTTCAGCGGCGTCTACGAGTTGATGGGACGTTTTGCTGCTCCCAGGATTTCGGAGCCGCGTCAGTACGTGCAGCCATTCGTTCGGCGCAGTCCTGATCTTTCGGATCTTCAGTATGATCTGCTTGTGGAACCGCAGACGTCAGGCGGTCTGCTGGCGGCCATACCCGCAGGCGAGTCAGCACGTGCGGTTTCAGAGCTGAAGTCGGTTGGCGACTCAAGCTCGGCTGTGATCGGTGAAGTTATCCCGTTGCAGCACGGTGAGAATGGCGATCCCTTGTATTTGTCGGTTGTGGTTGCGTAACATGCTGTTGTATGGAGTTTGCTATCGCGATGTGTTTGGGGATGAATGGGGACCTGGTGGCCCCCGCGGTCTTCAAAACCGTTGTCCCGGGCCGAGAGGTTCGGGAGGTGGGTTCGATTCCCACCCGTCCCCGCTAGAGATGTGAGTTCCGTATCAGGCAGACACGAACGCGGAATGATCCATATGACACATCGTCCTCTCTACGGTTAACGCCTGAACCAACCCCAAGGAGACTCTCATGAGAGCGCACCTCTGCATCGCTGCCGTGCTGGTGGGATCGTTGCTCATTTCTCCCAACTCTCCCGCGCAGTCAGGATGGAAGCCGGACACCATCAAGATCGGAACCATCAGCAATCTCTGGGATGTAAAGTTCATCGACGAGAACAGAGGGGTTGTCGTTGGGGATACCGCAGTGAAGACCACAGATGGTGGCAAGACCTGGCAACCTCTCGCAAATGCTTATGGATTCAACGGAGAACGATATCTCTTCACGTCTATCCACTGTTTCGATGCAAATCGATGGGTTGCCGTGACGTACGGAACAAGCTTCTACACGGTTGATGCCGGCCTGACATGGAAGTGGGACTCAGTCAGGGTTCCACTTGTGAACTTTCGGGGCATTGCCGCGATCCCTGGCGGCCCCTGCATCGCCGTGGGAATGTATTCCGCCATAGCGCAGTCATTTGACCAGGGAGTGCAGTGGAGCACTGTTTCGTATGTCTTTGACCCTTATGGCCCAAATTACTTCTGTGTTGCTCCCGTCACCCCGACGAGCTGGGTTGTGGGAGGGGGAAATACTCTGCGAACTGTCAATCCCGGTGTGATCATCCGATCAGTGAACAGCGGCGCAACGTGGGACACCGTTCGTTTCGCCGCAAGGGTGATCACAGCGGTCTCATTCCCGACTTCTTCAATCGGCTATGCAGCGGGGGATTCTATCTACCGCACGTCCGACGGCGGAGCAACGTGGAGCGGGATGTCCCCCATACCGGCATCGGTCCAAGGTATGTCCTTCAAAGATCCTGACGTCGGCACCATCGTCTGCTCCGTTGGAAAAGTGTTTCGCACAAGAGATGGCGCGAAAACCTGGATACAACAGCAGAGCAATACCAATCTGGATCTGCGTGCAGTCAGTTTTATTGACACGAGCAGAGGATGGGCGGTTGGATACCGCGGGATAACCATTCGCACCACGAACGGAGGATGGGGACCGCTGGTATCTGCACCTGAAGTGCCACGAGAGATCCCTCAGGAGACATATCTGCACCAGAATTATCCCAACCCTTTCAATCCAGGCACGACCATCGCGTACGAGTTGGCACAGACATCCCACGTGACCCTTACCGTGTACGATCTGCTCGGTCGCGAAGTGTCAGTGCTTGTGGATGAAGTGATGGGCGCAGGCCGTCACGAGTCGAAGTTCGATGCACGAGCATTGTCGACCGGTGTGTACATCTGTCGATTACGCGCCGGCAGCAGTACGGCGTTGAAGACGATGGTGATGCTGAAGTGAGAATCTGTTGATTCTGGGTGTGCTATCGGGTACCTTGTCTTAGCACTGGCATCAACTCCCTTTGGGATGAAACCGCACCTGGACGAGGAATTCAGCCCATGCGCATTCATTGTATTCTCATGATGTTGGTTTTCGGGTTCATCACGACACCCGCTCAGACGGGGTTGCAAGCCCTCGTGGCAATCGAGCTCGGGCCGGAGACGAACCAACGAGTGCCCCCACAGCTGCAAATCCCTGTGTTCCATCAGTTCGACGACGTCCTTATCGCTGCGCTTAGCCCGGAGCAACAGCAGTACTTGACTGATGCCGGGGTCCGATTGACGGTTCTGGACGACCCGCTTGCTCGGGGAGGATACCTCCTGCTTTCGAAAAAGGAAGGCGCGATGCGCGCCGCCGAAGCCGACGGTTGCGTCGTGCTCTACGAGAAGCAAGGGACGTACATTGTCCGCGGGACGGAAGGCGATCAGGTCCGGCTTGCAGCCCGGAACATAAGGAGTGCGGCGCTCCGTGCGACGATGCGGTCACTCGAGGACAATGATGTTCTGAAGCAGCCGGTTAAAAGTGCGCTTGTCGACAGTCTCATCGCGGTGTTGACAACCAACGTGAATCCGGACACGGTGCGTTGGTTCATCGAAGGACTGACAAGCTTCGGCTCGCACCACTACAGGTCAGCGAACCGGCATGCGGTTGCGGAGTGGATTCAAGCCGCTTTCCGGAGAATGGGCTTTGCCGATGTCGTTCTGGACACATTCATGGCGAACGGCTATGAGCAGACCAATGTTATTGCGACACTTCCATCTTCTTCCGCCACAGAGGATGTCATTGTAATTGGCGGTCACCATGACACGGTGGGCTGGAGGGACTCGACCGGTATCTACCCCGGAGCGGATGACAACTCGAGTGGAACCGCCGCCGTCCTCGAGTCTGCACGTGCGCTGACTCGGGCAGGCTACAAGCCCCGAATGACACTCCGGTTTATCACATTTGCCGCAGAAGAGGCGGGGCTGCTCGGAAGCCGCAGCTACGCGCAGAGGGCATCCCAGAGTGGTATGAAGATCCGCCTGATGATAAACCACGACATGATTGCTAACTCATCTCTTCAATTGGAGGACGACACCGTTCGGGTGTACTACTATACCGGCGCGGAATCCTACCGCGAGCTGGCAAAGACGATGACGCAAGAATACACCATGCTCACCCCTGTGGATGGAAACAAGAATTCCGGCGGATCGGACAGCTATTCCTTTTATTCGGTGGGATACCCCGCAGTGTATTTCTTTGAAAAGACGTTCAGTCCCTGGTACCATTCGACGTCTGATATCATTGCGAACTGCAATATCCCGTACTGTGCAGAAATCATCCGGGCCTCTGTGGCAACCCTGTTGTATACGGATATTGCCGGACCGGTCACAGGTGTCGATGCTTCCGCTCCCATAACGCCGGTGTCGCACGCGCTGCTGCAGAACTTCCCAAATCCGTTCAATCCAAGTACAACGATCACATACGAGCTGCCCCGTGCATCACACGTGACGCTGGGAGTCTATGATGTGCTAGGCCGTCAGGTCGAGGTATTGGTGAATGATGTGAGGGATGCAGGGCGTCACGAAGTCAGGTTCGACGGGACTGGACTATCGAGCGGAGTGTATTTCTATCGGTTGCAGACAGATGGTTTTTTGTCTACCAGGAGGATGCTGTTGACGAAGTAGCCGGTTGGATCTCACGCTGAACGCGACACGGCTGTCGCGATCGATGAGAATGGCGCAGGCCGGGCAGTGATACCCGAAAATTCTGAGCGCCCGGAGCGAAAGGGTGGGTAGGGCTCAGGTTCTTATGGCACTTAAGGAGCAGTGGACGAGGAGGAAACGTATGGCCCCTGAACATCCAGATGAAGCCGTGGTCCGGGTGAAAAATTTCCCAAACAGGGCACTGGCTGAGGCTGCGCTGGCGTTTCTGAAAGAGCGCGGCATTGAAGCCATCGTCCAGGGATCCGATATTGCCGGGACGGGAATGCCGCAGGGTTTTGACCTGTACGTCCAGGCACAGGAGAGCAAGACCGCTCACGAGCTTTTGGAAATGCTGTACGATGGGATTTGATTGCTCTGTGGCGTCGGGAACCTTCCTGCAGAGCAGGATCGGCATCCTGACCGGACCCGGAGCGATTTAGGAGTGCCCCCTGGAATCAAAGCCGCGATACCTCCGGGTTGACTGACACAATCTGGATCTCTCATTTGTCGATGGATGCGGAGTAGAAAAATGCCCAAAACAGCACAGAAAGAGCCCATTTCCCTGCTCTATTGACAATGCCTATGCGCTGCCGTATTTTGCCAGCACAAGCAGCGACCATTCTGGGTCAAAGGCCCGCACGACTATGGTCAGCAGTTGGCTTCAGAAATCCCGCACCCCCACAGCATCTCTCCTTGTTGTTGCTCTTCTTCTTGCTTTCCTGAGTGGTTGCGTCTCCACGAAACAGGCGCTCCTTCTTGAGAGGCGCGCAAACTGCCCGTTGATGAAGGGCATCCAGGACAATGACGAAGACATTGTCCAGATCGAAGATGGAACCGGTGCCGTAGGGGAGGCTGCCGCCTGCCCTACCTGAGGGTAGGGCCATGCTTCAGGTGTTCTCCTGTATTCAGGCGCGGCGTCAGCGCAAGGCTACGACGACGCATTCGAGATGAAGAACAAGCTGAAGGTGGAAGTGCAGTACGCCGACTACGGTGAGTACGAGTATCCCGAGCCAATCCTCTACCATTACAGTGTCTCCTCTTATCAGAAGATCCAGCCCTTCATCGTCAACTTCCCCGAACTCCGTTCACTTGTGAAGTTCGTGCGCCTGGTCGACTGGCGCACAGCTCTCGGGATCAAGTATCAGTATTCCGATCTCAAAGAAGATGCTGCGCAGCACTTCGCTGAACTGCGGGTCACCAGGAATCTCTCTGAATCGGTGATCGGTCTGGGAATGGTGCAGTTCGTCCACGATACGCGCGGCTTCAGCTCCATCCAGGGAGGCGTGGGAGGACAGTGGGACATCAACGTTCTGACGTCGTTGCAGGGTGATATGCAGTACTATGCGAGGGGATCAGGTGCCACGGCGGTGGGTGGGAGCATGGGCACTTGGAATCTCCGGATCAAAGCGCGGCGTGTGATCACGATCTCAACCGCCCTCCAGGGAGAGTACATTTATTACAATGCCAGCGGCGACAACATCTCGTTCCGTTCGCACACTGCGGGGATCTGGATCAGCCAGTACCTCCCAACGGAAAGCGCTGTGCATCTGCATTTCCGGTATTACACGAATTCCATGGGAATCCACTCCATTGCGCCTTCGCTCGAAATCGCACACTACCTGGACTATGCGACGGTGCTGTCCCTGAAGCTCCGGTATTATGAAAACAAGAGTGACAACGTCAGTCTGGGTGAGAGCGATGTGATTATTCCCGATGGACTTCGCTCGCGGTCATTAAGCCTCCAGCTGAACAGGGAGTTCGGCAACTCGGTTCTGGCGTACCTGAAGTACAGGTACTATACCAGCTCCCTGGATGTCCAGATGAACACGTATATGATCGGTGCCGTGTATTCGTTCTAGAGGATGGGATATCCCGGGTCCAATCCCTGAGGGGCAGAATATGGTGATGCCGGAGGGGCAGAAGACGACGATTCCGGAGAGGAGAAGATGACGGCAAAACGGTTCAGGTCGGTTCTTCTTGCGGGACTTGTGATAGGCGCGAGCCTTCTGATCTTGCGGTGCGGGGATCCTCCGACGGCTGCGCCGGATCAGTACATGGGATCCCTTCGCGTAGCGGCTCTCGACACGCTGACTATCGACTCGATCAGCATTGATCTTGACGATGTGAGGATCGGCCGGTTCCGCAATCCCACTCTGCTCGGTGATGTCGTGGCCGGAATCCACAAGGTCCTGGTGTCGAACACACCCGCCGTCACAGCGTCGCGTACGGTAGAAATATTTCGGGGACGGCGGACGGACCTGTTCGTCCAGCTTCAGACCAGCGGTCCGTATGTGGGCGGCACTGCACCCCTCTTTACTGCCCGGGCTGTAAACGGCGACACTATCGCGATTGCGAAGTTGAAAGGCAAGGCCATCTTCCTCGCCTTCTTCGAGCACACCTGAACAGACTGCATCTGGACGGAGTTGCCGTCCTTCCAATGGGAGTTGCGACCCGCGGTTTCGCCGGACAGCCTTGTCATTGCGGCCATCAACAACACATCATCAACATCGTGGCTGAACACGTACAGAGGATCACGGGGTATCACCTATCCCCTGGTCTATGATTCCACGAGCCAGATCTTTCAGGCATACCAGGTGGGGACGCAGTACGGCAATGCTCCGCCCACGTACATTATCATTGATACAAAAGGTGTTATTCAGTACCGGGTGGATGACAAATTCAACCGTACGTCCGAGATTATTGCCAAGGTCAGGGATGTACTGAAGAACCCGTAACGAGTGGTCAAACCAGGAAGGAGGTGGCGGCATGAGAAGAAGAGTGTTGCGGACCTGCTCCATCTGGTTGTTGCTTCTGATTCCGTGGATGGCGCAGGCGCAGTGGCAGTGGATCGGTCCGTCGGGAGGGATGCTCGCGGGATTCGCCCAGTCGCCGTCGAGCCCGAACATTCTCTATGCGGCATCACAAGTCTACCCTGCCGGTGTCTACAAGACAACCAATCGGGGAGATTTGTGGACGAGGGTCGGCTCGATTTCAACATACCCGTATGCGATTGCGGTTCATCCGACGACTCCGTCAACGGTATACATCGCAGCAGGCTATCAGGTCTGCAAGAGCACGGATGGAGGTGTCAACTGGACAAGCGTCAATTTGGAGACGTCGCACTATGCCCGTTCGATTAGCCTGCAACCGGGCAATCCTTCAATTCTGCACTGCTCAGCGTACTATTATAATACAACTACGCAAGTACCTAATCTCGCGTATCTAAAGAGCACCAATGCAGGATTGACGTGGTCTGCCAAGATTGTTTCATCGGACTACGGCTTTGGGTACGCTGCAGTGGGAGATCCCACAAACGCGAATATCGTCTACGTGTGCGGGTATTGTGAGTCCGGGGGCATGTACCTGGGCAAGGTCTACAAGAGTACAAATGGCGGGACTGATTTTATTGATCAGACCGGTACCATAACAGGGTATGTCTACGATCTGGCTCACGATCCGGCTGTAGCGGGAAAGATCTATGCAGCCTCGTCGGCGGGAGTCTACCGTTCAACGGACGGGGGGAGTACTTGGACGCAGAGCACTGGGGTGTACAGCGTGGAGCACATCGCCATTTGCCCGGGCAATACATCGATGCTCTATAGCGGAACATCGAGCGGGCAAGTGTACAAGAGCACTGATGGAGGGAGCAACTGGTCAGTGGCACCGACAGGCCTGACGGGCTTGAGCAGCATGGGATTGGCTGTCGAGACTGCGTCAACTGTGTTCCATGCAACTGTTGCCGGCGTATTCAGGACAACGAATGGCGGAACGCTGTGGACACCGGTGAACACGGGGATCTCTGCGGCTCACATTACATGCGTGCGTCATGCGCCCTCCAACCCTTCTGTCGTCTATGCGGGAGTGAGCGGCGACGCGGTGTACAAAACTACAACGGCAGGTCAGGCGACAGTGACCTGGTCAAGGATACCGGACTTCTATTCGTGCACGGAGGTGTCGGATATCATCATCTCGCCGACCAGCCCGGATATCCTGTATGCCCTGGAAGGGGGCACATGAGGGAACTCAGGGCTCTATAAGAGCACAAGTGGCGGGTCCACTTGGTCCGAAATTGACAATGTCATCAGCGACGGATTTGCCCTGGCGTTTGGTTCTCTCTATGAAGCAGGAAGTTGGTACGATGGCGTAAGCCAGCTCAACCGTATGGCCGTCTGCAAGAGCACGAATGAGGGTACTTCCTGGTCCCGTACGTTCCTGAGCACAGACGCGGGTCAGGTCAACAGCATGCAACCTCAGCCCGGCAACAACAATGTTCTCCTGGCCGGAGGGTTCACGATGACCAGTGGGTCGTACACACGGTACTGCAAACTGTACCGGTCAACTGATGCGGGGTCATCATGGAATCAGGTCGGGGCTTCCGTATTGTCTGCATCGGATGAATATGTCAATGCGATTGCATGGGATCCAAACAGCGCAAATCATGTCCTGGTCGGCAGCAGTCGAGGCGTTTATGCCAGCACGGATGCAGGAGCGACATGGTCGGTGCTGACGAACACGTACTCCCCATATGATATTATTGCAGATCCCGGTAGATCGAACTGCTTCTACCTGGGATACTACAACGGGGTGTATGTGACAACGAACGGAGGAACCAGTTGGACCGCGATGAACACCGGTCTGAACACGCTCGATATCCGACGTCTGACACTCGATCCAACCAACCGGCGGCTGTTCGCTGGGACATATGGAGATGGGATTTACCGTATCAGCGTGCTCACTGATGTGCCCGGCAACGAAGTACCCGGGACTCCGCCGCTGCAGTTTGCGCTGAATCAGAACTACCCTAATCCGTTCAATCCCGCAACGACGATAACATTCACTGTCCCGGAAAGCGACGTGTACCAACTAGCAGTGTACGACATGCTCGGGCAGGTTGTTGCGGTGCTGCTGGATGGCCGGCTGGAAGCGGGGAATCACACTGTTGCGTTCGACGGTGCGACACTGGCTTCCGGTACGTACTTCTGCAGGCTGACAGGCCATGCGGGAACCCTGGTGCGCACTATGGCACTCATCAGATAGGAACCGTGCTTTATGATCCACACCCGAACAGGGATTACTGCCCTTCTCCTTCTTCTCTTCTGTATCGCCGGGGTGTTCGCACAGGAGGGACTGAAATCCGGCCTCAAGGCACCGGACTTCAAGCTCCCTACTGTGGGTGGAAAGCGGAACGTGACCCTGCGGGAGTTCAACGGGAAGGGTGTGGTAATCCTCCATTTCTGGAAGTCGCGCTGAAGGGAATGTCAGGCGGAGTTTCCGCCTTTGCAGAAGATCTTCAGCGAGTTCAAGAACGTCACGATCCTCTCCATCAATCCGATTGATATGGAAGGGAAGGTGGCGTCCGACGCCAAGTCCTTCAAGCTTCCGTACACCGTGCTTGTGGGGCGTGATTCGGATGTGATCGAGAAATACAAGATCACAAAGCTCCCGCGTCTGGTGATTGTGAAAAAGAATGGTGTGATTGCGGCGACGGAGAAGTTCATGAAACTGGACCCCCTCCGCGCGCAGGTCAAGCTTGCGTTGAAGTAACGTGACGTTCAGTTGTTGGACGAGTGAAACAGCAACGCCGTGTCTGCTTGTGCAGGCACGGCGTTTGCATTTGTACGAACGTGTCAACGGACATTGCCTCGCATCAGTCCTGACGGAGGAGATTCCGGATCTTCCTCAGGCGTTGTGCACCTCAGGTCTCATGCGCCTCAGGCTTCGTGCACCCCAGGCCTTGTGCACCTCAGGCCTTGTTGGCGCTTCCCAGCACGTTGACGATCTTGTGCTTGTAGAGCGCCTTAAGCTGGTCGCGCGCCGGACCGAGGTACTTCCGCGGGTCAAACTCGGCCGGACTGTCGACGAAGACCTTGCGGACTGCAGCGGTCATGGCAAGGCGCCCGTCGGAGTCGATGTTGATCTTGCACACCGCTGATGCTGCAGCGCGACGCAGCTGGTCCTCAGGAATTCCAACCGCATCCTTCAGCTTTCCCCCGTTGCTGTTGATGATCTTGACAAGGTCGGGCGGCACCGACGAGGCGCCATGCAGCACGATCGGGAAACCGGGGATACGCCGTTCCACTTCCTCAAGAATGTCAAAACGCAGGGGCGGCGGGACCAGTACTCCATCCGCGTTACGTGTGCACTGCTCCGGCTTGAACTTGTTCGCGCCATGTGATGTGCCAATGGAGATCGCCAGCGAGTCCACACCGGTCTTCTTCACGAAGTCCTCCACTTCCTCGGGCCGGGTGTAGTGGGTGACTGCGCTGGACACTTCATCTTCAATTCCGGCCAGCACTCCCAGCTCGCCTTCAACGGAGACGTCGTACTTGTGTGCGTATTCCACTACCTGGCGCGTGAGCTCCGCATTTTTGTCGTAGGGCAGGTGCGAGCCGTCAATCATCACTGATGAGAACCCGGATTCGATGCATGACTTGCAGAGCTCGAACGTGTCGCCGTGATCAAGATGGAGGACGATCGGAATCGGATATCCCAGTTCGCGTGCGTAATCCACCGCCCCCTTGGCAAGATGTTTCAACAGCGTCTGGTTCGCGTACTTCCGGGCACCACTGGACACCTGGAGAAGTACGGGTGACTTGGTCTCCACGCAGGCGCCGATAATGGCCTGCAGTTGCTCCAGATTATTGAAGTTGAACGCAGGGATAGCATACTTGCCCTCCATGGCCTTCCGGAACAGCTCTTTGGAATTGACAAGTCCGAGTTCTTTGTAGTGTGTCATTGATGTAAGCGCCCTTCGTGATGGTATTGAAGATGTTATAAGATGCCAGATTTTTCCTCTCAAAGCAAGTGGAGGCGAAATTGTGCGCAGCGGCGGCAGTGCGGTGGAACAGCGGCCCAAAGATAGGAGGGCGAGCCTCATTACCCATGTCATGCGCAGAGTCCAGTTGAGGAGTTAACCTCACTGCTTGCATCCTGTGGAATCTGGTAGCTACAAGGCAGTTCAGGATTCTCCCCACAGGGTAGCCACGATCCTTCTGCTGCCGCCATCCTCACGGTGTTCGCCCAGGTAGATCCCCTGCCACGTTCCGAGGTTAAGGTAGCCGTTTGTGACTGGAATTGTCAGCCCGCAGCCCAGAAGAGATGTCTTGAGGTGTGCGGTCATATCGTCCGGCCCTTCCGTGTCGTGCGTGTAATGGCGGGCATCATCGGGAGCCATGAGCCGCAGGTGCTGCTCCATGTCCGTCCGCACGCTGGGATCCGCATTCTCATTGATCGTCAGTGAGGCGGACGTGTGCTTAATGAAGAGGTTGAGAAGGCCGTGGCGAATAGTCTCGATCTCGGGAAGGGATGCCAGGAGTTCCGTCGTCACGAGATGGAAGCCGCGCGAACGCGGCCTGAGCGTGAGTTCTTTCTGTATCCACATGGAGTGTGTGCTCCGGGTAGGACTCTGTTGTTGATGTGTCGATGGGCTCCTGTGTTTTCGTCCGTCGTTGGAATGCGCCGGTGCCTTGTGCGCAGAACTCATCAGGGAGAAGGGTCTTTCTCATCTCCGGCTTGCCATGGTTCCAGGTATTGGCACTGCGATGACCTCCCCGGTGGCCGTGGTCTTGCCTGCGGCGGAAAGCTCGGTGACAACGACCACTTTTCTTGGCGAGAATGACTGCACGTGACTGCGCAGCGTCAGCTCAGGACCGAGAGGTGTCGGCTGGAGGAAGCTGACATGCAATGCGGCAGTGACAAACCGCGGAGCCGGGGCCTCACCGATCTTCCTTCCAGCTGCCCTTTCGGCCGCTGCCGCAGCGGTTGCCATGCTGTGGCAATCGATCAGCGAAGCAATCAGGCCACCATACACAAAACCGGGGATGGCTGTATGGTGGGCAAGGGGAACAAAGCGCGCAACAGTCTCTTCACCCTCAACATACGTCTTGATCCGGAGTCCGTGTGCATTCAACGATCCACAGCCGTAACAATGGGCGAAGTCTTCGGGGTAGAAATCCTGGACTGCAGCGCTGTGTTGACTGTTCATGGCATCTCCCGGGGAGGAATCTTCAGATCGACCTATTGCCATGCTCGGTGGCAGAGACAATATGGCAGGCTTTCGGCGGTTTGTCAACTCCCTCACCGCCTCGGCTGGCCTATGACTGATGACGGTTACGTTCAACTACCCTGGAGGAAGAGTTCCTCTGGCACCAGTCGTGCGACATCAGATGACCTGTGAGAATGGCCGATGCACGGCAGCAGCATTCGTCCGTCACGCTGACATTCGAGTGGGGGTTGTGCATCAAAGGCGTAATCGTGCAGGATGAGACCCTTGAGAACGCACCGCAGGCGAAAACAGTGCGGGCATCAGCCCCCTGGTCAGGAGTTCTGTTTGTGCTTCTCTGTAAAGTACCCGAGCGCAAGACCCAGCACAAACACGACAAGGGCAACGGCGCCGAGGGCAAAGATCGTATCCCCGAAGACACGCGCCCATTTGATGTTCTGAAGGAGCGGAGTAGCCAGGAACTCTGCGCTGCGCGCATACCAGTATCCGTGCTTCACCGATGCCCAGGTCTGCAAGAGGCCAACCGGAAGAAGGCTTCCCACCACCATCATCATCAACCCGATGTTCAAGCCCCAGAACGAGTACTTCACCAACCGTTCTTTCCATGTGTGCTGGATCCACATGACGCGAAGGCAGAAGAGCATCAGACCGATGCCAAGCATGCCATAGACGCCGAAGAGCGCGGCATGTCCGTGGACCGGCGTTGTGTTAAGTCCCTGCATATAATAGAGAGCTATGGGAGGGTTGATCATAAAGCCAAAGAGCCCGGCGCCGACCATGTTCCAGAACGCGACTGCGATGAAGAAATAGATCGGCCACTTGTACGTTGTCGTCCAGGATGTCGCCCGGGAGAGTTTCAGATTGTCCCAGGCTTCAAAGCCTGCCAGCACCAGCGGTACAACCTCCAGGGCGCTGAAGACCGCACCGAGGGCGAGGATCGGCGTTGGAGTTCCGGAGAAGTAAAGGTGATGGAGGGTCCCGATGATTCCTCCGGCCAGATAGACTGTGGAGGAGAGGATGACCGCCGTGTTGGCCGTGCGGACCCGGATGAGCTGGAGACGGGCGAACATGAAGATGATAATCACCGTTGCGAACACTTCAAAAAAGCCCTCGACCCAGAGATGGACCACCCACCAGCGCCAGTATTCCGCCACAGCCAGATTGGTGTGCTGTCCCCACATCAGACCGGCCATGTAGAAACCGCCAATGGCCACTGCGGAAATGAGGAAGAGCACGAGGAGCGATTTGTGTTCGTCGTTACGCCGGATCGCAACGAGGATGTTGCGTCCGACCAGATAGACCCAGAAGAGCAATCCCGCAGCAAGTGCAATCTGCCACACGCGCCCGAGGTCGACATACTCATATCCCTGATGGCCGAAGTAGAACCAGCTGTCACCCGACAGCTTGTGGTGAATGCTCAGGAGCTGACCGGCCATGGAGCCGAGCACGACAACCAGCAGTGCTCCGAACAGCACGTTGACCCCGAAGAGCTGACCCTTCATTTCTTTGCCGCTGACCGCAGGCGCGATATATAGTCCGGATGCCAGCCAGGCGGTGGCAATCCAAAAGATGCCGAGCTGAACATGCCACGTACGGGTCAGAACATACGGGAGCCAGTCACTCAGCGGTATTCCATAGAATCCATTCCCCTCCACACCATAGTGGGCAGTGATGATACCCACCACGATCTGGAGGAGGATGAGACCGGAAACCACGTAGAAATATTTCAGCGTGGCCCATTGCGAAGGGGTGTGGGTACTGTCGAAGAGCGGATCAGAGGAGGGGACCATGGTCGGGAGCGATTCCGACTCGCGGGATGCGTGGAACCACACCATGAAGCCGATACCGGCGAGCAGCAGGATTATGCTGACGCCTGTCCACACGACGGCGTCGGCTGTCGGACGGTTGTCGACGAGGTCTTCGTGTGGCCAGTTGCTGGTGTAGGTTATGTCATCTCCCGGTCTGTTTGTCGAGGCTGCCCAGGATGTCCAGAAAAAGAATGCCGCGAGATGGCGCAGCCGTTCGGGATCGCTTTGCGCACCGCGGGGAATAGAGTACGCGGTGTTGCCATTGGCAAACACGTCTGCGTAGTACGCAGCATTCGCGCTGAACGCTTCTGCCCGAACAGGATTCAGGGTCAGTCGGCCGGTAGCCGGGTCGAACGTGTTTGTACGCATAAGCGTGGAGAGGCGTGACTGCAGGGCGGCCTGCTCTTCTGCAGGGAGGGCTGCGAACTTGACTTCCCGGCGTTCCCGTGCCCAGGTATTGAGAATGTACTCGCACTCGCGGTGGAGCCAGTCTGCGGTCCAGTCGGGGGCAACGTAGCTGCCGTGTCCCCAGATGGAGCCCAGTTCCATGCCCCCCATGGCCTGCCAGACATTCTGGCCGCGGCTGATGTCTTCGCCGGTCATGACCTGCCGGCCGTCTGTCGTGACGACAGCGTCAGGAATGGGGGGCTTTTCCTGGTAGATACGCCAGCCCGCCCAGCCGAGCACGAGGAAACCGAGGACGACAACCGTCACGAAGGCAATCCAGTAGGCTTTCATGATCTGCTCCTGCTTTGAATACGCTTTATTTCAGACCACTTTGTCTGAATATAAGCTATTGGACTCATTCTGTCAAGAGGGAGGGTGTGGATAGCGTTGACTCTCTCATCAAAAAGCGGGATCATGTCCTAGCTGAAGGTAGCCCCACCGCCGACATATCCATGAGGAGGAGAACCGAACCATGACACTTGACGAAGTGAAATCCGCAGTGCGGCTGATGACCCCGGAAGACCGGAGAAAAGTCGCCCTCTTTATACTCGAACTGGAGAAGGACCATTTTCAGGAGAATGTCGGTCCGCAAATCGCCGAAGACCTGAAAGGGTTCACCAAAGTCGTCCAGGAAACAGTCGACAAAATAAAGAAGAACCTATGGCCCCCGACCTGACCCCGTACAAATGGAGCGTTCGTTTTGGCGCCCTCCTGTTCATCCTGCTGCTTGCCGCGAATCTGTATGTCTTCTTCGACCGCGAGTGGGAGTCTTCTTTCTATCCGACGTCGTATGCCACGCTGTACTATCCGCTTGATATCCCGACCATACGCGAATGGGAAGTCATTGACCGGAACCGGCTTCAGCTGAACCTGGAGGGGACGACGCCCGTCGCAGAGTGGCAGGTTTTCACCGATGGTGCAAGCCCGCAGACAGCGAGCGGCATGACCCCCTCGTTCCGCATCGATACGACATTCAGCGAGCTGCATACATACCGTCTGGTCCCGGTTCCGCCCGAAACCGGTACTCCTGTGGAGATTTCCATACGCTTCTATTCTCAGGAATTCTACGGATCGCTGGGGATGCACCACCCCGATGTGTACGTTGTCCGTTCAAGCGTGCCATGCGGGGAATTCGACCAGGTGAACGTACAGTACTGGGTCGATGACTACGCCTACGTTGGTCAGGAAGGGCTGGCAGAAACGGACCGGCTGTTGCGTGAAGAGGTTGGCCTCCGGGATGGGATGACAAGCTTCGAGCGTATGGAGAAATTGACGCGCTATCTCCGCATCAAGCTGAAAGATGCCCGGGGTGTGCCCAAGGAAGAGGAACGGTGGATCAATCCCTGGCAGCTCTACACGGAAATGGTCAACGGCACCGGGAAGGGGTGGTGCACGCAGCATGCCCAGGTCTATGTATACTGGGCGAACCGCGCCGGCATTCCGACACGGTTCGTCTTCGGTGCGCGGACCCAGGACAACACCATCACGTACACCGGGCATGCATTTGCAGAGTCGTACATCAAAGAGCAGAACCGATGGGCGTTTGTGGATCTCTCCCATGCGCACATCTACATCACCGACAAGAACGGGCAGGTGCTCAACACCGCAGAGCTTTTCCATTTGAACCAGCACAATGCATTTGACAGTACAACTGCCCGCGTCTACGTCGACTGGGAGTGGCAGAAACCGTTTGACCTGTCGTCGGCCGATACGGTCGTGTCTGTGCCATTCACGCAGTGCAACGGCGTTGTGCAGAGCGAATTCACAGCTCACTCCATCCTGAAGTACCGCCGTCCGCCGAACGTGGAAGATGTGCGGGACAATTACACGGGGTTCGTGAAGGACCGGACGTTTCTGGTGGGGAATCTGGAACGCTACATCTTCAAGCCTCAGCTCGCATATTCGTTCTATCCGACAGAGGGAGTCTGGACGTACTTCATCCGCCGTGTTCTCTTCTTCGGGATGATTGCGAGTCTGATTCTCTGGCTGTATCTGGCCGTGCGCAAGCGGAGGATCGAGCTCAGCACTCAACCACGTTGACCGCCAGTCCGCCGAGCGACGTCTCTTTGTATTTGCTCTTCATGTCGAGTCCGGTCTGACGCATCGTGGCGATGACATCGTCCAGGGACACGACATGAAGCCCGTCGTCACGCAGCGCCAGCCGTGAGGCATTAATCGCTTTCACGGCGCCCATGGCATTGCGTTCGATGCAGGGGATCTGCACGAGTCCGCCGACGGGATCGCACGTGAGCCCCAGGTTGTGCTCCATGCCGATTTCCGCGGCCTCCTCGATCTGCGCATTGGATCCCCCGAGGGCGGCCGTCAGCCCGGCTGCGGCCATTGAGCACGCCACGCCGACCTCACCCTGGCATCCCACTTCCGCACCCGAGATAGACGCGTTCTTCTTATAGAGGATCGCAATGGCGCCGGCCGTAAGGAGGAAGTCAATGATGCCATTGTCATCAGGGTGCGAGCAGAATCTCTGGTAGTAGTGGAGGACAGCGGGAACGACGCCCGCGGCACCATTGGTCGGCGCGGTGACCACCCGTCCGCCCGCAGCATTCTCCTCGTTTACCGCAAACGCGTACAGGTTCACCCAATCCAGAATGCTCAGGGGATCTCTCAATGATTCTTCGGGCCGGTGCACAAGTGCGCGGTGAATCTGCGGGGCCCGCCGCTCGACCTGGAGCTTTCCCGGAAGATATCCATCCTTTGCGATGCCTCGTTCAACGCACTTCTGCATGACGTCCCAGATGTTCATCAGCGACGCGCGGATGTCAGCTCCGGAACGCCAGGCCTTCTCGTTTTCAAACACTATTTCCGGAATGCTCAGCGCCTGATCTTCGGCATGCTGAAGGAGCGCGCGCGCACTGTCAAACGGAAACGGAGCGGGAGACCGTCGTTCTGTGAGCGGACGGATTCCCTCCGCAGTCTCCTCGACCACGAACCCTCCGCCTACGGAATAGTACACGCCGGACTGCAGCGGTGAATCATCCGGACCGTTGGCGGTGAACCGCATGCCGTTTGTGTGGTAGGGAAGCTGCTCCTTTGTGCGGTTGATGAGGTGCGTGTTCTCCCGGAACGGAATCGTGTGGCGGCCGAGAAGGGCAATCTCACCGCGTCTCCGGAAATCCTGAAGAAGAGTGTCGATGGAGTCCGGTTCGGTCTGCTCCGGAACTTCACCCAGGAGGCCGAGGAGGAGAGCCCGGGGTGTCCCATGTCCCGCTCCCGTCAGTGCTAATGATCCAAAGAGCTCGATCGACACTGTTGTGGTGCGCTCGAGAAGACCTGCGGCATCAAGACCGAGAGCAAACAATCGAGCAGCCCGCATCGGTCCAACGACATGTGAGCTTGAGGGGCCGATACCAACAGTATAGATGTCAAAAACGCTCAGATCCACGGCATTCCCCGCATCATCATTCGAATTTCCTGCACCGACACGCCAGATTCATTCCGGTACCGATAAGCCAGACTCATTCCTGTGCCGGAAAAGCTGCTGTGAAGCTACATCAATCCACGCTTCTTCAGCAACGGCTCAATCGTCGGTTTCTTTCCGCGGAACCGTTCGTACAGGACCATTGGATCCTCGGTTCCACCGCGCTCGAGGATATTCCTGCGAAATGCCTCCGCTGTCTTCCGGTCGAACAGTCCGTTCTCCTTGAACGCCTCGAATGCATCCGCATCGAGGACTTCAGCCCAGATGTAGCTGTAGTATCCGGAACTGTAGCCGCCGCTGAAAATGTGGGCGAAGTAGGGACTCCGGTATCGGGAGACGATCTCCGGCATCAGACGGATGCGCGTGAATGTACTTTGCTCGAATGCGCCAGCATCCTGTTGCGTCGTGTCCGTCAGCGTGTGCCAATCCATATCCAGGATTGATGCCGCGAGATATTCTACCGTGATGAAGCCCTGATTGAACCGTTCGCTCTTGACGATCTTCTGGATCAGCGCGTCTGGAATCGGCTCGTCACTTGCGTAATGACGTGCGTACGACCGGAGGACGTCAGGATGGAGCGCCCAGTTCTCCATGATCTGCGAGGGAAGCTCAATGCCGTCACGCGGCAGACCGATGTTGTGGTAGGTCCGCTGAGAAAGCAGGCCGGACAGCGCATGGCCGAATTCATGGAACAGGGTTTCCACCTCTTCGAGGCTGAGGAGTGCCGGTTTCCCGCCCGTGGGACCGGAGAAGTTCCCCACGTTGTAGACCACCGGTGTCACCGTGCTGTCGCCGATACGGCCGAACGAGCGAAGCGACCCCATCCAGGCCCCGGGCCTCTTCCCTCCCCGCAGGAAGTAGTCCGTGTAGATGATGCCGATGTGAGCGCCGTCCATCCCTTTCACTTCGAACACCGCCACATCATCGGCATACTTTGGTATGTCCTTGCGTTCGATGAACTGGAGGCCGTAGAGTCGCGATGCCACGTCAAACGCGCCACGCCGGACGTTTTCCATTTTGAAGTAGGGACGCAACGCATCCTCGTCCAGATCATAGTCCGCCTTCTTCACCTTCTCGGCGTAGTACCACCAGTCCCATGATGCCAGAGGGAACGGCTTTTCCTCCTTGTTGATCATCGCCTGCATCGCATCGCGTTCCTGCTGCGCGACCTTCAGTGCCGGTTCCCAGAGCCGGCCAAGGAACTCATAGACTGTCGCGGGAGTCTTGGCCATGTTCTCTTCAAGGACATAGGCTGCGTGCGTGGGATAGCCGAGGAGGTTCGCCCGCGCGACACGGAGCGCGGCAATACGAGAGCTGATCGCCTTGTTGTCGAATGCGTTATTGTTGTCGCCCCGATTGCAGTAGGCCTTGTAAAGGGTCTCGCGGAGGGCTCTGTTCTTTGCGTATTGCAGGAACGGGATCCAGCTGGGTTTCTGCAGTGTGAACACCCATTTGCCGTCAAGCTTTGCCTTGCGGGCCGCCTCAGAAGCGGCGTCAATGACATCCTGGGGCAAGCCGTCCAGGTCTTCCTTCTTTTCCACGACTAGGCGGTACGTGTTGGTCTCCTTGAGAAGGTTCTGATTGAACTTCAGGGAGAGCATGGAAAGCTCATCATTGATGTTGCGCAGACGCTGTTTGTCCGGCTCCGACAGATTTGCTCCGCCGCGGACAAAGTCCTTGTATGTGTTGTCCAGCAGCATCGCCTGCTCTGGCGTCAGAGAGAGCTTCGACCGCATGTCATAGACAGCTTTGATGCGTGCGAAGAGCTGCGCGTTCAGAACAATGTCATTCCGATGGGCGGTCAGGAGAGGAGTGGCGATCGTGGCGATGCTGTCCAGCTGGTCATTGGTGATGGCACCACGCAGCGCACCGAACACGCCGGACACCCGTTGGAGCAATTCACCGCTCCGGTCGAGGGTGACAATGGTATTCTCGAACGTCGGTGCGGAACGCACCATGGTGATGACCTGTATCTCCCGCTTCTGTTCTTCCATTGCCTTCTGGTATGCCGGCATGTAGTGCTCGGGACGTATCCGGTCAAACGGCGGTGTCTCGAACGGCGTGCTGTATGGAGCAAAGAATGGATTTACATCCGGCGTAGCACAGAATGCCGATGGTGAAGAGAAGCTCGAACAGATGAGCATGACAAGAACGGAGGAAAGGAATGTTCGCATAAGGCGCTCCTGGTGAACGATGTGCTTCAAGATACCAAAACGGCCGGCCTTTTGCCACAAACGGTGAACAGGTGCGCGTTGCGAAGGGGTGGAAACTCTGCAAACGGGTGCAACCATTGCGAACTGGTTCACGTTGCAGACGGGTGCAAACCCCGCAACGAGTCTACTCTGGTTGCATATCAGTGGATCCTTGGTGATATTGTCTGCGATTTCATGATCGTTCCGTTCAACTCTCCGTGCTGAGATCAACAAACAAGGGTATACATCCATGCTGAAGCACGTCCTCGTTCCGCTCGTGGTTGCAGTCCTCCTCGTTCTGACAAGCCTTCCGCTGTTGGCTCAGGAGAACCGTCCGGAAGGGTGCACGACTATAACCGTCGGAAAATCCGCGTCCGCAGACGGCTCGGTGATCACATCCCACACGCTTGATGACCATCGATCGTGGACGAACATCGACATCCAGCCGGCGCGCATGCACGCGGCAGGCGCAACTGTCCCCCTGTTCAAGGTGGGCAATGATGATACGGGAGCAATGCCGGCATACGCCAATATCCCTCTTGGAGAGATCCCGCAGGTGCAGCGTACACACGGCTACATCAACACATCGTTGCCGTGCATGAACGACAGGCAGCTTGCTATAGGTGAATCCACATTCGGCGGCAGGGAATCGCTCGTTTCGGACGTGGGGCAGATCGATCTGTGGCGGCTGGTCAAGATCCTGATCGAGCGGTGTGCCACTGCACGGGAAGCAATCCGGACGGCAGGCGAACTCACGGCCCGGTACGGCTGGCGCGATGCAGGGGAGTGCCTGACAATCGCTGACACAAAAGAGGTCTGGCATTTCGAGATCGTCGGTCCGGGAGCGGGCTGCGTCGGTTCCATCTGGGCTGCGCAGCGTGTTCCGGATGGCCACGTTGCCGTCAACGCCAACGCCAGCCGGATCAGGCAGATCGATCTCAAAAACCGCGACTTCTTCATGGCGTCGGAGAACTGCATGATCGTAGCAAGGGACAGCGGCTGGTGGAACCCCGCCGACGGTCCGTTTGAGTTCTGCTATGCGTACGATCCCGAGGGAAGACAGTCGTTTGCGAGCCGCCGGCGCGAATGGCGTGTGCTGGATCTTCTGGCACCGTCGCTTCATCTGCACCCAAACTCCGAGAACTACCCGTTCTCCGTGAAGCCGGACACGCTGGTGACGGTTGAAAAACTGGTGACGATCTTTCAGGACTACTATGAAGGAACAGATTTCAACCCTGTCAAGAACATCACCTGGGTGAACCCACAGGGCAAGCCCGAGATTTCTCCGCTGGCCTGCCCGTTCATGCCATATGACATGCTGCAACTGTTCAAGGTGAACGGCGGTTGGGGATGGAGAGGGGAGCGGACCATTGCCCGGTGGTTCACGGTCTATGCTACAATCACGCAATCCCGCGGCTCGCTCCCCGACCCGATTGGAGGCGTGGTGTGGCTGGCCTGGGACAATGCCGCAACTGCGCTGTACACGCCCGTCTATTGCGGTGTGACGGACCTGCCGAAATCGTTCAAGATCGACGGACGTGTGACGGGTTACAATCGGGACTGTGCCTGGTGGGCATTCAACCACCTCTCGACACTCGCTTCTCAGCGGTGGGGTGATATGCGCCGGGATGTGGAAGCGGTGTGGAAACCGCTGCAAAAGGAGTTGTTTCAGAGCCAGGCCGGCACAGAGAAGCAGGCCCTAGAACTCTTCAAGCAGTCGCCTGCGGAAAGCCAGGCCTTTCTGACGCGGTACTCCATGCTCTGGGGGGAAAGGGCAGTGCAGGAAGCGTGGAAGCTGGGCGACAGACTTTGGACGAAGTACGATGAAAAGTTCTGATCCGGCTGCATCAGTATCGATGCAATTCTTCAATACATACGCGAAACGGGAGGAGCGTGATCCAGCGCCATCGCTGACGGATTTAGTCTACTTCACCGGCATTGCAGCCTGCGACCCCATCCGATATCTGATCATCTGACCGGGCAGTACGACGACGATTGTATCTGCTGCCACCTGGTAGACCTGTGCCTGGCGCAGGTCACGCTCGCTCAATTGTGAATCAGGATACAGTGTCAGGCGCAGCGTGCTGTCTGTTTGCTGGATATTGGTAAGGACGGACTGAGCCTGTTGCCTGCGCTGTTGCTGGCGCAGAGCGGGGGCTTCAGCCAGGGGACGTTGCTCGATGGTGGCGTTGAGGTGTCTCATTGCTTGCGCGCTCCTGGCCTGTTCGGTTGCGGCCCGCAGCACATTCCCCGTTTCGTTCCTTGCAGTGTTGGCCCCTGCGTCCATCCTGATGTACGTGGTTTCTCCTTCGAGCCAGGTCCCTTTCTCGGCAAGCGCGGCACCGACCGTCGGTAGCGGCGGGGTAGCATCCTTTCGTCTTGACCGTCCTTCTGCCCTTGCATCAGCATCCGCCTCCGCCGCCTTCCTTGCCCGCATTTCTGCATCCGTCTCGTTTGTTGCCTTTGCCCTTACATCTGCACTCGTTGCCACTTCATCTGCCAATTGGGGCGCTTCCTGTTTCAGAACGTCGTAGCGCTCCGCTTCCTTCTTGGAGATGGCAGTTTCTGCAGCCGGCATCGTCGCCTGGTCACGGGTTGATGAGGGCGTGGCCTTTCGTGAACCGTCCACCCCTTCTTCCCTGTATGCTACGACCCCTTCTTCCTTGTGCGCGACAGATGGTTCACGCGATGATTTGTCTGCCTGCGCCGCAGGAGGGGTTGCTACAGCGATCTTCTGCTCTGATGATACTGTTTCGAGCGCGTCGCGGGACCACCAGCGGTTGAGAATCCCGATGCCGGTGACGATGACCACGCACGCTGCGGTGGCAGCCGCGTAGATCCAGCCTCGTCCTCGCCGAGGTGGTGTGACTGGCACGCGTGATTCATCCGCCTCCTTGCGGGAAGCTGAGCGGCTGTACGGTGCAGCCATCGCTTCTTCTGCAACCTTTCCAAGCACCGCTCCCTGCCGCTGGTGTTCGTCGATGCCCAGTCGCTCCCGCAAACGTGCTTTAAGTTCCTCTCTTCCGGCCCGTTGCACACCGGCAGCGAGAAGCTGCTCATCCTCCAGGCGCCTCCTGCATTCTGCGCAGGAAGCGAGGTGACTGGCGCATGCTTCGCGTCGGCTGTCAGAAAGCCGGCCGAGCACATACTCCGCCAGCAGTTCTTCATCCAGGGTCCAGTGTTCGTTTTGCATCAGGCCACCTCTTTCAGCGCCCGTTCGAGGGCCTTTTTGCACTGATACTTCTTTGCCTTTGCGGTGTCAGCATTGGCGAAGCCCAGTCGAGTAGCGATCTCTTCCATGGAGCGTTCCTCCCAGTAGAAGAGAAGGAGCAGCGTGCGGCATGGCTCGCCGATTCTGGAGAGCGCCTGTTGCACCTCTCCGGCCTGCTCGGTCTCCATGAGCGATTCGAGCGGGGACCCGCCGGGGTCGGCCAGATCATCCGGGTCCGTGTCACCCGTGAGTTCGCGTCGCTTTCGTGCCAGGCGGCGTGACCAGAGATTCTTGACGATTGCATAGAGAAATGTCGATGTCTTCGCTGTGTGTTCATACCTTCCGCTTCTCACACGTTCCCACAGAATCACCACTGCTTCCTGGAGCATATCATCCGCGTCCTCCTGGCTCCCGCTGTTGCGTAAGACATAGGCCGTGATGACGGCGCGGTTTTCCCCATAGAATTCAGCCAGGACTTCTTCATCCCCCTTCCGGAGGCGGTCCAGGAGCCGCGCATCCCTGTCAAAATAGAGCAGCGGTGAGGCCATTTACCTTTCACAGGTTGATGTCATTAACACGCAGAAGGTAAACAAAGGTACCGAATCACATTGCGGATTTCAACACACACAGGAGGAATCACCCATGAGACTCGCCTCATTGTTCGTTCCCGTCATGCTTTCGGGGCTCACCACAGCCACCTGTGCGGGCCCGTCAGCAAAGATCACTGCTCATCTGAATTCCCCGACCATTTTCGCGGACGGGGGACAGGTGTTCCTGCAGCTTTCGGTCCATGTGCCCGCTATGTCCACCCGTGACCGGCGCCCGATGAATCTGTCTGTGGTGCTCGACCGGAGCGGATCCATGGCGGACCAGGGCAAGCTGGAATATGCAAAACAGGCTCTCTGCACGCTGATTGATCAGCTCAAAGAGCAGGACATCTTTTCGATTGTCATGTACGATGACATTATCGATGTGCTGCGTCCGTCCGGCAGGGTTGGCGACAAAGAGAGGATCAAGCGGCTTGTCCGCAGCATTGAGCCCCGGAACTCCACCAACCTTGGAGGGGGGATGCTCGAAGGGTATCAGCAGGTCGAGCGAAACCTGCACCGGGAATATGTGAACCGGGTGGTTCTGCTCTCGGATGGCCTTGCCAATGTCGGGATCACCGACGACCGGGAGTTGAGCCGGATTGCGCGGCGGTACCGCACCAAGGGCATCTCGCTAACGAGCATGGGCGTGGGACTCGATTACAACGAGAATCTCATGGTTGCGCTGTCGGAGAGCGGCGGCGGCAATTACTACTTCATCGAGAGCCCCCACGGCCTCGCGCATATCATGCGACGTGAGTTCGACATGCTGTCCACGATCTATGCCCACCACGCCTCGGTGCAAATCCACCTCGGAGCCAATGTGCGTGTATCGGACGTAATCGGTCACGAGTGGAGCGGAAACGAAGGGACATGCACCATTGAGCTGGGCGATCTGTACGGCGGCGACAACCGGGAGATCACCATCGAGATGGAGGTCCCCCGTGGCAAGGGCTCGGTGCAGGTTGCAGAGGGTATTCTGCAACACAAGACGGATGCGACTTCGGAAGAGCGTCTTGCCTCGTTCACTGCATTGGCGACATATTCAGCCGACAAGGCCGAAGTCGACAAGCGCAGGGATATGGATATCCAGGCCAAAGCGGACGTGGCCCTGTCGACACGCGCAGTGGAGAAAGCGACACAGGCGCTTGATGAAGGAAAAGATGAAGAGGCGCGAGCGATTCTGGGAGCCGCGGAAGTGAGGCTCAACGAGTCGGCGGCTGCCCCGTGTGCCGGTGCTGCTGGTGCTGCCGTGAGAGACCAGTCGCAGCGCCTGCAGGAGTACAAGGTGATGCTTGAACAGGAAACAGACGGTCGTCGCGCGAAGAAAGAGATTCAATACAGGAACTATCAGACGCAGAAGAAGAAGTAAGCCGACGCGGGGCAAGTCCACGATGTGAACGATCGGGGGGATTGTTCGTGGACTGTGAAGGGCCGCCTCTCCTCACCAGCCGTGTGGTGATGGATGAGCGGCCCTTCGCGATTATCCGGGAACAATTTCGATTGGCGCGGCGTCAGGGTTCAGCGATTGAGAAGGTATCGCCCTGGCGTATGTCGCCCGTCTCATAGCCGCGGCGGAACCACCGCGTGCGTTGTTCCGAACTGCCATGGGTGAATGCATCGGGGACCACGTATCCCTGGGTCTGTTTCTGGATACGGTCATCACCGATGGCGGTCGCAGCATTCATCGCCTCTTCGATATCTCCTGGTTCGAGGAT
This sequence comes from Bacteroidota bacterium, assembly GCA_017860635.1. Classification (GTDB taxonomy): domain Bacteria; phylum Bacteroidota; class Ignavibacteria; order UBA10030; family UBA6906; genus JAGDMK01. The sequence continues at coordinate 26,084 of JAGDMK010000007.1, forward strand.
ATTCTTGGTCCGGTCGGCATAGTGAGCCCACACCCCGGCAAAATAATCGGCCTGCAGTTCCAGGCGGACGGATAGATCGTTTGCCTCCCGCTGGCTGGCACGTTGCCGCAGGGCGTCCACTTTGTCCATGACCCCCAGCAGATTCTGCACGTGATGTCCGATTTCGTGAGCGATCACATATGCCTGGGCAAAATCACCGGAGGCGCCGAACTGCCGTTCAAGATCGCTGAAGAATTCCGTGTCCAGATAGACGCGTTGATCAGCGGAGCAGTAGAACGGTCCAACCGCCGCACTTGCATACCCACATGCCGACTGCGTGCTTCCGGAAAAGAGCACCAGCCGCGGTTCCTGGTAGGTGGCGCCGTTCTGGGCGAAGACCTGGCGCCAGACGTCCTCCGTCTCGCCAAGCACTGCTGCGACAAAATCGCGTGCCTGCGCATCAGCCTCTGACATCTGAGCCGGGTCTGTGGTCTGCGTGGTTTGCTGGGTTCCTGCGCCACCGATGGTCTCCAGCAGGGTAGCCGGATCACCACCGAGCAGCAATCCGACCAGGAGGATGACGACTGCCAAACCGCCGCCAATGACGGGTCCGGTAGCGATCCTGCTTCCTCGTTGGTCTTCAACGTTTTCACTGCGACGACTTTCTTGCCAGCGCATTGGAAATCTCCAGATTGAGACACAAAGGAATGCTTGCGGGGAACAGCGGCGTGCACTTTGTGCAGCATCTGTCCTGCATACCGTAATGTACACACTTCATATGAAAAATGTGCGCCTTTGTGCCCATGTTTTTGTATGTTAGGATATGCCGCAACAGAAGAAAAATCGACGGCGGAAGAGCAATCCAGGGCGAAAGCCGGCCTCTCCTCCGGAGAGCGACGGAATGGATCTGGGGCAACAGCTTCTTGCTGAACACAGCCGGCAGAGCACCGACCGGATTGTCCGGTGGATAGGCGCCGATGCCTCACGTCTCGCGCAGCTCATGAACGTGTTTCTCGGGAGTGACTCGTTATTGACTCAGCGTTCCGCGTGGGTGGTCGGTGTCTTTGCTGATGTACATCCTGTGCTTCTGGAACCTTGGATAGCCAAGATGCTAAGAAAAATCCGGGAGCCGGGGGTCCATGATGCAGCGCGCCGGAATGTCGTCCGGGCACTTCAGTTTGTGGAAATATCCGAAAGGCTCCTCGGAAAAGTCGCGTCAGTCTGCTTTGACGAACTCTCATCCGGTACAAGTCCGATGGCCGTGAAAGCATGTGCGATGACGGTCCTTGCGCGTATTGCAGAGCGTGAACCCGATCTTGCGCGGGAGGTACGTCTTATCATAGAGCAGCAACTCCCCTATGGTGCGCCGAGCTTTCACGCCCGGGCACGCCGAATTCTGAAATCTCTTCCAGGATAGCATGAATCACTTTCCGAAGCTGGTCTGGTTTTTCTCCTGCCTGGTGCTCTCAGGATTTCTGAACAACCATGCGTTCGGATGGGGGAACACGGCGCACAAGATCATCAACCGGAATGCTGTCCGGCATCTTCCGTCCGCGATGCAACAACTGGCAAGCCAGCAGACATACCTCGCCGATCATGCAAGTGATGCCGACAACCGCAAATCAACGGACGCCTCCGAAGGACCCAGGCACTATCTGGATCTCGAAGCCTATCCGCCATCGGTTCAACTGCCGCGCGACCTGAACGTGCTTCTCCAGCAGTACGGGTGGGACGTAGTCAGCGCAAACGGCACGCTGCCGTGGGCGACGGTGCAGGCGCTGGACTCGCTGATCGCGCGGGCAGGCCGGGGGGACTGGCCCAATGCGTTTCAGTCCGCAGCGGACATCGGTCATTACGTTGGCGATGCGTACCAGCCTCTGCACTGCACCGTCAATTATGATGGACGGATGACGGGCAATGACGGCATCCACTCGCGGTACGAATCGGGTCTGGTGAATCAATACCAATCGCTGCTCACTGTCATGGCGGATACTCTGGATCCGGTGACAGATCCGTATCTGTACATGCTTGACCGGATTGTGCGATCGAACGCACTTGTGGATTCGATCATGAAGGGTGACAACGCGGCGAAGCTGGCTTCAGGCTGGACGGGTTCCGGGACACCTCCGCCGGCCTACTATACTGCGTTGTGGGAAAAGACCGGGACCATGACCTCCCAGTTAATTCAGGATGCCACAGTCGCAGTCGCTTCTCTGTGGCAGTATGCGTGGACGCAAGCCGGTCTAATGACCCCGTTGACGGTGGCGCACACGCCGACCCTGCCGGACGCAGCAGCGCTTTTCCCGAACTACCCCAATCCTTTCAACTCCTCTACAACAATCTCCTTCAGGGTTCCGGAGTCCGGACATGCACGTGTCACTGTGCACACGCTCCTCGGACAGGAGGTCGCTGTATTGTTCGACGGCGCTGCGGCAGGAGGAACAGTGTACCGCGTTCGCTTTGAGGCTCCACGCCTCGCGACGGGGATGTATGTGTGCAGACTGCAGAGCAACGGCCGGTCTGAAGTCCAGAGGCTCTCACTCATGAAGTGATCTGGTGCCTTCCGGCTGGTGGGTCAATCCGAGTTGCGCCTTCCGGGTGGCGCGGTTTCATCGGACAGCTTCAGAAGGTGGGCATCAGCGAGCGACGCAGAGGTCCGCTGATTGCTGTTGAGAGGTGCTGCGCTGAGGTATCATGAGCCCCGGACAGGGGTGTTATGAGTGCCGCACCGAAATGATGTCCCCGTCCTTTACGAGGTACTCTTTCCCTTCCAGCCTCCAGTGTCCGGTTTCTTTGGCCTTTGCGAAGGAACCATCATGCATCACAAAGTGGTCGTAGTGCACGACTTCTGCACGGATGAACTTGCTGAAGAAATCCGAGTGAATGACGCCTGCCGATTCCTGTGCATTCATCCCCTTCCGGATTGTCCAGGCTCTGCATTCGTCTTCACCGACAGTAAAGAACGACTGGAGTCCGAGAAGAAGATATGCCTCACGAATGAGGGTGTCGAGCGCGGATTCCTTGATCCCGTACTCGGCCATGAACGCTTTCGCTTCTTCGACGGAAAGTTCGGACATCTCCATGTCGATCTTGCCGAAGAACGAGAGCACCTTGGTCTGGTGCCCTGCCCGCTGTGCTGACACTTTCGCAGTGACTTCCCCTGCAATGGGCTGCTGTGTTTCGTCGAGGTTCAGGGCGATCAGCATCGGCTTCAGCGTGAGGAGCTGATACGTCTTCAGCAGATGAAGCTCCTCCTTCGAAAAGGATTCGTTGCGCAGCGGCTTTTCCTGTTCAAGCAGGTGGTGGCACTTCTCCAGGAGCGGGAGTTCTCGTTTCAGTGCCTCCTCCGGTGTCTTGAGGATCTGTTTCTTGAGTCGGTCGATGCGGGTTTCAAGCATGGCAAGGTCTGCCAGGATGAATTCAGTGTCGAATGCTGCAACGTCCCGCATCATGTCGACCGATCCGTCAGGATGGGGAACGGCATCATTTGCGAAGACCCGGACCACCTGGACGAGGGCATCATTATTCTTGACGTTGCCCAGGAAGTTGGTGGTGAACTGGGTAGAGCCCGATTCCCCCTTCTTCAGACCGATGACATCGACGAACTCGATGCTGGCGTGGACGGTCCGCTTGGGCGAGAAGAGCTGGGTGAGCTTGTCCAGCCGGGCATCGGGAACCTTGACCACTCCATGATGCGCTTCGGCGCGCGCCAGTGCGGCGGTATCGAGATGGGTGCGTGTAATGGCCTGGAACAATGTGGATTTCCCGGAGAAGGGGAGGCCGACTATGCCGATCTGCATGAGGAGTTCTCGCTTTGTGGGGAGGAAACCGTTGCAAGATACGAAATCCTACGGATTATTGCTGCCGGGCCGTTCTTTTTCCCGGGATGCCGGCAACTTTTCGGCATTGTTTGTCGTTAGACATTTTGTAATTTGATAAACCCCCGGGAGCTCAGCATAATCATCTCGTTTCCGGACAATTCAGACTGCGCACGGCGGAGCCGCGTTGCTGTCAGACGAATCAGACTGCGCACGGCGGAGCCGCGTCGCTGTCGGGTGAATCAGGGTGCGCTCAGGGGAGTCGCGTTGTTATCGGACGAATCGGCCGGGGCTCAGTGCAGTGAAAGCGCTCCCGGTACAGCCGCCGTGTTTTCCCAAACCGAACAATAACGATCCGGTCTCCAGGAGGTCTCCACCATGTTTCTCGGTCATTTTGCGGTTGCGCTTGCCGCGAAGAAAGCGGCACCCAAAACTTCACTGGGCACGCTTGTCATCGGTGCTCAATTCATTGATCTGCTCTGGCCGATACTCCTGCTCTCCGGCGTAGAGAATGTCCGGCTGGATCCAGGCAATACGGTGGTTACACCTCTGGATTTCTACAACTACCCATTTTCTCACAGTCTGACCGGTGTGGTACTCTGGTCAGTGTTGGTAGGCGGTGTGTACTTTGCCTTCCGCCGCTACCGGCGCGGTGCGCTTGTGCTGGGGGCGATTGTGCTGAGTCACTGGGTGCTGGATCTTCTCACACACCGGCCCGACCTTCCGCTCACATTTTCGGGCGATGCGCGAGCCGGTCTGGGTCTCTGGAATTCGCTTCCTCTCACACTCCTCGTTGAGTTGGGGATGTTTGCTGCGGGGGTGGTCTTCTATCTCCGGGCGACCAGTGCGAAGGACAGATGGGGGAGTTACGCTTTGTGGGCGCTGATTCTTGTCCTGGCGGGGATCTATCTGATGAACCTCTTCGGTCCTCCGCCCCCAAGCGTGGAAATGATCGGAATAGCAGGAAATGCGGCCTGGCTGTTCGTACTCTGGGCCTACTGGGTGGACCGGCACCGGAGTGCGGATTCAGATCCGCAACCCTCTTCACCCGCCCGTACTTGATTCCGATTCCGTCGAATCGTATCATACTGCACTTTGATCCGGAGATCCGGGCGCCTTGAAGACAACCGTTTGGAAGAGACGGTTCTTTAATCCCTCTCATCATATACTTCGCCCCTTTTCCGGCAGGGGCATGAGTCACACCTGAAAGGACTTATCAGATGAAACGCTTTGTGGCCTTTGCTGTGTTGGCAGGATTGCTGGTATTCGGCGGCTGCAAGAAGGATACAACAGGGTCTGCTGCGATCGGTGATCTGAAGGGGAGCGTTGCAGGCCTCACGTGGGGCGTTCCCGCGCGGTGGACGCAAGCTCCTGACCGCCCCATGCGCATCGCAACCTACGTGGTTCCAGCGACAGAAGGTGACACGGAAGGTGCCGAATGCAGCGTATCGTACTTTGGTCCGGATCAAGGAGGGGTGGTAGATGCGAATATCGACAGATGGGTCGGCCAGTTTGAACCCGTCGACAGGCCGCACAAATCGACCAAGACCGTTAGCGGTATGGACATCACGCTTGTGAAGATTGCCGGGACGTATCTGAGTCCCTCCGGACCGATGATGCAATCGATGGGTCGTAAAGAAGGGTTCCAGCTCCTGGGCGCCATTGTTCCCGGACCTGAGGGTGCGGTGTTCTTCAAGATGACCGGTCCTGCCAAAACGATGGCTGCGGCCGAAGCGGAGTTCGATGCGATGATCGGGTCGCTGGGAAAGTAGGTCCGGACAGGGCAGCTCGCAGCGAAACCGGAGCTGCTCTGATTCATTGTGCATGATTCCTCCGACCTCCAAACACACTCCATGCCTATCCTCGCGGCAATAGATGTAGGCTCCAACGCCATGCGGCTGGCCATCGCCAGCGTTGATGCCGAACGGCACGTGACCCTCCTCGAAGTCCTTCGTGAACCGGTTCGTCTGGGACAGGATGTGTTCACGACAGGGACCATTGCCGAGCAGACCATCGAGACTGCCATCGAGGCCTTCCTGCGCTTCCGCGAAGCGATTGATCGTCACGGAGCCCGCTGGACGCGGGCTGTTGCGACGAGCGCTGTGCGCGAAGCGCTCAACCAGGAGCTGTTTCAGGACAAGATCGCCCAGGCTTCAGGCATCAACGTTGAAGCCATCGGGGCCGAAGAGGAAGCACGTCTCATTTATAGTGCTGTCAACGGGCGCGTGAACCTGCGGAACAAACTGGCGGTCCTCGTGGATATCGGCGGCGGGAGCACAGAGATCACCCTGGCGTCCGACGAAGGCATCCTTTCGACGGAAAGCTACCGGATGGGTGCTGTACGCCTTCTGCGCACACTGGGCGAAAACGCACAGGGCGAACAGCACATCCATCAGCTGATACAGGAATATGTCGATGCGACCCAGCGAAGGATCCGGCGGGAACTGGGGAAACAGAAGATCGATCTGTGCATCGCGACCGGCGGCAGCATGGAATCGCTGGGCGATCTGCGGCGGGAGGAGCTGGGGCGGGACCGTGACACGGTGCTCCCTGCGGACGATCTGAAGACGCTGACCAAACGTCTCATGAGCCTGTCGTATGAAGAGCGTGTGCGTCAGCTTCACCTCCGGCCGGATCGGGCCGACGTGATCGTTCCTGCAGCCCTCATCATACAGAAAATCCTTCAGATAGCGGGAGTGGATGAGGTCACGGTCCCCCGGGTCGGACTGAAGGATGGGCTGCTCGCCGACATGGTCGAAGAGCTCTACGGGGAGCGGAAGACAACCCGGCGCGATCAGGTGGTGGCGTCCGCGCTGCAGATTGGCCGGAAATACCAGTTCGATGAACCGCATGCCCTGATCGTCTCGAAGTGGGCCGTACAGTTGTTTGACCGGACGCGCGAGTTGCATCATCTCGGGCTCGAACACCGCCTGCTGCTGGAGGTCGCCGCGCTGGTGCACGATATCGGCGGGTTCATCGGGGCTGCCGATCACCACAAGCATTCCCAATACCTTCTGCTTGCCACGCCGATCGTTGGACTCACGCCCGATCAGGTTGCCATTGTCTCGAATGTCGCACGGTATCACCGCAAATCTCTCCCGAAGCCCCAGCATGATTTATACAAGGCTCTTTCCTCACGGGACAAGGTGGTGGTGTCGAAGCTGGCGGCGATTCTCCGGCTGGCCGATGCGATGGATAATGAGCATGCGTCAAAAGTCTCCGACTTTGAAATTGACTACCGGAAACCTCGTTTCACCATCAAGCTCTACGGAGAAGGGGATCTGTTGCTGGAGAAATGGGCGATGAACAAGAAAGCGCCGATGTTTGAAGAGGTCTTCAGTGTGAGGTTTGCCATTGCAGAGTAGATCGAACAAGCAGAAGAAGGGGAGCAGTCGCGAAGGCCTGGGCATCCGGAAGATCGGCAGCCGGCCGGCCTCCGGTCGTCGATCACCGCGAAATGCTCTTGTGTCCCGGGCTGGAGAGGCTGCCGGGGTCTGCACGGTGTTGAGTCATGCGCTTGAGGATCGCCGCCAGATCTTTCTCCGCCAGCTGGCGCGCGCGCGCCGCCGTGCGAGCGAACCAGCAATTCACGATCTGCGCGTTGCGCTGCGGCGTCTCATTGCAGCGCTTGATCTTGCCGCGGTGGTGGTTCCGGGAACCGGCATCCGGAATGTCCGGCGCTCCCTGCGAAGCTCCCTCAAGCAGTTCAACACACTCCGGGATGTGCACATTGCGCTGCTGGCGATGAGAGGCATGCGGACCGTCTCGCCGCCGGTGCGCAGTTACAGTGCGTCTTTGCGCGTAAGGGAACGATCTCTGCTCAGGGAGTGTGCAGGAACTCTGCGGAGCTTGGATGTGCGGGATCTTGACCGGGAGCTTGCCAGAATTCAGCAAACCTTGCTGACGCTGGGCACGGATCGGCATCTTGATGTCCTTACAGGCGCAATGATTAAGGGGAACTTCGCCCGAACCGTTGCCCGTGCACTTGTGCTGGAGCGGGCAGTTACCGCGGCTGACGCCTCCAGCGTGCACAGGCTCCGCGTGGCATTCAAGAGAGTGCGCTATGCGTCGGAGATCCTGGCCCCTCTGCTTCCCTGGATCACACGGCCACGACGCAAGTGGATGCAGGCCTATCAGACAATGATGGGGGAGGTCCAGGATTGCGAGGTCATGCTTGCGGGCGTACGGCGGTTTGCGGCCAGGCCATCAATACGCAACCGTATCTCGGTGCTTCCGCTGCAGGAGATGCTCGCCCGCCGGAAGCGTGAACGAATTGATGCGTTCATGCAGCACGCAGCAGAACTGGAAAAATTCTGGGAAGAGTAATCCGGAACATCTCCAGTGGCCACGGCTCCCGTGTGAACAGTGCCGTGCCATCGTAATCCTTGAACTCTTGATGGTATTGCGCTCAGGAGGAACGTCTCTGCCTCTGGCGGATGCCCCTTGTTGTGTGATTTCATTTCTCCACCTGCTCCAGTTCAAGAAGCCGTTGTTTCCTCCAGAGCCCTCCGCCGTACCCGCCCAGCTTGCCTCCTTTGTTTACGACGCGGTGACAGGGAATCACAATTGCGATCCGGTTTGCTCCGTTTGCATGCCCGACTGCGCGCTGCGCATGGGGCGCTTTGATCCTGTCAGCCAGTTCTTCATAGGAAATCGTCTTTCCGTACGGGATCTTCAGAAGCCCATCCCACACCCGCTTCTGAAACTCAGTCCCCGGACACTCAAGCGGAACCGTAAACTTCCGGAGCGTTCCGTTAAAGTAGGCTGACAGCTCCTCGCGTGCCTCGCGCAGCACGTTGTTGTCTCCCGGAACGATCGGGCGTTTGAAGACCCGCTGGAGCGTCACGAACTGGGCTTCCAGCATCCGTCGCTCTGTAAACTCCAGGAGCACCAGGTGTTTGTCAGTGGCTCCTGCAATAAGCGGTCCAAGAGGACTCTCTATCCATGTGACCAGGATGCAGTCCGTTGTCCTGGCTTTGCCGGGCGGCGTGCCGAACGTCCGGGCGAATGCGTCTCTGAACCCGCTGTGAGATTCGTAACCGTGGCCCAACGTAACGTGGTCCAATTTCTCTCCTTTCCGTATCTGTGCAAGTGCACTCCCCAGCCTTCGCCCGCGGCAATATGCCTGAAATGTCATGCCGTAGTTTCTCTTGAAATAGCGCCGTGCCCGGGCGGGATCGATACCAAGGCTGCGTATTGAAGTGTCCGAGATCCGCTGATCGGGAGAGCGGTCGATGTGTGACAGCAGTTGCCGCACCCATTGCGGGGCTTCACCTGCAGCTCCCATTGGCTGACATCGTTTGCAGGGGCGGTAGCCGGCAAAGACGGCCTCCCGGGCTGTGGCAAAGAAGTCCACGTTCTTCGGCTGTGGTTTTCGGGCTCCGCACGATGGCCGGCAGAACACACCGGTCGACTGGACAGCGAGAACGAAGACCCCGTCGTACGCAGCGTCACTCTGAAGGTATGCGCGCTGCATCTCGGCGCGCGACGGAAGCATAGACATATGTCCCTCTTGAAACGGTGATGTCGGTTTTTTTAGATACGAAGTTGCGCATATATCGCCTGCCGGTCGGGTAATCGCAAGTGCCGGAGCTGAACCGAAATCGAATGGTCTGGACGCCGGCCCGATTCCAGGATAGGATTTACTCCTGCCAGAGTCCACCGAAAAATGTACAAAGATATGCAAAAGTGTACACCAATTCGTGGAATTGCGTGTCTAATCCATGTAGTGGTGGATCAAATGAACATCCCGCACCGGCTGTGGCTTCTTTGATTTCACCCCCCGTTTTTGTAAATTTCATATTCGATTGCAGATCACGTACTCAGTGACACCCGGAGGTTCCATGCCATTCGACATCAAGGCCATCAACGAGAAAATCCAGCGCGAAAGCGCGTTCGTCGACACTCTGCAGGCTGAACTCGGGAAGGTTATCGTCGGCCAGAAACATATGGTCGAGCGCCTTCTCGTCGGGTTGCTCTCAAACGGCCACATTCTTCTGGAAGGGGTTCCCGGCCTCGCTAAGACGCTCAGCGTGAAGACCCTTGCCGCTGCCATTCAGGCGAAGTTCCAGCGTATCCAGTTCACGCCGGATCTGCTCCCTGCCGACCTGGTCGGGACCATGATCTTCAACCAGAAGGACGGATCTTTCCAGACCAAGAAAGGTCCTATCTTCGCGAACTTCATTCTGGCCGACGAGATCAACCGGTCGCCCGCGAAAGTGCAGAGCGCATTGCTGGAAGCCATGCAGGAACGCCAGGTGACCATCGGGGAAAACACCTACAAGCTGCCAGAACCATTTCTTGTCCTCGCAACGCAGAACCCGATAGAGCAGGAGGGGACCTATCCTCTTCCCGAGGCGCAGGTGGACCGGTTCATGCTCAAGGTGAAAATCGGATATCCTTCGAAAGAGGAGGAGCTGCTGATCATGCGGGCGAATGTCGCCGGTTCGCTGCCCGAGCCCTCCCCCGTTGTCAGGACGGACGATATCATCCGGGCACGGTCTGCCGTGTCTGACATCTACATGGATGAGAAGATCGAAAAGTACATTCTGGACATCGTTTTTGCCACCCGGTCTCCCAAGCAGTACAATCTGGCCAACCTCGCGCAGCTCATCAGCTACGGAGCATCCCCGCGTGCGTCGATCAACCTCGCCCTTGGCGCAAAGGCCTATGCCTTCATCAAGCGGCGTGGCTATGTCATTCCGGAAGACGTCCGGGCCGTGAGCCTTGACGTGCTCCGGCACCGCGTAGCCGTGACGTACGAAGCGGAAGCAGAAGAGGTGACGTCAGAGCAGGTGGTGCAGGAAGTGCTGAATAAGATCGAAGTGCCCTGAGAGGGCATCGTGGACACACGAGAACTTCTTAAGAAAGTCCGCCAGATCGAGATCAAGACCCGTGGTCTTGTGAATCAGATCTTCTCCGGCGAATACCACTCCGTCTTCAAAGGACGGGGGATGGAATTCTCCGAGGTGCGGGAGTACCAGTACGGTGATGACATCCGCACCATCGACTGGAATGTCTCGGCGCGGTTCAACCATCCCTTTGTCAAGATCTTTGAAGAAGAGCGCGAGCTGACGGTGATGCTGGTCGTGGACTTCAGCCGTTCGGGACAGTTCGGCTCGGTCCAGGCGATGAAGAATGAGATTGCGGCAGAAATCTGCGCCGTGCTCGCATTCTCGGCGATCAAGAACAATGACAAGGTCGGACTCATTCTGTTTACCGACCAGATCGAGAAATTTGTCCCGCCGAAAAAAGGACGTGCGCACATTCTCCGCATCATCCGTGAGCTGATATCCTTTGAACCCACAGGGACCGGCACCAACATCCGCGGGGCGCTTGAGTACTTCAACCACGTGCACAAGAAACGGACTATCGCGTTTCTGATATCGGACTTCATCGACGATGGCTACGACCAGATTCTCAGGATCATCAGCCGGAAGCACGACGTGATTGCCGTGGAACTCGTGGATCCCCGGGAAGAGATGCTTCCGGACGTAGGGCTCGTTAAGTTCACGGATGCGGAAACCAAGAGCGAACGGTGGGTGGACACCTCGGACCAGAGTGTCCGGGCAGCGTTTGTGCAGTACTGGAAAGAGCGCAAAGAGAAGCGGCGCAGCCTGTTTGTCCGCAGCAAGGTGGATGCGATTCCCGTGCGGATCGACCGTCCGTATATCAAGCCGATCGTGGATTTCTTCAAGCTCCGGGAGAGCAGGTTGTGATGAAGACGGTTCAACTGAAGGCGGCACTCTGCTCAGCGGCACTGCTTCTGCTCCTCCCGATTGCTCCGCTCAATGCACAGGGGGTTTCGGCACGGGCACGTGTGGATTCCACGCACTATCTGCTCGGTGACCGGATCGGCGTGCGTGTGGAGCTGCGCCATTTGCGCGGGCTGACGATCCAGCCGCTTGTGGGCGATACCATTGGCGGGTTCACGGTTCTGGATCAGTCCGGCATCCATCCCACCACGGATACCACCAGTGAGGTGGAGTTCGTTCTCGCGCGGTACGACTCCGGTGATGCCGTCATCCCGCAGCTTCCGTTTCTGTTCTTCCTGCCGGGCGACACCACCTCGCATGTTGCGTTGACCAATTCTCTCGTGGTCACCGTGCACACCGTGCCGCCGGACACGAGCGAGGACATCAAGGATGTGAAACCCGTGATGTCCCTGCCGCTTGCCTGGGAGGATATCCTGCTGTATGGGGGGATTCTGCTTGTGGTTGCCGGACTCGCGTACCTGGGCTACTGGTACTGGAAGAAGAAAAAGCGGAAGGCGGGAGACGAGGAATACGTCCCACCGGACCGTCCCCCCCACCTTATTGCAATGGAGGAGCTCGGCCGCCTGAAGGCAAAGAAACTCTGGCAGCAGGGTCAGGTGAAGCAGTATTATTCCGAACTGACGGAAATCCTGAGGCGGTATTTCGAAAACCGGTACAAACTGCCCGCGCTGGAAGAAACCACGGATGAGATCATGATCGGCCTCAAGCGGCTCCGGCCGGGTAGCGAGCTCCTTTTCAGCACGGAGAAAGTGCTGCGCACAGCCGATCTCGTGAAATTTGCCAAGCACCAGCCAGGAGTGATGGAGCACGAGGAATCCCTGGCTGCGGTGTACACATTTGTGGACCGGACAAAGATCGTAGAGATGACTCCGGTCGAAGCGCCGGCACAGAAGGACGCAACGCATGTGGCATCCTAACACCACATTCGCAAATCCGGAATTCCTCTGGGGGTTGCTCCTCATCCCTGTGCTCGTCTTCTGGTACATCCGCCGCCAGAAGCAGCTGGCCAGCGATCTCCGCTTCCCGACGCTCTCGGCTTTTGCCGCGGTGAAGCCGACATGGCGTGAACGGCTCCGGCATTTGCCGGCAGTGCTCCGCATGATCGTCATTGCTGCCGTTGTTGTGGCCCTTGCCCGCCCGCAGACCAGCTCCCAGGGTGAAAATATCTACACGGAAGGAATCGACATTGCACTGCTGCTGGACATCAGCGGGAGTATGCTCGCAGAAGACTTCCACCCCAACCGCATCGTGGCGGCAAAGGCGGTAGCCGAGGATTTTGTGAAAGGCCGGGCGCACGACCGGATCGGACTTGTCATCTTTGCCGGGCAGAGTTTCACGCAGTGTCCGATGACGCTTGACTACCGCGTGCTCACCGGGCTGCTGAAGCAGGTGAAACCGGGGATGGTCGAAGACGGCACGGCCATCGGGATGGCTATCGCCCAGGGGGTGAACCGGCTCAAGGAGAGCAACGCAGACATTTGGCATCCGGATCTACACGGTCGGCGTCGGAACCGTCGGCGAAGCGCCGTACCCCGTGCAGACTCCCTTTGGCATCCGCTATCAGAATGTGCCGGTGGACGTCGACGAGAAGACGCTCACCACCATTGCGGATCTGACCGGCGGGCAGTATTTCCGTGCTAAGAACAATCAGGCCCTCAAGCAGATCTATGCGCAAATCGACCGCCTGGAGAAAACGCGCATCGAAGTGAAATCGTACCGGTCATACACGGAGCGGTTCTACGCCTGGACGTGGATCGGCCTGGCCGGCCTCCTGCTGGAGCTCCTTGCTCTGGGAACAATCCTGAGGAAGGTGCCCTGATGGTACGGTTTGTCAACGAGGAATATCTCACCCTGCTTCTGCTGATCCCCCTGCTCGTCCTCGTGGGGTGGTGGGTCTGGCGTGTCCGGAAGCGTGCCGCGGAACGGTTTGCCACGCCGTCCATGATGCGGCGGCTTGCGCCCGAGGCGAGTGCGTTCAAACGCCCGGTGAAGTTCGGGTTGATGCTTCTTGCGCTGGCACTGGTCATCCTTGCGCTGGCTAATCCGCAGATCGGCACCCGGCTCCAGGAAGTAAAACAGGAAGGGGTGGACATCTTCATCGCGCTGGATCTTTCTCTCAGCATGAAGGCGGAAGACATCAAGCCGAACCGTCTCGAGAAGGCCAAGCTCGAAATCCGCAATCTGATTGAAAAGCTGGGGGGAGACCGGATCGGGCTCGTCGTGTTTGCGGGTGAAGCATACACGCAATTTCCTCTGACGAACGACTACAGTGCCGCCAATCTCTTCCTTGATGTGCTGGATGTCGATGCCGTCTCACTGCCCGGCACAGCCATCGGGATTGCCATTGAACGCGCGACGGAGTCGTTCGATTTCAAAGAACAGACCAGCAAGGTCATCGTGATCATCACCGACGGGGAAAACACCGAAGGGGATGTGTTTGACGATGCAGAGGCCGCGGCAGCCAAAGGTGTGCTGCTGTACACTGTCGGCATGGGCTCGCCCACGGGCGCTCCCATTCCCGTCTACGGCACGGGCGGGCGACAGACAGATTTCAAGCGGGACCGGATGGGAAACGTGGTCGTTTCAAGACTGGATGAAGCAGCACTGGAGAAGATAGCGCTGATCGGAAAAGGCAAGTATTTCCGGGGGACCACATCGCAGGACGAACTTGATGCTATCTACAAGGATGTCAGCGCTCTTCAGAAGAAGGAATTCGGCGTGAAGCAGTTCACGGATTTTGAGGACCGCTTCCAGTTCTTCCTCGCGCCCGTGCTCATCCTGCTGATTCTGGAATTCATTCTGTCGGAGAGGAAAACGCCGTGGCTCTCGCTCAACCGGCTGCTGCGCAAACAGGAGGGGGTGCAGGCATGATCCGTTGGTGCACACTCATCGTCATGGTCACTGCGCTCGCGCTGCAGAGCGCTCCGGCACAGTCTGTCCGTTCACTGGTGAACAAAGGCAACGACAAGTACAAGGACAGGAATTTTGCAGATGCGGAGATCAACTACCGCAAGGCACTCGAGCAGGAGCAGCAGCTTGTCCAGGGGCATTTCAATCTGGGCAACGCCCTGTACAAGCAGGGGAAATATGACGAAGCTGTGCGGGCGTATGAGGCAGCACGTGAGGCGACAAAGGAACGTCGCACCAGAGCCGATGCGTCCTACAATATCGGCAACGCCTATCTGAAAGCACAGGACCCGCAGAAAGCGATCACATCATACGTCGACGGATTGAAGCTCGATCCGGATGACCTCGAAGCGAAGTACAATCTCTCGGCTGCGCTCCGGATGCTCCAACAGCAGCAGCAACAGCAACAACAGAACAAGCAGCAGAAAAATCAGCAGAACAAACAGGACAAGCAAGACCAGCAGCAGAATCAGCAGCAGAATCAGGATCAACAAGACCAGCAGAAACAGCAACAGCAGCGGCAACAACAACAGCAGCAACAAAACCGGCAGATTTCAAAGGCCGAAGCGGAACGCATCCTGGATGTATTGAAGAACAGCGAGCGTGATATTCAGAAGAAGCGTCAGGTCAAACAGGCCGTGCGCGCGCGCACGGAAAAGGATTGGTGAGATGAAAGCACGACTCCTCATAGCGGCCCTTGCGGCCTTCGTGCTTCTTGCGGCAAACGGGGCGGCGCAGAACGCGTCGTTTGAGGCTGCGGTCGACCGTCCAACGGTGGGATTGGGCGAACAATTCACCCTCTCGTTCACCGTCACCGCACAGTCGATGAGCGGCGGGAAGAATCTGCAACTGCCTGATCTCAGCAAGTTTCACATCATGTCCGGCCCGAACCAATCGAGCAGCATGCAGATTATCAATGGAGCAGTCTCCTCGTCGGTGACCTACAGCTATGTGCTTCAGCCGAAAGAGCTGGGCAAATTCACCATCGGCGCGGCCAGTATTGAGGCGGGAGGCGCCGTGCTCAAAAGCCAGCCTGTCGCGATTGAAATTGTGAAGGCCGCACCACGAAAGCCTCAGCAGGCCCAGGATGAGGCGGCCGTGCCGGCAGAGATGGGTGAGAATCTGTTCCTTCGCGCCGTCATCGACCGGTCACGGGTAACCCAGGGCGAGCAGATCAACCTGGTCTTCAAACTCTACACACGTGTTTCCGTCGTGAATTATGCCGTGACCAAGAATCCGGGAATGACCGGCTTCTGGAGCGAGGATGTGGAGATCCCCAAGAACATCACGTTGACGTCGGAGACCATCAACGGCAAATCATACCGAGTTGGAGTCATCAAACGTGTTGCACTGTTTCCGACACAATCGGGCCCTCTGGAAATCGGACCAATGGAAGTGCAGACCACCGTTCAGCTGCCACATGCCCGGTCGAATGACCCGTTTGAAGCGTTCTTCCGGGATCCGTTCGGGAGGAATGTCAATTATACAGCGACGAGCCCGGCGGTGAAAATTGTGGTGGATCCGCTCCCGTCCGGCGCACCGTCGGATTTCAAAGGTGCCATCGGACAGTTTGCGATGAGCACTTCG
>JAGDMK010000077.1 GCA_017860635.1 Bacteroidota bacterium
CGGGTTTGTCGAGTTCAGGCTCAGAATCGTGATGAACGGAATCGTCAGGAGCTCATACAACAGAAACGCCCCCAGGAGAAAGAACACGGTCTTGAGTTTGTGTGACCGGACCCAGAGCCAGGCGCCGCGGAATGGACCGGCCGGCGCGGGTGTCTCAGGTGCGTTGAGCGGGATGGACACAGCGGTTCTATGAGGATCGTTCAGGGACAGTGTGTGCATCAAGGAACTGCTGGAGGAGCAGGCGGGCTGCCATCGTATCGACTGCACCCTTTGCCCGCCTTTGTTTGCGCCGCTTCCCTCCCTCAATCAACAGCCGCTGGGCTTCGACACTCGTGTAGCTCTCGTCCCACGTTTCGACCGGCACCGGATGGTGGCACTTCAGCCGGGCAATGAAGCCGTCCACCTCGCGCGCCTTCGCACCTTTTCCGCCGTCAGGGGCGTAAGGCATGCCGACGACCACCAGTGTCACGCCTTCGCCGGTGATCAACTCCGCAAGCCGCTTCATCAGGTCAGGTTCGTTGTCCCACGTCCCGACGGGCCCCGCGAGCACGCGGAGAGGATCGCTGATCGCGAGTCCGACCCGTCTCGTCCCGTAGTCTATCCCCAGCACGCGTCCCGGTGTCCCGGCCACAGTCTTACTCCTCAAAACGCTCGGCGCCGCGCACGCCCTGGACGCGCTTGATCTTTTCGAGGATGCGTGCGAGGTGCTCAGTGTTTTCGACGTTCACGATGAATGTCCCCTCGAACTGCCCGTCCTCCGATTCGATGTTGACGCTCCGGATATTGGTGTTGCTGTACGAAGAGATCGCATGCGTGAGATCATTCAGCATGGACGGCCGGTCATCGCCGGCCACGCGTATGCCTGCCACAAACAGCACGCCATTGTCGGACGGCCACTGGACGTCCACAATGCGCCTGGCGTCGGTCTTCATCATCGTGCGGATGTTGTGGCAGTTCTTGCGGTGGATCTTGATCCCTTCCCCCGTAGTGACAAACCCGACCACCTCATCCCCGGGGATGGGCTGGCAGCATTTCGCGTAGTTGTGCATGAAGTTATCGTGCGTGCCATTCAGCACAATCCCGCCCGTCACGCCGCGCGCCGTCGTGATGAACCGGTTGAAGAGCCCGTCAATGCGCGACTCCTCCACGCTCACCGGCTGCGGGTGCTTTTGCTCTTCCTGATACAGGGCGATCAGTTCATCGGCGTCGATCTTCCCTTCTTTCACCCCGAGGTAGAATGCGGCGATGTTCTCAATTTTCTTGTCGCGGATGAACCGGACCAGGTCATCTTCGTTGATGCTCAGCTTTGCGCGCTTCAGCCGGCGTTCCCACTGCTCTTTCCCCTCATCAATGGCTTTGCGCTGTTCGTCCTTGATCCAGCGCCGGATGTGCGCTTTCGCCTTGTGCGTGCCGGCAAACTTCTCCCAGTCCGGATTCGGGGTCTGGTTCTTCGATGTCAGAATCTCGACCTGATCCCCGCTCTTCAACCGCGTGTCCAGCGGCACGATCCGGCCGTTCACCTTCGCAGCGATGCAGTGGTCGCCCACCTTGGAATGGATCTCGTACGCGAAATCGATGGGGGTGGATGCGCTCGGAAGGATCTTCAGCTCTCCCTTCGGTGTGAAGACGTAGATCTCGTCCTGATAGAGATTCAGCTTGAAGCTCTCCAGAAGCTGCTGGGTGGGCACCTGCCCTTCCGCAGCATTCTCAAAGATCTCACGCACCCAGCTCACCCAGCTTGTGAGCTCCGGATCAGAGGAGACTGCGCTGTCCTTGTATGCCCAGTGCGCGGCCACGCCCTTCTCCGCAACTTCATGCATGGACACGGTCCTGATCTGGACTTCCACCATCTTCCCTTCAGGACCGACAACCGTGGTATGAATGGACTGATAACCGTTTTTCTTGGGGACGGAGATATAGTTCTTGAAGCGTTCCGAATTGGGGATGTAGATATCCGACACGATGCCATAGACAGCAAAGCAGTCGTTCGGGTCCTTTGTATCCAGAATGATGCGTACGGCAAACAGGTCGTACACTTCTTCGAGCGGCTTGTTCCGCTTGAGCATCTTGTTGTAGATGCTGTAGATGTGCTTCGGCCGTCCGCTGATCTCGAATTTGAACCCCTGCTCTTTGAGGCGCTTCTCGATGGGAATCGAGAACTTCCGTATGTAGTGTTCGCGTTCCCTGCGCCGGGATTTGAGATCCCGGGCAATCTGATCGTACGCCTCCCTGTTCAGGTGCTTGAACGAAAGGTCTTCCAGCTCCCATTTGATGTTCGCCAGACCGAAGCGGTGGGCAAACGGCGCATAGATGTCAAGCGTTTCTCTCGCGAGCCGCCGCTGCTTCTCCAGCGGCAGGTACTCCAGCGTGCGCATGTTGTGCAGGCGGTCGCCGAACTTCACCAGCATCACCCGGATGTCGTTCACCATGGACAACAGCATCTTCCGGTAGCTTTCCGCCTGTGTGAGATCGTGGCTCTTGAAGATATCGGAGATTTTTGTCACCCCATCGACAATGTCCGCCACGGTAGGGCCGAATTCTTCCCGGATATCCTTGATCTGGTAATCGGTGTCTTCTGCTACATCATGGAGGAGAGCAGCTGCAACGGAGACATCATCGAGAGGAATTTCTTTGGCAACGATTTTCGCAACGGCGTACGGGTGGTCAAAGTACGGTTCACCGGACGCACGGATGTCGTGACGGTGAGCATTGAAGCCAAAGTCGAAGGCACGCCGGATCAGCGTCTCGTCCACCCGGGGCAGCGTCTTCTGACACAGCGCCAGCAGGTCATCCAGCTTCTTCTTGTACTTCGGATTCGTCATCGGTGCCCGTACAGTCTGCCGTACACTGAAATGTGGTGCCCCCCAATGCTAAAAACAGCCCGCGAGCAGAGTAAGTTCATCGGACGGAAGCCCAGGAAAATATAGGTCGTATGGGGCCGATTGTCAAGCAAAGGTTGAGATGAGATCCCAAGGGTGGGGCCCGAGAAGGGATCCTGGAGGCAGGTACCAGGAAGAGATCCCGAGCGGGGGGTCCAAGACGAGATCCCGACGGGGGTATTGCGTTGCACGATCGAGGGTCGCCGATCATCGCAATGCAGGGAGATCTCAGGTTGGTGCGCCCCCTTACTCCGTCCCGAACATCCGGTCGCCCGCATCACCCAGACCAGGAAGGATATAGCCGGACTTGTTCAGCTCACGGTCCAGCACTGCAGAGTATATCGGGACATCGGGGTGGGCTGCGGCGAGGCGTTTTACACCTTCCGGAGCAGCGACCAGCGCAACAAACCGGATGCGTTTCGCACCCCGGCGTTTGAGGAACGTGATGGCCGCGGTCGCACTTCCACCGGTGGCCAGCATGGGATCCAGCAGGAGCACAAGGCTCTTCCGCAGACCCTGGGGAAACTTTGCGTAGTAGTCGACGGGTTCAAGCGTCTTCTCGTTCCGGTACAGTCCGACATGCCCTACGCGGGCCTCCGGCAACACATCCAGGAACCCGTCGATAAGACCCAGCCCGGCACGGAGGACCGGCACGATGACAATATCATCGGCAAGCCTGTACCCGGTCGTCCGCTCGAGGGGAGTCTTGACTCTGGTCTTGCGCAACCGGAGGTCATGCGTGACGGTGAACGCCATGACGGAGGAGATCCTCCGGAGCGTCGTCCGGAAGAGATGGTTCGTTGTCGCAGCATCACGGAGGATTGCGACATCACGTTTAATCAGAGGGTGATCGATGATCGTCAGGTTTTTCATGGGCGGTCCGTTGGATGGAGTTCCCGCGAGAGGGCGTTGGCAGCAACCAGCAACGGATCCCAGAGCGGGCTGAACGTCGGCGCATAGGCAAAGTCGGTGGTCCGGAACGCATCCACCGTCAGGCGCTGCTGCAGGGCAACGGCAAGTGCATGGGCCCGCAGCACAGCCCCCTCTTCGCCGAACAGTGTTCCGCCCAGGAGCCGTCCCGAAGCACGATCAGCTATGAGCGTGACAGTGAGTTTCTTGCTGCCCGGCATCATACCGACGCGCGATTGCGCCACGATTGTCTGGCTGACGGGCTTGAACCGCGCCTCCAACGCCTCCGATTCACTCAGTCCGATGCGCACCGCTTCACATTCAAATACTTTCACAGCGACAGACCTCAATGCTCCGTCAAACCGGGCCCGGCCACCTGCAGCATTGGTCCCGGCGACCCATCCCGCCCTGCTGGCGATGGTTGCGAGCGGGATGTACACCGGGTTGTTCGTGATGCTGTTGCGGACTTCACAGCAATCTCCCGCCGCATAGATGGTGTCCACCGACGTCCGCTGTGTGTGGTCGGTGAGTATGCCTCCCGACCGCCCGACCCGGAGGCCTGCCTGCACGGCCAGTGCGGTGTTCGGAACCACGCCCACGGCGACAATGATCACCTCGGCGGGGTAGCTGGCGTGGGGAGTCAGCACGTGTGTCGCTGTCCCGTCAGCCCCGGCCGCTATCGATACCGGACCTTCGCCCCCTTTGAACGTCACGCCGTGGCGCGTGAGCGATTCCAGCACCCCTTCCCGCGCGGGCTCCGCCATGCCCTGCAGCGGCAGTCGCTGCGTATCGAGCATGGTGACATCCATCCCCCGGGAGCGGAGCGCTTCTGCCATCTCCACACCGATATACCCGGCACCGACAATCACCGCGCGCCGCGGCCGTTCCTGTCCGATCAACTTTTCAAGGTGAACTGCGCCATCGAGCGTGCGGATGTGAAAGACGTTGCGCGCATCCTCGCCCGGAATGCCCAGCCGGCGCGGGTGGGCTCCCGTGGCCAGGATCAGCCGGTCGTACGACTGGTCAAAGACCAACCCGCTCTGGAGATTGCGCACACGGACGCGGCGTGTGCCGGGATGAATAGACTCGACCTTGTGCAGCAGGCGCACGTCGACGCCTTTCTCCCGCTTCAGACTCTCTGCGGTGTGGACAGCAAGATCGCGTTCCGGCACCTCTCCCGCGACGAAGTAGGGAAGCTCGCAGATGCCGTATGAGACCGCATCCGATTCTTCAAACAGCAGAACGCGTGCCCCCGGATCCGTGCGGGCAGCTTTGCTGGCAGCGCTGGGACCTGCAGCCAGACCGCCGACGACGACGATTGTGCGCCGGGGTGCGTTCATTTCTTCTTCAGCGTGATAACCAGGGGCACGCCCATAAATCCGAAGTGTTCCCGCAACCGGTTTTCCAGGAAGCGGACATAGGTGTCATCGATCAAGCGGGGATCATTGCAGAAGAATGCAAAGACCGGAGGGGCGGACTTGACCTGTGTGATGAACTTGATCTTGATTTCTTTTCCCGATCTGCTGCGCGGCGGATGTGTTTGGATGTCGGGGAGAAGACGGTCGTTCAGCTGGCTGGTCGTGATCCGTTTCTGCGCTTCCTGATGAATCTGCTTCACCGTATCGAGGAGCTTGTAGATGCGCTGGCGCGTGAGCGCGGAGACGAACATCACCGGAAGAAAATCATAGATGCGCAGACGGTCGCGCACCGCACGTTCATACGCAACTGCCGTACGGTCGTCCTTTTCAACAAGGTCCCATTTGTTCACTGCAATGAGGGCGGGCGTGTGCTTCTCCATCGCCGTCTCCACGATCCGCAGATCCTGGTGCTCGATACCCTCCACGGCATCGACGAGAATCACCGCAACATCGCACCGCTCGATGCTCTTGAGCGTGCGTAAGGCGCTGAAGAGTTCTACCGACTCCTTCACTTTGGCCTTCCGGCGCAATCCGGCCGTGTCGATGAGCAGGAGTTCTTCACCGTAGTACTTTAGCACTGCGTCGATGGGATCGCGCGTCGTTCCTGGGATGTCGGTGACGATGTGCCGGTCCTCCTGGAGCAGGGCATTTACGAGAGAGGATTTTCCGACGTTTGGCCTACCGATGATGGCGATTTTGATCCGGGGATCGTCTTCCATGGCCTCGGAGACGGGGATATCCCTGGTGATCAGATCCAGAAGGTCGCCGACTTTGCGTCCGACAAGAGCTGAGACCGGGACCGGATCTCCCAGTCCGAGCTGGTAAAACTCCCCCAGTCCACTTTCTTTCTTATCGCCATCGCTTTTGTTGGCCACGAGGACCACGCGTTTCCCCGCCTTGCGGAGGATGTCGGCAATCTCGCGCTCTGCCGGGACAATTCCTGAGCCGGCATCCACCACGAAGAGGATCAGGTTGGCCTCGTCGATTGCCACCTCCGCCTGCTCCCTGATTGCCGTTTCCATCGTGTCGTCGGATGCAGGAACATATCCGCCGGTGTCCACCAGCGTGAAACTCTTGCCCGCCCATTCTGCTTCACCGTAGTGCCTGTCGCGGGTGACGCCGGGAGCGTCATCCACAATTGCGTGGCGCCGGCCGATGATGCGGTTAAACAGCGTGGACTTCCCCACATTCGGGCGCCCGACGATTGCCACGAGCCACGCTGCTGCGGTTGCCATTCTGTCCTATTCTTCTTACGTTTTGAAAATCAACTCATCGCCGGCGCGACCATGATCCTCACCATCCATATTGCGCACCCCGAAGCGCGGGCCATCAGCAAGGCCGCGGAAATTCTCGCTGCCGGAGGCCTTGTGATCTATCCGACCGATACCGTGTACGGGCTTGGATGCAGCATCGAGGACAAGAACGCCATCGAGCGCATTCATCTCATCAAGCGGCAAAGGGCTGACAAACCATTCAGCTTCGTCTGTTCCGACCTCACGAACATCAGCAGCTATGCCCACGTCAGCAATGCGGCATTCAAGACCATGAAGCACCTGATCCCCGGCCCGTATACATTCATCCTCCCCGCCGCAAAGATGAAGCAGCTGCCGAAGATTGGGACATCCGATACTCAGTACAAGCGCCACCGGAGACAGCGGTGTCGTCCTCACTGACTCATCGGAGATCATCGACATGTATAAAAACACCGTGGACTTGATACTGGATGCCGGGCCGCTCAACTCGCAACAATCGACGGTCCTTGACCTGACCGGAGACGAACCCGTTATCGTGCGGCAGGGAGCGGGCGATACGTCCTTCCTTCGATAGAGTCCGTCCCGCCCGCACACCGCGGTGTGTCTGCTACTCAGCCATCCTGACGATATCTCCGACCTTGATCCCCTGCCCCGAAACGACCTTGGCCTTGCAGGCTTTCCCGTTCAGCATGTCGGACAGCACTTTCAGGTGGGCGACCTTTGTTTCCTCACTCCCCATGGAGAGTCCGGTGTCCGGATCTTTGATCTCTTCGCCGGCCTGATACACATCCAGCTCCATCCCGGTCGTCACGCTTCCTTCCGAGCCCGGCTTCATGAGCACCGTACCGTCGGTATTGACTTTGAGGATACGGCCGGACCACGGAATGGCATCCATCTTTTCCGTGATCAGCTCAACGCAGCCGTCGATCGCTTCACGTGCGGCCTGGCCAAGATCAGTGTCATCCCAGGCGCTGTGATCGCTGAAATTGATGTCGTCGTAACGCACGCCAAGCCCGAGGGAGGATGCCGTTCCTTCTTCGGTTTCTGCTGCAAGAATCTCGCCGGTCGTGGTGTTGACGAGACGAATATCCACCGCAGCGCGGGCGGTCTTCTTGGAAACGCCGGCATCAAATATCCCGAGCCCTCCTCCGACATCCCGCTTCTTTGTTCCAAGTTCCGAGACGCTTCCAACAACAATCATGTCGACGCCCAGAACCTTTCCCATCGAGGGGGCGGTTTCCGCGGTAATGATCCCGCTTGCTCCGAGCTTCTGCTCATCCAGGACCTTCTCGAGGTCCTTGCGTTCCACAACCAGGAACTTGCCTGACTTCACGAGCGCGGTGGCGAGCATGTCGGCGATTCCCGCCCCGGACCCATGATAGGCAGCACCGTCACTAAAGCGCGACACGGCAATGCGTTTCTTTGGCTGCGCATCTGCCAGCGTGAAACAGAAGGCCAGAAGAAGCAGCGTCTGAAAAATCATGCGAAATACGTGCATGGCAGTCCCTTTCGTTCGTGGTGGGCGCGGATGGGTATAATCCTGTTAAAATGTACCAAACGGAACGCGGGAAAGCAACCTGCCAGACTGGAGGAGAACCTTACGTGGAGGAGAACCTTACGCGAGGCAACCAATGCCTGTGGAGAATCGTTGCCGGGACGGGTGGCAATCAGCTGGGAAAAGGGATGGAGCGACGACAAAGACAAAGATCGCCGCCGCCCCACGAAGGACATCTACGCGGAAAAAGCGACGATTACCTGATGCCGGAAACGGTGCGGGATGATGCTGGTACTCGAACGTGTTGCGTGTGATGTGATCCGTCGGTCGGCGCGGGTTCAGGATCATGATTGACGAGAGACCGGACACGCTCGAGATCGACAGTAATTGCCTCGATTTCCTTCGCAATTGCGGCACGGCGCTCTTCCGTGCTTTGCTGGGCTTTGTTTCGCATGAGGCATGCTCCTCGTTTTAGCAGGACGGGGACACCACGGCGCATGGGATCCCGTCAGAGTACTGTGGTTCTTTTTGGAGGCAGGAGATCCCTCCTGCCGGGGTAAACAAGGTTGTTCTGCAGCTGGACAGCGTTTGGGCAACGTGGCGGTCTCAAGACATGCGCCTGGGCGGCGGAGACCATCTCACGCAGAAGCATGTCAAGATTAACAAGCGTTAATCAGGAAGTCAAGTTAAATTTCTGGATGACGAAAAATACGGCAAAAAGAGGCCCAATTGGCCAGTCTCCACACGAGAAAGTCCCTGTGCCTCGACCCCACATCACATTCAGGGAATTAATAGCGCCGCGCCCCACGAGCGAGCACCAGCCAGGTGCACAATGACAGTTGTGTTCAGAAATGAGCCGCGTCGGGACCGGCAATAGATGTGGCGAAACGATGGAAGCCCGGCCCGACCGGAACCCCCTTGCATCGATGCCAGCATCGAAACCGATGTTCGTCGCGGACGTCCCGGTAATCAAACACAGCGATTCTGATCTGCACATTCCGACAACGAACATACTTGGGTAACACCCTGCCATCGATTGCAGAACGATGCAGAGATAGTTGTCCCCGACGCTGCGAGAAGGATCAACACCATCTCAAACGCATTCAGGCAACCATCGATGGGTCCGCTCACCGACACAATGAGTGTCCGCCGATTCTTGATAATCGCATGCATTGGGTTTATCTTACATAGTCGGAATCAAAACGTGAAGGCGAGTGTCCATGAAATCTGCATCCTCTATGCTCTATCTCCTCATCACTGGATTTTCTCTCAGTGCGTTCGGGCAACGGCTTGTCTATATCTCGCCGGTGCCGGATTCGAAGTTCGTTTCGCTGCAGACCAACATCATTCTACGGTGTGACACCGACGTCGATCGAACAAGACTCAGTCCGGCTTCTCTCGAGGTCAGGGGGACAGAGAGCGGGCTGCACACTGGCTCACTCACGATCTCCGACGACGGGCAGACCATCCTGTTCACTCCGGACCGGACCCTGGAACCTGGTGAGAGTGTACAGGTGACGCTGCATGAAGGCATCAAAACGGTGAATGGTGACCCGGTGCGGCCTGTGACTTTTGCCTTCACAACAACGCCACTGCGTGTCCCGCTGACTGAACGCTACTACGTCAACAGAGAGGGGGCGGTTGTCAGTATCGAAGAGGAGGCGATCTCTTCCGCGGGGCTGCGGAGTGCCCCGGCAATCGGCTCATTGCGTTCTTCCCCAGACGCAGCTCGAACCCTTCCGCCGGCTGTGTCAATCGACCGGACTGCATCCCTTCAGGACACTCTCCCTGCCGACTTCCCCACATTCAAGGTCGACACAACGAACAATCCGGCCCCCGGCTACTATTTCCTGGCGGTGGAAGAAACACACACCGGCGTCGGATACTTCATCTTCATGCTCGATAACAACGGAAAGGTCGTCCGGTACAAGCGGACCCCGGACAATGCGCTCGATTTCAAACAGCACCCGAACGGACTTCTGTCGTATGCCGAACCATACAGCCCGTGGACATACGCCGGAGGGAGCAGGACGGTGCACCGCGTCATGGATTCGACACTGGCTCCTGTGGACAGCTTCAGGTGCGGGAATGGCTACGAGGCCGACAGTCACGAATTCCTGATGCTCCCAAACGGCCATGTGATGCTCCACGCCTACGACATCCAGTACATGGATCTGAGCGGCGTGGTGGCGGGAGGAAACCCCAATGCGATCGTAGTCGGATCCATTCTGCAAGAGCTTGACCTCAACAAGAACGTGGTCTTCCAGTGGCGAAGCTGGGACTATGTCCCTATAGCAGACACCTACAATAATGTGGCATCGGCAGCATTCGACTACATCCACGTCAACGGCTACGATCTCGACGGTGATGGCAACATCCTGGCATGTTTCCGGGTGACCTGCCAGGTGCTGAAGATCAACAGAATGACCGGCGAGATCATGTGGCGGTTGGGGGGAAAGCAGAACGAGTTCACATTCATCGGCGAAGATCCCGCCAATGCCCCGATCTATATCTCATTTCCCCACAGCGTGCGCCGGCTCCCGAACGGTAACCTCCTTCTCTTCGACAACGGAAACCATCATCCGGTCCAGGCCTCGCGGGCAGTGGAATACCAGATCGATCAGGTCAACAAGACAGCGACAGTCGTCTGGCAGTACAGGCACACGCCTGACCTGTTCGGTCCGCAGATGGGATCTGTGCAGCGTCTTCCCAACGGCAACACTCTGATCGGCTGGGGAAACGCGGCATATTTTAGTACGGGCAAACAGGCCTTCACTGAAGTCAGACCTGACAAGTCGATTGCGTTTGAGATGGAATTTCTGGACGGGACTATCACGTACCGGGCCTGGAAGCACGTCCTTGCCGCCCAGGCAACGGCCGGAACGTCGATCAATGTCTTTGATGTGCAACCGGGCAACACGTATTACTTCAAACGTGGCGACTCAGTGCTGACAGGCGTGTCCATGTACATCGTGCAGGGGAGCACCGGCTACAGCAATGTGTCTGTGAAGTACTACACATCCGCCACCGTGAAGCCGGAATTCACCGGTCTGCCCCCCTTCGTCCAGTCGCGACGATGGGTCTTGCGGGCAATCGGACTCACCGGATATGTCGTCGATGTGACATTTGACAGCACTGCCCTCGGGCTCTACACAGACAAGAGTAGAGCAGTTGTGTATGCGCGTGATGTGGAAGGAACCGGGACATTTGCCGCTCTTCCGACTGTTTACGATTCAGTGAAGAGGAGCCTCACCGTCACTGTCAGCAAATTCGGGGAATTCATCATCGGAGTCCCCGAACAGGTGACTGCGCCGCCCGTCCCAGGCCGCGTGAACCCGGAACAGAATGCCACGGTCGACCAGACGCAGCCGGTACTCATCCGTTGGAGCCCGGCGGGACACCTGACTGGTTCGTTCCTTCAGGTCGCAACCGACTCCCTGTTTGTCACTCCGGTCGTGAACGATTCGACGCTCAAATCGTCGGCCTTCATGTGGACAGGAGCCGCGAATGGAACCACGTACTTCTGGCGTGCACAAGCTGAGAATGAGCTGGGTCGAAGCGGATGGTCATCTGTGGGAAGGTTCACTGCAGCGCCACCATTCATCACCGTCACAGCGCCTCAGGCGAAAACGCGATTCGCGCCGGGGGCAACGACATTGATACGCTGGGATTCCAACCTTAAAATCGTCGGCGTTCCGGTCAGCATACGGTTGTACAGGAGCGGGGTGTTCGCCGCCAGAATCAACGATAGCACCGCAAATACCGGACGTTACAGCTGGAGGATAGGCGCAACGCTTGCGACTGATTCGACATACACCGTCCGCGTCCGCCTGTTCAGCGACAGCACGCTATTCTCCGAGAGTGCCGCATTCACCATTGCCCCAACAACGGACGTGGAAGAGGAGGCACCCGTCATTAGCACCTACGAACTTGACCAGAACTACCCGAATCCATTCAACCCGGGAACCACAATCCGTTTCCGCGTGCCCGACTACGGACTTGCGTCAACAGGTCACACATCTTCAGCTGGACAGCCGGGAAGCCGCGACATCCGGCTTGCGGTCTACGATCTCCTCGGCCGTGAAGTGGCAATACTTGCCGAGGGAACAAAAGAACCCGGAGAGCATATTGCGACGTTTGACGGCAGCCGGTTCTCCACCGGCGTCTATTTCTACCGCCTCATGGTGCGCGGAACAGGCGGGAACGGGACGTGGCAGACGCTCTTCACCCGGACGATGGTGATGGTGAAGTAGAATGACGGAGAGAACAGTTCGAAGTCTCGTGGTTGTAGCGTGTTGTGTCCTTGTTCCATCAACCTTTTCACTTCAGGGTCCGGCTGGACTCCTGGCCGGGCCGTCATCGGGGACTTCGTACCAGTACATCTCCCCGCGTCCGAATGCAACGCGGGTGAATCCCCGAACCACGATCGCTCTGCGCCTGGGAAGCGAGCCCATCGTCCATCAATCCGTGCAGAGCGGAGTGTTTCAGGTTACCGGCTCCTCGAGCGGTGTGCACCGCGGGACCGCCGTTCTCTCGGATGATCAGCGGACAGTCATCTTCAGGCCTGACCTCCCATTTCAGAAAGGAGAACGTGTTGAGGTCAATGTCCTCCAGGGCATGGTGACAATCTCAGGCACATCCCTCCCCCCGAAATCCTTCGATTTCACAGTAGGATCATACCCTGTTGGTAATGGGCGCAGGAGCGCGCTTCCGGCCGCACGTCCGGCCCGTTCCTCTTTGGAAGGTACCGGGTCTTCGTCCTCCTCCCCTTTTCCCCGCCGCGTACATGAATTGCCTTCTGACTTCCCGCCCATCCGGATCCTGAAGGACGCACGTGCATCCGATGAGCCCATCTTTCTGGGCAGCTTCTCGTGGGGAGGGGATACAAGTGCGCCGTACCTCATGATTCTCAACCGGGACGGCACTCCGCAGTATTACCAGAGGGTGCCCGCTTGGGACTTTAAAGTGCAGCCTACCGGGATTCTCACTTACTACGACGAGGACTCGGCGTATTTCAACGCAATGGACAGCGCCTATCAGCTCATCGACATCTACCGCTGCGGGAACGGGTACAACACCAACGAGCACGAGCTCCAGGTGATGCCTGACGGTCACGCCTGGCTGATGAGCTACGACGGCCAGGAAGTGGCGATGGACACCATCGTACCCGGCGGGAATCCCCATGCGCTCGTGTTCGGGCTTATCATTCAGGAACTTGACCTGCAGAAGAATGTAGTGTTCGAGTGGCGCAGCTGGGACCATTTCAAGATCACCGATGCGACGCAGGAAGATCTCACCTCCGCTGATGTCGACTACGTTCACGGCAACGCCATCGAGATCGATCCGGACAGCAACATCCTCATCAGCTCGCGCAACATGGACGAGATCACGAAGATTGACCATGAGACCGGTGAGATCATATGGCGGTGGGGCGGAAAGAACAACCAGTTCACGTATGTCAACGACCCGGTCGGCTTTGAATACCAGCACGCGGTCCGGCGGCTGCCAAACGGCAATGTCATGATCTTCGACAACGGGACCTTCCGCGGGTACTCACGGGCTCTCGAGTACACCCTTGATGAAGAGGAGCACGTGGCAACGCTTGTGCGGGAGTACCGCCATGATCCTGATCTGCTCGGATGGGCGCTGGGATATGCACAGAGACTCCCCAACGGGAACACACTTGTGGGATGGGGTTCTGTGAATCCGGCGGCGACAGAGTACTCAGCTACCGGGGAGGTTCTTTATGAATTCGATCTTCCCCCGGAGGTGTACACATACCGGGCGTATTCCTTCCCGTGGCGGACAACGGCTTTCATCCCTTCGGCTGACACGCTCACTTTCCCGCCATGCGCTATCGGCGATTCGACATCATCGCACCTGACAATCAATAATCCGACGGCCCAGGATCGCCTCCTTACCTCTTTCGAGGTCGGACACGCCGAGTTCTCCCTCCGAACAGCCACCCCGGTGTATCTGCCGGCATTTGGAGCCGCAGATGTGGAATTCTCGTTCATTCCCCGCACAGCAGGGACAATCCGGGATACGCTCGAGATCTGGTCCACTGACAGCACTACGGGTATTATGCAGCGTGTTGTACTGCAGGGAACCGCCTTCCTCCACGGACTTGTCTGCACTCCTTCTGCGCTGGAGTTTGGAGAGATCACGGTCGGAGATACGATCCAATCAGCGATCACTCTTTCCAGCATCTCCGGAGAGACACTTGTTATCGATACCGTATACACAACGACGCCCGGATTCACTGCGCAGCCAGGGCGACTTTCGTTCTCGACATCCGACAGTGTTCTCGTCAGGTTCACTTCGCCGCAACCGGGAGTATTCACAGACACTCTGTTCATGATCGCGAGCAATCCTGTTGCGCTGGTGAAGATCCCACTCAAGGCGGCTTCAGTGCCGGTGAGACTGTCTTTTGCACCATCCGCGATTGATTTTGGAGAAGTTCTGAAGGGAGACTCTCTGGTTCGGAGCATCGTCGTGCACAATCATTCAACGAGGAGCGTGAGCCTCGATAGCGCGTCAATTTCCGGAAAGCCGTTCAGCATACAGTCAACCATGCCTGAAGTCCTTCTTGTTGGAGACAGCGTGGCATTACGTGTGCGGTTCGCGCCAATCGCAGCGGGTGTCTATCTGGACACCGTTCGGTTCACGTATGAAGGACTGTTGACCAGGGTGCCTGTGCATGGGGTCTCGCGCGATCCCAGTTCTGCAGTGGGATTCGACAGCTCGAGTGTGCCTCGCACGTTTCTGCTCGCTCAGAATTTCCCGAATCCATTCAATCCGAGCACAGAGATCCTTTATCAACTGGCTGAAGCCGTGGTGGTACGGCTGGTCGTGTTTGACCTATTGGGGCGGGAGGTAGCGGTGCTGGTGAATCAGAGTCAGCCAGCAGGCTACTACGCGATCCGCTTTGATGTGAAAGCTTTGTCTTCCGGTGTATACGTGTACAGGCTGATCGCCGGCGATTTCCTGCAAAGCAGGAAAATGATGTTGATGCAATAGAAGTATTGCGGTTGTTGCAAAAGTGGCCCGAGATACATACTTTCGTTTATGGCAGAGCCAATCGTTCGAAAATATGGTCTCAACGATCCACAACAGTGCGATAACAGCCAGGACTTTTGGCGCAACTGTTCAGGCGAGGAGAGACTCAGTGCTGTCGAGGTGCTTCGCCGTCAGTTCGGCAAGTTCCCCAAAGGAGAGGGGTATGACGGTAGCGCAAGACTTCGAAGAGTTCTTCGGATCGTGCAATAAATGCGACGTGGAGTACGTGGTCGTGGGAGGCTATGCTTTCGCGTTCCACGCTCATCCGCGTTACACGGGAGATATGGACGTGTTTGTTCGCCCATCCGAGGAGAACGCTCAACGAGTCATGGGGGCACTTCGTGACTTCGGGTTCGCGCTCTCGTCGCTAACGTGGCGCGATTTCGCCGCAGCTGGACACGTGGTCCAGCTGGGATATCCGCCCCTGCGCATCGACATCTTGACCTCCATAGATGGGGTCAGCTTTGATGAGGCGTGGTCTCGTAAGGTCGCGACACACTATGGCGAGCAACACATCTGGCTGCTCTCCAAAGAGGATCTGATCCGGAACAAGAGAGCATCGGGTCGAAAGCAGGATCTGCTCGATCTGGAGAGTCTTGCCTGAGCAACACGAACTTTCGCGTCGCAACGGGGAGATCGACAGTATGCGACACTCTCCTTCAGCGAAGGGAACTGCAGCATATCCACAAAACCCACCATGAACCGCTGAACCTCGAACGCGTTGAGCTGATATTCTCCACTACACGTAGGACAATACAATGAATCGATCCTGGAACAGACGTGACGCCCTGAAAGCCATCGGCATAACGGCCGCCGGTGTGATGATCCCCAACGGGGCATATGCCGACCTCGTTCCTCAACCCATCGAGTTTCCTGATGACACAGCGCTCAGGCAAATCGACAAACCGGTGACAGCCATCGTCGCCGGAGCTGGCAATCGCGGGAACGTCTACGCGTCCTATTCCGAACGAAATCCTTCCGCACTGAAGATTGTCGGCTTCGCCGAACCTATCCCGTTCCGCAGCAAACGATTCGCCGATCGGTACAAGATCTCCGCCGAGCGGCAGTTCAAGACCTGGGAAGACATCTTCAAGGTGAAGAAGTTCGCCGACGCGGTCATCATCACCACACCGGACGCACTCCACTACGGTCCGGCGATGGCGGCACTCGAGATGGGATATGACCTACTGCTTGAGAAACCGATTGCACAGTCATGGCAGCAGTGTTCGGATATCATGAACCTCGCGATCAGAAAGGATCGTATCGTCGCAATCTGTCATGTCCTGCGTTATGCCCCGTTCTTCCGCAAGATGAAGGAGATCGTGGATTCAGGCGTTCTCGGAAAGATGGTGAGCATCCAGCTCATGGAGCCCGTCGAACATATTCACATGTCGCATTCATTCGTTCGGGGCAACTGGCGGAACTCGAGAGAGTCCAATCCGATGCTGCTGGCGAAGTCGTGCCATGATCTGGACCTTCTCCTCTGGCTGACGAACAAGCATTGTACGCGGATCGGCTCTTTTGGGTCCCTGACATGGTTCAGAAAGGAAAACGCCCCTCAGGGAAGCACGGACCGATGCACAGGAGGATGTGCTGTAGAGGCGACGTGTCCGTATTCGGCACTCAAGATTTATTATAGAAACCGGTCGTGGCTGCATCACATGGACCTTCCCGCCGAAGGTGACAAGGGACCCGCAATCCTGGATCAGTTGAAGAATGGTCCGTACGGCCGTTGTGTCTATCACTGTGACAATGACGTGGTCGATCATCAAGTCGTGTCGATGCAGTTTGAGGATGGCATAACGGCGAATTTCAACATGGAAGCGCACACGAGCTATGCTGGACGCCGAATCCGGATCATGGGAACGGAGGGAGATTTGATCGGGGATGAGAGAGATCTTCTCGTTTCCAATTTCAAGACGGACATGGTCGCCCGGTGGAACGTGGATGAACACGCCGCTACTGCATCGGGACATGGTGGAGGGGACTATGGTCTTGCCTACGCGTTCGCACAGGCGGTCTCACAACACAATCCCGCTCCACTCTCAACGACGATTAGCAGTGCGATGGAGAGTCATCTGATGGCGTTCCGGGCGGAGGAAGCGCGTGCGGAAGGAACGACGAAAGCGGTGGGTGAAGCTCGCTAGCTCCTGTGTCGGGCCGGTAGAAGCGCTGACTGTTCCGATGATTGCGTGTAGACCCGCAAGCACGATGGTTACGCAAACGCCGTGATGAATTGACCGTATCGCGGCTTGTGTTTGGGGTTCCGACCACCTCCAGCGACAGCCCAGATCATCAAGTAATCAGCCCGCCGCCAGTCGCTGCACTTCGCGGCGAAGGGTGCTCTTCACGGCGGACCACGTGACATTCAAGAGCATCCTTGGCATCCGCTCCGACTCCGCAACATCAAAATACACGAGAGAGCGGAGGAGATGAAAGATCTCAGTCACTGCGTACTTCCGTCTGTACAGCGAAAGTATGCTCTCCAGCGGCATGCCGAACTTAAGGAGTGCGAAGACATCGACGAAGTCTTTTCTTGCTCCCCGTTGGGCAACTGCTGAGATTTTCATGCAAGCGATGTCCTCGGGTGATGCAAGCATACTGCCATGCGACGTCAGCCGGACGGGTGACCTAAGGATGGGGTACCGCTACTCATAGAATGCCGTGCGCACTCCTGATACAGATCCCACAAGTGTGTCTCTGTCGATCTGCCGGACGACCAGCGGGATTCCATGGTCCTGAATGGTTTTTGCCATCTTCACCACATCCGCGATTCTCTTTTTTGTGAACCAATCAAAGACGACAGAGCGGCGGTGACCGAGGTATAATGCGAGAGCCGTCCCGCCGGCCAGTGCAAAGTCCATCTCGGAAAGGAAAGGACCGAGTCAGCGGAGTACAGCGTGCTGACGATTGCTGAGGACTTCTGAATGGAAGGTCACACGGCGAATCTTCGATGCCAAGGGTTTTCTTTCTGCCTTACGATCCAGGTGTTCACCTTGCGGCAGTCCAGCCCCAGCACGAGCTCCCAAAATCGCAGGCTCTGGGGAGGCAGTCCTGCACCCGAGCGTCCAAGGAGCCACTCGCGCAATGCCTTGTCTCCTACCTCACGGCGTAGCCACTTGACCGACTCCCAATCCCCTTCAGCGAGCAGCCGCCCGATAATGAAGTCGGCGTCTGCAGCCATGGAAAGATCCCGGAACTGCCTGTCCTAGAAGAACGGACGTAGATGCGGAGGGAGGGTCTTCGCTTTCCCCTTTCTTTTTGCAGACAACCGGCCCATGTATCTAGATACGAAATTTTGAGGTGACCTGCATTTATCAACCCGGCAGCCGCCTGCAAAGAGTGGAGCCGCTTACGGTGTCGTCGCACGCACTTCATCCCGAAGGAGTGCCTTGAACGCGGGATCGTTCCTCAGCGGATCATAGACAGGATCCAGGCGGAGTTTCCAGACCGTGAGCCAGCCCGGACGTGAAAGAAGGTCTCTCAGTATGCCGATGGCCTTGGCGTGATCGCCGAGGATGATGTACGTGCTCGCCATCCACTCTGGATAGGATTCCCTGTACATCCATGGATCGTCAAACCTTGGTTGCAGGGATTCTGCCCGTTGTATAGCCTCTCGTGCTTTCGTCTTTTTTCCCTGGATGGCGTACGCCAGAGCCAACCCCAACCATGCATTTCCGATCGCGCTATTCCGGGCGACCGTTCTTGTGTTCCGCACGATGAGAGAATCAAGGTACGTCTGAACGCCTCTTTCGTTGCGGCAGGCCCACAACACGTGGAGACTCATTCTCCTCCCACCGAAGTGCTGCGTGGCCTGCAGTGCACTCGCGCTCGCCTTCGCGTATTCCCGTCGGAGGTACGGCACGTACGACCCGATAGCATTGAGCAACGGGGGCAAGGACTCGCTGTCACGAGTATCCATCCATCGGCGGGTCCGGTCCCACGTGCGCATGCGTTCGACTGTTTCTTCCGCACCGGCGAGATCGCCGAAGCCATCCACCTGAAGTAGCGCATGGTACACGTACGCCATGGGGTCGTCCGGAAATCGCACCAGGTACCGCTCGCTCAGCCTGAGCGCCTCATCATAGTGCCGCAACGCCCA
>JAGDMK010000249.1 GCA_017860635.1 Bacteroidota bacterium
GGGGAACGGTGTCAGGGGAAATCCGTTGGTGATCAATTCCGCCGCTCCACTGAGTCCGGTCATAAGCGCAAGCGTCGTGATGAAGGACGGGACCTGATACTTCATCCTGATGAAACCGGTCAGCGTTCCGAGGAGAAAGCCGGTGGCCACGGCCATGACGATCGCCACGGGAACCGCAATCGTTGACGGCCACCCGAGCGTGGTCGTCAATACGCCGGTGAGATATGCCGTCCAGCAGCCTGCGAACGCAACGGCCGATCCTACGCTCAGATCGATCTCTCCCGCAATGATGACCATGGTCATTCCGAGGAGGCAAGGGCAATGCACAGGGCAACCAGCACAATCTCCAGAACGAAGTGGTGAGGGCGATGGCTCATGAAGATTCCATGCATCGTGCGAGGAGAGTCTCGAGGGTCGTCGAGCTTGCGTCAGCGCTTCCGGTGATGCGGCCGTGCTGCATGAACAGGAGGCGGTGACACAACAGGAGCAATTCCTCCAATTCGCTGGAGACGATGATCATTCCTATTCCCTGGCGGCTCAACCGGAGGATGGTCTGAAACATCTGCGCCTTTGCCTTGAGATCGATTCCCCGTGTCGGCTCATCCAGCAGCATCACATGTGGATCGGTCGCCAGCCATTTGCCGAGCACAACCTTCTGCTGGTTGCCGCCGCTGAGCGAGGAGACGGGCCGCTCGGGATCGGAGAGCGCGATATCGAGTTCCTTCTGCATACGGGTGACGCATTCCCGTTCGCGACGCCGGCTGGTGATGGCGTGAGGCGCAAGACGGTCCAGGCTCGCCAGTGAGATGTTGATGCGCGTGCTCAGGAGCGTTATCAGGCCGTCATCTTTCCGGTTTTCGGGAGTCATGACGACTCCGAGACGCTTCATCTGGGCCGGGCTCTGCGGAACGCAGGGCTGTCCATGGAGTACGAGATCGCCCGCATCAGGCGTGTCCGCTCCGGCGAGTGTCCGCAGCAACTCTGTGCGTCCCGAACCCATCAGTCCCGCAATGCCAATCACCTCCCCCGCGTGGAGGGAAAAGGAAACATCTGTAAATGCCGGCTTCCGGGTCATCCTCCGCACCTCCAGCACGACAGATGAGGATGGGGAATGGTCCACCATGCGGGTGAAGCGCACATCCTCTCCGAACATCATCGTGACCATCCGTTCGGGAGTCGCTTCTGCTGATGGGGTGGTTCCTGCGGAAATTCCGTCGCGGAGTGCCGTGACCGTGTCAGCAAACGAGCGTATCTCCTGTAGCCGATGGGTAATATAGACAACGAGCACCCCCTCGTCGGCGAGTGTCCTGAGAAGGGCAAACACACACCTGGCCTCCTGGTAGGAGAGTGCTGACGTGGGTTCATCGCACAGCAATATCCCCGGGGCGGAACCCATGGCCTTAACGATTTCGACGAGCTGCTGCCGGGCCACGGACAGATGTCGCAGTGGCGTGTGGAGAGGGAGCGAAACATGAAGCCGATCCAGCAGATCGCGGGTGTGCCGCTCCGCAGCCTTCCAGTCAACACGCCCCGGAAGCGCTCCCTTCCGTACAGGTAATCGTCCGAGATGCACATTCTCGACGACGTCCAGATCGGGGAGAAGACTGAGTTCCTGGTACACTGCTGCGATGCCCGCCCGTCGTGCATCCGCAGGGGAACGGAAACGCAGTGGGGCGTCATTCAGCAGGATCGTCCCGCTCGTGGGCGGGAGGGCACCGGTGAGGATGTTGACAAGCGTGCTCTTGCCGGCGCCGTTGCGGCCGATCAGCGCGTGAATCTTGCCTCCCTCCCAGCGTGCGGAGAACTCCTTCAGGGCTACGGTTCCGGGAAAGACCCTCGATATGTTCTGCAGTTCAAGGAGTGTCACTCTTCAGCATCTTCTGTAGTTCTTCTTTGAAACGCCGGACATCGTCCTGATGTTCGCGTGTGAGCAGGCGGCCCGGCAGCGAGACTCTTTTTGCGACGGCTTCCCCCGTGAGGGCTTTGACTGCTGTCGTCACGGAGCGCGTTCCGATGGCAAAGGGTTCCTGTCCGGTGACGGCCTGGAGGATCCCATCGTCGGCCAGGAGGAAGTCCGCAAGTTGTTCTCCTGCATCAGTTCCGAACACGACGATCCGGCCGGCACTGCGGGAGTTCTTCACGGCCATCACTGCACCGACGGTCCCGCCTTCATTTGCTGCCCACAGCACATTCACATCAGGGTTCGCCGTCAGGATGTCGCCGGCCTTCTTCACGGCTTGTTCCGCCAGCCATGCATCCTGCCTTGCGGCGATGCGGACTCCGGGGAGGGATAAGATCTCCCCTGTGAAGCCCTCACTCCGCGCCCGGCTTTGCTCGGGCGCCTGCGAGTCAAAAGCCAGGAGTGCCACCGTCGCTTTGCCTCCCCAGTGCCGCTCGATATACGCCCGCGCGGCTCTGCCGGTGGATGCGCCGAGTTCTTTCTGATCACTCTCGATATACGCGAGGGGTATGTCACGCTCGACGGTCGTGTTGTAGGTGATCACCGCAATCCCTTTGGATCGTGCGCGTTCCAGGGCGCTGACCGATGCGGTTGCGCTCAGCGGCGAAATGACGATCGCGTCCACGCCCTGTGCAATGTATGTGTTCACCAGCTGTATTTCCTTGTCGGGCCTTCCTGCGCTGTTTGCTTCAAGCAGTTGTACTCCTTCCTTTGCGGCTGCATCACGCATGCCGAACAGAACGAGGCGGAAGAACTGATCCTCCTGGAAGACGATGCCGGCAATTGTGCGCTGCCGTGGACCTTCGGACGATTGACGGCAACCCAACCAGCACATGCCAAGGATCAGAACAGACGTGAGCACAACGCGGTGCGACATCATCGATCATCCTCCGGTTCGAAAACGCTTGCGAATTTTCTCCGCATTCCGCTTCGCCGCTGCTGCAGAAGGGTTCTTCGCGTCGGAGGCGAGAGCATCGAGCGACGGCAGGACGTGTTCTCCTCCCGAGTCTCCCAGCGCAGCGATCGCCGAATTGCGGAGCCACACATTCCTGTCCTGAAGCAGTGGAAGAAAGACGTCGGCTGACAGTGCACCCCGTGCAGCGGCACGGCGCAGAATGCCGAGCGCTGCCCCGCGCACGGGAGAAGGGTATCCATACCGCATGCGCGTGAGCGCTTCCTGCCGGGCGGCAATGGTATCCACGTCACCAAGTGCACTCAATGCAGCGGCAGCAATGACGTCTCCATGTGATGGCATGTCAAGATGCGCGAGCAGCACCGGCTTTGCCTCTGCGGGAGACGCCTTGGCCAGCGCACGCAGAGCCCGCGAGACGATGATATAGCTGGAGTCCTGCAGTGCTTTGCGAAGGACGCCTGCCATTTCCACGTCCCCGGAGTCGGTCAGGAATGCAATGGCCGTTCCTCGGACTTCCGGATGCGGGTCCTGTGCTGCGCGCAGAAGCCCTTCACGAGCGGCTGATCGTGATGGCGCGAAGCCTCCGCTGACCATCCCGAGAACCTGGACAGCCTCCTGCCGGACAGCCCAGAAGGAGTCGGTCAGTGCCCTGCGCGCAACAACCGGAAGGATCCGCGCTGAATCGTCGATTGTGACAAGGTGCTCGAGTGCCAGGATGCGGTCAACAGGACTGGCGGCTTCCTCTACCTGCACGATCCATTCCTCAATCGGTTTTGTCCATGCAAGCTCTTTCAGCAGCCAGTTGCCCTTGTCGAAGATCACCATACGCGGCCGGGTTGGAGCCGGGAACGCAAAGACTGTATCCCGGGTGCTGATCGTAACGCGATGTGTAGATACTCCTCCTGATTCGGTGATCTCTATGTCGACAGGCGCGCGGAATATGCCGGTCAAACTGTCAAGGTTCTGTGTTTGTGTCACATGGAGCAGAAGTGTGCCTGTCGTATCCTGCCACGTTGAGGAAACCGCAAACTGCGGATAGCCGGCCCTGTACATCCACTGATCGAAAAACCAGTACAGATTCTGACCCGTTGCCTCCTCAATGGCAACTTTCAAATCGTTCGTTTCAACGGACGAGAACTGGTGTTTGGTGATATAGTGGTTGATCGCACGCCAGAACAGCTCTTCTCCCAGCTGGAATCGGAGCATATGCAGCACGGATGCACCCCGCGGGTAGAGGTTTGTTGTGAACGAGCCCGCGCTCACGATCGGCTTCCGGCCGAGAGCCTTATCGGTGTTGATCCCGGCTTTCTGTGCTTCATACATGGTGAAAGCAAAGTGATCCTTGCCGAGCGTTTCTTCGTGGTACAGGGGATCAAAGTAGCTGGCAAAGCTTTCGTTAAGCCAGACATGCTGCCAGTCTTTGCAGGTGACCACATCACCCCACCACTGGTGTGCAAGTTCATGGGCGATCAGACTCGTAGGGGAGTTGTCGATGCGCGCGCGGGCATCAAACAGCGTTGCATAGTCTGCCAGGTTCGTCGCGCTGGTATTCTCCATCCCGCCGACGGTAAATTCATGAATGAGTGCCTGGGCATACTTCTCCCAGGGGTATGCAAAGCCGATCTTCCTGCTGAAGAAGCGGATCATCGCCGGCGTCTCGCGGAAGCAGGCCCGTGCGTCATCCTCCCTGCCGGGGTAGACATAGTACTCGAGGGGGACCGTTCCCGCCGAATCGCGCAGGACAGCATAGTTGCCAATGGCCAGCATGATCAGGTACGAAACATGAGGTTTGCTCTGCTTCCAGTGGAATGTCCTGGTGCCCGCCTTCTTATCCTCACGCACGCTGATGAGTTTTCCATTGGACAACGCAGTCAGATCGCCGGACACCGTGGCAATGACTTCGGATGTTGCGTGGTCATTGGGAAAATCATAACACGGAAACCAGAAGTGGTTGTCCATGTCTTCGCCCTGTGTCCAGATCTGGCGCGGTTTGTTGGGATATCCTGAGTCTGGCTGCACGAAATACAATCCTTTGTGCGGCGTGCAGGAGTACTCCAGAGAGACCGT
>JAGDMK010000078.1 GCA_017860635.1 Bacteroidota bacterium
TCGTCAGTCGTCTGTTGTTGCGGAGGCGATTTCCTCCAATGTCGTCTGGCCGTGCTTGATCCGCTCGATACCCGAGCGCCGGAGCGTCCACATGCCGTCACGCATAGCCTGCTCGCGGATTTTCTCTTCGTTGACTTCCTCTCCCGCCTTCGCGATCATGTTGCGGATGTCACGCGTGAAGTAGAGTGCTTCATGGATGGCCGCACGGCCTTTGTACCCGCCATTGCACTTATCGCACCCCCCTGCCTCATAAATCGTGTGGTGCTCCAGCTCTTCTTCGGTGAATCCGAATTTCAGGTAGACGTCCCGGTCGATCATGTCCTTTTCGACCGGACGTTTGCAGAGAGGGCAGAGCGTACGCACCAGCCGCTGTGCCACGATGATGTTGATGGCATACGCTATCAGGAACGGTTCGATGCCCATCTTGTACAACCGGGCGACCGCGCTGGGAGCGTCATTGGTGTGCAGTGTGGAGAACGTGAGGTGACCCGTGTTGGCCAGCTTGATGGCGATCTCTGCGGTGGCCTTGTCACGCATCTCGCCCACCAGCACGATATCCGGGTCATGGCGGAGAATTCCGCGGATGGCCTGGTCGAAGTCCATCTTGGGACCGATGCGCAGCTGCCTCGCCCCCCGGATGATGTACTCCACCGGGTCCTCCACCGTCAGCACGTTCACGGTCGGGTCGATGACCTGATGCAGCGCGGCAATCAGGGTGGTGCTCTTGCCGCATCCTGTCGGACCGGTCAGGATGACGATCCCTTGCGGTCTGGCGATGGCCTTGTAGAAAAAGTCATGCGCCGGCCCCTGCAGACCGAGTTTGTTCAGATCGGTGATGACCTTGCGGTCGTCCAGAACACGGATGACGATACTTTCGTATTTATGCCGGAACTCGACGCCCACGATCGGCATGATGGAAACGCGAAAACGGATCATGTGTTCATCGATGAGGCGCTGGATGAACCCGTCCTGGGACATCTCCCGTTCGAACCGGTCTACGTTCTTCGACCGGTCCTTGACCACAGCGGCCACCGCCTCGGGCATGGTCTTTTCCTGCACATGCCAGAGCTTCAGGTTCCCGTCGGTGCGGAACCAGAACTCCGTCTTGTTCCCTTCCTTGGCAATGATGTGAATATCGCTTGCTCCCTGGCGGACGGCTTCCACGAGAGCGCCTTCCACGAGGTTGACGAGAGCGCTCTTGCTGATTTCCGCTTCGAGCGCGTCTTCGTCGACCATCGAGTCGTCATCGTCCTCCTTCACCTGAATGCCGCCCTGGGTGGTTTCCAGCAGCTTCAGGAACTCGTTCTCAGGAGGGATGACCTGCTCGACCAGGTTCTGGAGGTCCTTGAGGCGGCAGTAGGCCACCTCATACTTCTTCGCGCCGAACTCGCGCGCAATGAGCGGAATGCGGCGGTCCGTCGGATCAGCGGAGATGATGATGAGCTTGTCCGGCTGCTTGTCGTCGAACTTGAGCGGGAGCATGCGGGCCTGAACCACCATATCCCGCACGTTTTGCGTGAGTCCGTCGACATACTTCCTGATGAAATCAATCCGTGACTTGTCTATTGCTTCGTCGGCAATATAGATTTCACGGAACGCATACAGATCCGCCACCTCACGGAATACGGCATCATGGTCGGCCCCGAAGTCATTGACCAGGATCTGGCCCAGATTGCGGCGGTTCTTTTTGTCTTCCGAATCCTTGACCCGGAGCGATTTCTCGAGGGTCTCATAATCGATCACACCCTTCTTGAGCAGGGCGAAACCGATCTTGTCCGTAATATCGATGGGCGGCATGACCGGGAACCAATCAGGTTATCGAACGTTCGATGCGCAGTTCCATGACCTGGCCCGCAGCCGGGTTCTTCGGCCGAACCGTGGCGGTTTCGGACGACACGATCGTCAGCGCCGTCAGGATGATCATGATGAGCATCGAGATCGAGAGCTGGACGGCCTCGATGACGTTCTTCATCTTGTATCCGGTTTCCTTCTCGTAGTACTCCGCGAGCTGGAGGGCCGTGTTCTTGACCGTGCCAGTCTCCGCCCCCGAATGGAACCGCGAGATCGCCGTCTTCGTGAACACCCCGGTGGCTTCAAACGCCTCCGTGATCCCGGCGCCTTTCTGGATCATCATGGGGATGGCTATGGTCTTGATGCGCTGCTCCATGTACTTGTTCCCGCTGGCTTCCGATGCCATGCGGATCACTTCGATGTTTTCTCCCGATCCGCTGTACAACGCATAGAACACCCGGCAGAAAATCTCAATGCTGGTCTTGTGCAGGAGCGGTCCGAGCACCGGGATCTTCCACATGTACTCATCGCGGATGAGCCGCCCCTTCTCCGTCCCCATGAAGAATCGCGTTGCGAGCACGGTCGGGATGAGCATGCCAAGCGTGATCCAGATGATGTTCTCCACCAGAAAGTCGCTGATGGCCAGCGTGGTTTTCGTCATCGGCGGAAGATCGATCTTGAATTTCACAAACAACTTCGCCGTTGCGGGAAAAATGTAGGCCACATAGTAGATCACCGTGCCGATCATGACCACGAGCGTCACGAGTGGTGTGATCAGGGCGCTGCGCATGTTCTTCTTGAATTCTGACTGCCGCTCGAGAAACTTGGCGGTGCTCTCATAGATCTCTGCCATGTTGCCGCTCTTGGACGCCAGCCCGAGCATGTGCGACGTGAACCGGCCGAGGACAGCCTCATGCTTGACAAATGTCTTCTCGCTGTCCCTCCCCTGCTTCAGCTCAAGGTTGATGTCCTTGATGGCCTCACGAAGCGTGCGGTTCTGAATGTCGTTGACAAGGAGCTGAAGGATCTCATTGAAGGGAAGCTTCTGCCGGATCAGGTCAGCGCTGACACGCACGAACGTGACGATTTCGGTGGACGGAGGCTTGGGTTTGAAGTCGAAGAGCCGCTTCTGCACCCGGATCACCCTGTACCCCATCTTGTGCAGGGCGTCTTCCACCTCGGCCCGGGTGAAGGCTTTCTGCTCGCCGGTGACAGGCTTTTCTGCTCCGCGCTGGACTTTGTACACCCAGGTGGCCCTGGGGATCACGTGGAGAAGTTTGAATTTCCGCTGCGTCGCGAGCTGCGATGCTTTCTGCTTCGCGCTCCGCAGCGTGTCTGCTTCGAGGAGACCCTGGACCGGTTTGCCGGCGACGGTGATACCTTCAATCCTGAATTCGGGCATTGCGCTACCCCTCTGTAAGTACACTCCAAAAACACGAAAAGGGCTCTTCCCTCCCCCCGTTGGCCTGGCCCTCCATCAATTGCCGAACCCCCATCAGCAATCCACAGACCAACCCGGGGAAAAGACCCCCTTGCGACACCCCCTGACGTAGACTGCTAGTTCAGCTCCTTGACGAAGATGGAATCTGCCTGCACGTCGATCGCCACCTTCACCAGGTTCGTACGATCATATCCAAGTTCTATGCCAAGCCCTTCGATGGTTACCTTCGCGGGCGACGTCGAAGAGATTGAAAATGTGCCGTTGTAATCGGTGACGCTGGGACCGCCGAGTGAGAAACCGGTGAACGAGTTACCGCCGCCTCCAAGAACACGGGGCTTGCGATAGTA
Organism: Bacteroidota bacterium; assembly: GCA_017860635.1. Lineage (GTDB taxonomy): Bacteria > Bacteroidota > Ignavibacteria > UBA10030 > UBA6906 > JAGDMK01. Next base: position 3,580 of record JAGDMK010000078.1, read on the forward strand.
CAACTGGGCTTTGGATGCGTACGACGTGAGTTCACTCGAAATTGCATCACGGTTTGACGCTGCAGCACTGTCCCCGAACATGACAATGGCAAATGTGAGCATCAACCCTACCGTCAGCGTTCCCAAGATGAGCAACAGTATCTGCTGGCTCCCCATGACCCATTTGCCCTGCTCTCAGTTTAACAGAAACGGGGGCCTCCCCTGTAGAGGCCCCCGTCCGAAGAATGGTTGTTAGTGAATCTGCACCAGGCTATCGGCCTTGGTGTTCGAAACATGAATCTCCATCGTTACATAGTTGGTGCCATCCACCATTTCCGTACCGATACCCTGGACGATGCAACCCGTTGCGGTTCCGGCTGTGGTGATGCTGTAGGTGCCGTTGGCATTGGATCCGCGGTTGGTCAGCTTGCGCAGACCCGCAGCATCGGCGGTCAGACCGACAAATGAGTTGCCACCACCACCGAGTGCAGTCGGACGACGATAGAACTGCTGCGCACGCGCGGCAAGGTTGACCAGGTCATTGGTCACTGCATCACGGTTCGCACTGACTGCGTTGTCCGTGAACATGGTGATACCGACGGCCACGGCGATACCGACCACGATAACACCGAGGATGATGAGCAGAAGTTGCTGCTGTCCCATGGTATGACTCCTTTATGTATGTTGGTGGTGATGATGAACTGCTGTGTTCCAGCGTCGTTCGTTGCATTCCATTCAAGCAAGGCTCATGCCAAGAGGGCTGGGAGTCAGGACCGGAAAAAACGGAGCGAAATGAAAGGGAAAGCAGACTCTGAGGTTACACTTTTTCCTCACGAGGTAATTCTGACCTCAATGTCTTGTAAGAAGGGAAAAAACGTAAAGGCCAATAGAGACCACGTGCGTGAACACTAAGACCAGCAACAACGAAAAGCAGCAAGCGATGCATGCTGGATGAGGCGGAACGGGCGCAGAGGTTGGGCGGAATGTTTGACGGAAAAAGCAGGAGCCGACGCTGGATGATGCGGAAGAGATGCTGGATCAGGCGGAACGCATCCTGGATGAACCCGGAATGATTGCAGCAGTGCCACTGCAGAGGACGATGAAGCCGGACCCGCGGGACGGGACTGCTGCACCTACGCGATAAACGGGAGCACCTCGTCCACCGCATGGTCGTCATGCCAGCCCGCACCCCGGCAGCTTCGAGAACAGATTCATCGGGAATGGTCTGCGACTGCTGCACACTGCGACGGAGCTCCGGCGTCATGGCCAGTGTTTCAAACAGCATGCGATTCCCGCTGTACCCGGCCTTGCACTCAATACACCCGACACTCCGGTAGATCGTTGAGGGTGCAGTTTCACCAGGGAGCCGCGACTGCTCTTCCGCCAGGGCGCTTTCAGCGACTTCTTTCTTGCAGCGGCCACAGAGCAACCGTAACGACTGCTGCGCCAGTATCGCCGTAACGGCCTCGGCGACTGCAAACGGATCCCCCGTCGTATGCACCAGAGAGACAAGTGCTTTGGCCGCGGTCGGTGATGGAAGCATGGCTAGCACCAGATGGCCGATATTCGCCATCCGAACAGCAATCTCGGCCATCCCCCTGCCGGTCAAAGCTCCGAGCACGACGAGATCAGGATCCTGCTCCAGGATCATCCCGAGAGCATCTTCAGCCGTGAGCCGGGGGTTGAGTTTGATCTGCCGCGTGCCTTCAATAATGAAATCTGTTTGATCCCGCACGATGACCACGTTGAGAGATTTCTTGAGCACTGACTGGAGCGCTGCCGTCTGTGCGATCAACGCTCCGCTCCGCACCGTTCCTGCGAAAAGGATCAGTCCACGATGTGCGGTGAGGGCGCTCTGCATTGCGCGCGAGGAATGCTGGTCGAGACCCAGCGTGTCCCATCGCGGCAGACCTTCGGCTTCGCGGAAGATGCGGAGCACAATGGATTCATAGCGCGATCCGACGTCGCGGGTGAGCACGGGAAGCACGGAGAGAGAGAATCGCATGGGAATGTTTTCAACGGTCCGCTGTATGACTCCCCGCTGTCCTCCCTGCCGCTCATACCGGTCCACACCGACCGCAAGTTCCTTCAGCGCCGTGGCAACGGCCTCGCACCTGACCTCTTCGATGGTGTGCCACAGGGAGAGATGTCCGTCCAACCGGAATAACACTTCGGTCTTCCGCGGGCCGCGGGGAACAAAGTGGATCTCCGATGCATTTCCCCGGACCGCATCCAGGAACACGTTGTCCAGTTGCGCAGGGATTTTCCCGCGCAAGATTTCCCGGTCCATCACTGCTTCGAAATCACCGATCGTGACTTCACTCACCGGCGTTGCCGGTTCCGCCAGTTCCTGACTTCTGGCTATGGTAAGATCGCGCCAGTAGCGGCTCCACTCCGCTTCGTTGAGGTAGCAGATCTCAAACCACTTATACGGAAAAACCCTTGCCAGCTCATGGATTTCACGGTCTGCAGGGTTCGGCGTGACCAGAATGATCTTGTCGGGCTGGTTCTCTGACAGATCATACGGGAGCAGCTTGCGCCTGACCAGCTGCTGCTGTGTCGAGTCAGGCAGACTGCGCAGGATCTTGTTGACATCAGAAGGAAGAAGTTTCCGGACCGCACGGTCGGCGAGCGTCACGGTGCGGAATGCATAGAACTGTGCAATGGCCTGCCGCAGTGGTTCCCGGGGGACGGCGAAGACCTCCTCAAGAACTTCAGCGACTCCGCGTTTGTCTTTCTCGTTCCGGCGTTTCCACTCGCTGGCTTCACCCGCCTGCTGCCGCGTGACCACACCGGTCTTCACCAGATGATCGAGGAAGGACGACAGGGGTTGCCGCGATGGTGCCTGTGCGGGCCGAGATCCTGAAGCTGCAGTATCGGTGATGGTCGTGTCCATGCAGCCCGCCGTCAGCCTGTCTTGGGTTGCTTTGCGGTCCTGAGCGTCTCTATCAGCGCGAGGATCTTCTCGACAGGTGTGGTCTTGCTGAAAAAGAAATCGATGGCGGGATCAACAACGAGATTGCGTGTTTGTTCGTCATCGTAACCGGACATGAAAATGAAGGGCACGTCCTGCGCATCGGTGAATTCGCGAACGTAGTCATGAAACCGGACGCCATCGAGTGTTGGCATGAAAACGTCGGACACAATAAGATCGACGTTGTCGAACTCGAGAGATTCACGCGCCTGTTTGCCATTCTCGGCACAGATCACCTCATGTCCGTTCAGACGCAACACGTCCCCCATCGCGTTCAGGAATCCCCGTTCATCGTCGACGAGAAGAATTTTCATACCTTTCTGCCTCTTCTGGATCATTCGGACCAGAAACTACTGCCGATTAGTTAGCAAATCCTGAGCCAAAAATCCGTCGCCGACCTGGCCTGTCGGGGAAGGTGTGGGCCCTGTAGGACTCGAACCTACGACCCGCAGATTATGAGTCTGCTGCTCTAACCAACTGAGCTAAGGGCCCGGGAACGCGCGAAAAACGTGGCTTCCTGGGACTGCAGCGTTCTGGCGGAATATACGAAACAGGAGAGTCAGCAGCAAGTGGAGGTGAGCATGAAACCCATGTCTGATCATTAAGAGAGGAGAAGTTTTGACCTGCAGGCTTTTGCATTTTCTGCAATATTTCGGGGGCCATGTCCGCTCATGCGCTCCCGCACAGCCCCCCCTGTTCCCCTGTGGTATATTGCACCCATACCGAAGTGCCGCACCGCGGATCACCGGATCCGCATCTGTTTGCTGTCTCACCGTTGGGGGGAAACCCATGAAGAAGGCAACTCACGCTGATGCCGTCCTGATTGCGCGTTCGATGAACATGAAGGTCGATGTGGTGTGGGACATCATCGGAGGCATGAATTACGCGTCGTATTCCGAGCTCGTGATGGCCGTGCTCATCTGCCTGAAACCGCTGCCGCTCGAACGCTTCACCTCATCCGACCAGTAGCCGGGCCACCGCCGGGTCGAATAACGGAGATAAAAGTCGCATGGAATCCAGAATCGCCACTCATGCAGAAGCAGTCGTCCTCGCGAAGTCACTGAACGTGCAAACAGAACTCGTCTGGCAGATCATCCAGGGGCTCCGCTATAGCAACACCGCCGAGCTCGAACGTGCCGTCCATGATGCATTCCTCCCTCACGGGAAACACGCACACTCACAACAGCAACACAACGCACACGAAGTGGAGACACCGTAGCGCGCATCCACCGGGTCCTCCACCGACCAGTTGACTTCCTCAACCGATTTGCGTACATTTTAATGCGACTTTCTGCATAACCCACCCGGGATCAAACGTCCTCTCGTGCTGCTCGCCGGGCCAGTTCTGCACCGTGTTCCCAGGAGGATCACATGGCTAAAGGCAAGTACATCATGCACCATTGCGCGCATTGCGACAGGGATGCGCGGATGGAGCTGATCGGATCGACAGAACAACAACCTGATCGGTCCTGGTACCGGTGCACCCGGTGCCGCCACGTTTCGCTGCTGAATGTCACCGAGCTCCGCCGCGAACTGGAAGACTCAAAGAAGAAACTGGATCGGGCAGAGGCGGCGGAATATACGCCTGAGAAGACGTACCGGATTGGAGAAGCGATCTTTCACACGGACTGGGATGATCTGGGCAAAATCATCTCAAAAGAGCGGACCTCCGGGGGAGGTAGCGCGATCGTCGTTTCGTTCGAAAAACTTGGCGAGCGACGCCTGCTCGAGAATGTAGTGCCAAGCCCTGATACTATGGAATGACCGAAAGGAGGTGAACACGATTGGTCGGCATTGTGGTTTCTGAGAACGAACCCATCGATCGTGCGATCAAACGCTTTAAGAAGAAGTATGAGCGCTCCGGAGTCCTCAAGGAGTTCAAGAAACGCGCATACTTTACGAAGCCTTCCGTGAAGAAGCGAATGAAACGCCTGAAAGCGATCAGACGCGCTCTGCGGAATGCGTCGGAGCAGTCCTGAAACAGCGAAATCCGCCGTGAGGCGGATTTCGTGTTTTATGCCCTGAGAACAATCCGCCGGCCCTCCCACCTCGACCGGCGGACGAACTGCGGGTGGACGCGCTACTCCGGCATGGTCCCGGCCGATGCCCCTGCTTCTTCCGTGCTCTTCCCGATCGCCTTCCGCTCCTGCACTTCCTTACGAATCTCCTGCGCCTTCCTCTTCAATTCGTTCATGTGCTTGCGCACGCGCGTGCCGGCAGATTTGTTTCCCTTCTCATAAAACTTCACAAAATCCTTTTCAAACGATCCCACCAGATCTTTGAGCTCCTGGAGTCTGTCCATCGGTGTCCCTCCTTAAGGGTTTGTTATCGTGTTGGTGTGAGTGCGTTTTTTTCTGAAATTCGCGGCCATTCAGTTCTGTATTGCGGGGTCCGCCATGCAGAGCGATTTCCCGGTCGCCTTTTCCTTCAAGGAACGCCCTTTATGGGTTTTCATTCAATGATAGGATGAAGAAAAAGGGGGTAACCATACCTGCACTAAAGAAGGCGATTTTCGAATAAAAACGCAAGCACTTTTTGCTTGACTTCAGGTCCCGGATTCCTTATTTTTATTTAGACCAATTATAAATAAGGGCGCCTCGATGAATGCTGAAGCAGCTCAAGATATCCTCCAAAAACACCTGAGAGCAAGCGGAAAACTCCGCTCCACACCATCTCGGCTCGCAGTCCTCGAAGCCGTCCTCCAAAGCCAGGGTCATTTCGATGCAGAGAGCCTCTACTATCGCATGATCACCAGCGGAAAAAAAATCTCCAGGGCCACCGTGTACAATACTCTGGATCTCCTCCAGGAGTGCGGACTGGTGTCAAAGTACCGGTTCGCAGAACACAGCTCACGCTATGAAAAGGCCTTCGGCCGGCCCCACCACCACCACCTGATCTGCCTCGAGTGCGGGGATCTGATCGAGTTCGTGAACGACCGCCTGAACAGGATCCAGGAAGACGTGTGCGCGGAGAAGAACTTCTCGCCCCAGAGCTCAAGCCTGCAGGTCTTCGGGACGTGTGCCAAATGCAGAAAAGCGAGGATCTGAGTAATGGAACGAACAACGAAAACTCCTGTCTCACTGAGCTCGCTCTCCCCCGGAGATGACTGTACTGTGACTGGCCTGCAAGGTGTCCGCAGAGCCGCACGTCAACGGCTCCTGGAAATGGGCATCATGCAGGGAGTGCGCGTCCGGTTCGTCCGCCGCGCCCCACTCGGTGACCCTATTGAAATTCACCTGCGGGGATACCGCCTCATGATTCGCGATACGGAAGCATGCGGCATCTCCGTTACACTCGATCACCCGGCATGAACGTCCGTTCCCAACAGCCGGAAACCGTCCGCACAGTCGCCCTCGTTGGCAATCCGAATTCCGGCAAAACCACACTGTTCAACGCGCTGACCGGACTCCATCACAGAGTCGGCAACTATCCCGGAGTGACCGTTGAAAAGAAGGAAGGAGCCCTGGTCCTCTACGATGCACTCGAAGTGCGCTTGATAGACCTCCCCGGCACCTACAGCATGCACGCCAACTCCCCCGATGAGAAATTGGCCACGGAAATCCTGCTCGGGCTGTCCAAACATACACCCGCACCGGACATCGCAGTCTGCACGGTCGACGCCACCAACCTCGAACGGAACCTGTATCTCGTCACACAGCTCATCGACCGCCATGTCCCGCTGGTTGTCGCACTCACCATGGTTGATTGCGCCCGGCAGCACGGCATCACTGTCGACACCGCCGCCCTCTCGCGGGCACTTGGCTGCCCTGTCGTTCCTGTCGTCGCCCACCGCGGTGAAGGGCTGGATGCTCTCCGCGCGGCACTCTCGAACCCCGTGCGCCGGAACGGGCATGGCCCCGCGTGGAGACTCCCTGAATCTCTCCAGAAGGAGTGGCTGCGCGTGCAGGATCAGCTTCGGGACCAGTACCACCAGCCGCTTTCCGTTGCAAGCCACGAAGCAATCGAACTGCTGACTGCTCCTGATCCCGCAACCCTGAACGGAGGGACCTACGACTCGGCGTTCGTCGAGCAGCTCCGCAGAAACATCGAGAAGCTCGACTTCCTCGGCATCGACCGCCAGGCGGCATTCGTGGAATCCCGCTACGACTGGATCCGCGACGTTATCGCACGCACAGTACACACGCCCGAGCTCACATCCCCGGGCATCACTGACCGGATCGACCGCGTGGTCACCCACCGGTTCTGGGGGTTCGTGATATTCCTCGCCATCATGGCGATCATGTTTCAGAGCATCTTCACATGGGCAGCCTACCCCATGGAATGGATCGCGGCGGGGTTCGACGCGCTCGGGCACCTGGTCGAAAGCGTACTTCCCGCCGGAGACCTGAGCGACCTTCTTGTGGACGGCGCCATTGCGGGCGTGGCAGCGGTGGTCACATTCCTGCCCCAGATTGTGTTCCTCTTTTTCTTTCTCGGACTGCTCGAGGATTCCGGCTATATGGCCCGCGCAGCGTTCATCATGGATAAACTCATGAGCAAAGTCGGGCTGCACGGCAAGTCGTTCATTCCCCTCCTGGGTTCGTTTGCGTGCGCCATTCCCGGGATCATGGCCACACGGACAATTGAGAATCCGAAGGATCGGCTGGCGACAATCCTCGTCGCACCCCTGATGAGCTGCAGCGCTCGGCTTCCTGTCTATTCACTGCTCATCGCGGCGTTCATACCGTCGACCGTGATCCTCGGATTCTTCTCGGTGCAGGGACTGACACTGCTGTCGATGTACCTGTTCGGGATGGTGATGGCCCTGCTGATGGCATGGGTATTCAAGAAGACATTCCTCCGCGGTGCACCGCCATTGTTCATCATGGAACTCCCTGCGTACAAGATGCCATCGATGAAGACGGTGCTCGTTCAGGTGTGGGAGCGGGCCCTCGCTTTTCTGAAAACCGCAGGGACCATTATCCTCGGTGTGTCGGTCCTCCTCTGGGCCCTGGTCTCCTATCCGAAACTCGGCCCGGGCGCAGCGCGGGCGGAACAGCTCGCACACAGCTACGCAGGCAGGGCGGGACAGATCATCGAACCCGTCATCAGGCCCCTGGGTTTCGACTGGAAGATCGGGATCGGACTGATCACCTCGCTGCTGCAGCGGGAGGCATTCGTCAGCGCCATGGCGACGATCTACAACGTCGAGGACGGGAACGACACCCGGCGCGCAGGTTCGCTGCATGAGGCGATGCGGCGCGACATCGATACCTCAACCGGTGCGAATACGTTTACGCTCCTCACGGCGATCAGTCTGATGGTGTATTACGTTCTTGCCATGCAATGCCTTTCTACCGTGGCAATCGTCCGGAAGGAAACGAATGGCTGGAAGTGGCCGCTTTTCCAGATCGCCTACATGACCGCCCTGGCGTATGGAGCTACATTCATCGTCTACCATGGCGGACTCATGTTGGGCTGGGGGATGTAGACCCTTGTATTGTGAATTCGGTACGTTGCAGGAACACTAGTGCCGTTCCAACAAGATCTTTGAACACTCAGGGGTGACATTCATAGTTGGAACGCGTCCGCCTCAGGCGGATGCCCGTTTTTGTGTAGAATCATTTCGTTGGAAGGTCTCGCATGGATTGGCAGCAGGGTGCAGCACTGGTTGTGGTTGGTGTGACGGCCGTCCTGATGGTCGGGGCGTGGATCCGCCGTCTGCGCAAGGGACCCGGCCGCTCCTGCTCGGCTTCCTGCCGGTGCCCTTCCCTTGAATTCCCCGCCAGCAAGCCGTATCTTGAATCACTACCCAATCGACCGGAGAAATTACCGTGAACGAGACATCAAGCTCCACCGTCACCGAAGCACAGGTCTACGAAGCCCTCAAGCAATGCTATGATCCTGAAATTCCCGTCAATGTCGTCGATCTCGGTCTCATCTATGACGTGAAGATCATCGACGCGTGGGTGGGTGTGAAGATGACCCTGACGACGCCCGGATGCGGCATGAGCGGAATGATCGCTCAGGACGTGAAGAACCGTGTCATGCGTCTGCCGGGCGTGAAGGAAGCAGATGTGCGGATTGTATGGGAACCTGCATGGACGCCCGAGCGGATGTCTCCGGAAGCAAAGAAACGTCTGGGCTTTGGAGCATAGGCGGGAATACAGGTGTGCGCAGACCCATGAGCTGCGGACAGCTTATCTCAGAGTCTTCCCGAGCGCTTCGCGAAGCTCTGCCAGAGGGCGGTAGTCTGCATCTGCTTCGCTCCACAGGTTCAGCAGCCGCCGTCCGATTTCCCTTGCCATCTGGTTATCCCCCTTGTCATGATAGATCAGGGCAAGAGTGAGCAGGGCCTCCGGTGAATTGGGATTGACGCGGAGGGCGTTTTCGATGGCATCCAGCGCCGGCTCCCATTCCTTCTGCACGCGGGCGATGCGGGCACCCTGAACGTAGATCACGCCCCGCGTGAAAGGTGTTGAGAACTCCACAGCTTCACGGCATTCCTCTTCCGCCTCATCCAGCTTCCCTTCTTCCGTGAGCAGGCGCGCCCGCATGACGTGGTACGCCTGCATCACCTGCGACTCTGCCATCTTACGCCGCTTTATCTCTGCACGAACACTGTCAATGACCTCCCATCCCTCGGCGAAGTGTTTCAGTTTGCCCAGAGCCGTGACCAGCCCCGAGGAACCCCACACGTAGCTTGAGTCGATCGCTCTGGCAGCCCTGTACAGCGCGACGGCATCCTCATACGTGCCGCGCTGCAGATCGACCATCCCCCGGAGTCTCAGGAGGTTGGCTTCCGACTGCGTGTTCACGGGAAGGAGCTTCGTCGCCATCTCGAACTGCCGTTCGGCATCCCGCAGTTTCCCTTTGATCAGATAAACCGTGCCGATTTCGCGCACCGCGTACCAGTAGTCAGGCCTGACCACCAGGGCTTTGCGGTATTGCTCGAGCGCCTCGTCAAACCTGCCCGCACGCAGGAGAATGTCCGCATAGCTCGCCAGCGGATCCGCCTCCTGCGGGGCCATGCGGATGTACCGCTGCATATACTCGACCGCTTTATCCTGATCGCCCAGGATGGAGTGCGCGTAGCCAAGCGACATCATCCCCAGCGCGAAGGCCGTGTCGTATTTCAAGCCTTCTTCGTACATCCCCACCGCGGCTTCGAAGTTGCGTTCGAACTCATAACACTGGCCGCGGAACAGGTAGAGCTCTGAGTCTTGAGGATAGAGCCGGATGAGGGAGTCGGCAAGCGAGGCTTCTTTTTCGCGCTCGTCATTGATACGGTATGACCAGAGCCGGATCATCTGCTGTTCGCGCGGCGTGGCAGTCGCGGAAAGCCTCTCCGCCTTGGCAATCAGCGCCCGTGCGTCCGGCATGTTCGAGGCCCACAGGTGGACGAGCGCCATTCGTCCCCACGCAACCGCAAACTGCGAATCGGCTGCGACGGCGTTCTCCAATGACTTGAGCGCGTCGGTGTAATAGAATCTCTGCCACTGCTGCACGCCGGTCTCCACCCACCGGACCGCCTCCTCCGAGTCTGTCGTCCATTGGCGGTCCGTACCGCATCCGGACACAAACAGGGCCAGGAAAAAAGCTGTACTCCATACAGGTGCAATCTGCTTCACGGCTTCTCCCCCTCCGCTTTCACCGGCTGTGCAGAGAACTCGGCGCATGTGCGCAGACGATGGATGTCCTGCTCCATTCTGTCGATGGCCTGGCTTATCGTGGTGTAGTACTCACCACGTTTGCTCTCTTCGGGGTTCGTGTTCTGGAGGAAATAGAGCGCCATCCTGAGGATCCCCAGCGGACTGCTTATATCATGGGCAATCTGGCGTATGGAACTGTGGAGTGCTTCGGTATACCGCACGAGGGATTCATGGTCCAGGTCCTCGATTCGGCGGGGACTATCCGGCATAGCATTCTTCCTTACGGCCAGCGGGCATTTTCAATGTTGGTGATTTCACGGAGAAGATCTTTTTTGGTGAACCGGGCCTTGCTCATCAGTCCCGCGACCGTGTTCCCGAGTTGCGCCTGCACTTCGTCATCCACCTCCATCGAAGTCAGCACGATGATCGGAATGGCGCGGGTCGCCGGAATCTGCCGCAGTTGCTGGGCAACGGCAAAGCCGGACATCTCCGGCATCAGCAGGTCAAGCAGCACAACATCGGGATGCTCGCGCACCGCCATGCCAATCCCGTCCGCTCCATCGTGTGCCGTCAGCACTTTGTACCCCTCGTTCTCAAGGATCACCTGCACCAGATCCGTCGCCGCACGGTCGTCATCGATCACCAGCACGCTGGGCTTCTTCTCATCGCGCGACGGGAGCATGTGCACGCGATCCAACGCACGCACCAGGTCTTCCCGGTTCACGGGCTTCACAAAGTACTCCACCGCACCCAGACTGAAGCCCAGGTTCTTCTCGTCTATTATTGATACGATAATAATCGGAATATGTTTGCACAGGGGGTGGCGTTTCAGCTCTTTCATAACCTGCCAGCCGTCCTTCCCCGGAAGGATGAGATCCAGGGTAATCACGTGCGGATGAAGCCGTTTTGCCATGTCCAGCGCGTCGGCCCCGTTTCTGGCGATTTCCACACGGTATCCGGCTGATTCGATGTAGAGGGTGAGCAATTCCCCCGCCTGGGGGGAGTCCTCAATGATCAGGGCAAGGGGCTTCTCACCCCCCTCTTTCCTCCAGTTCTCGCGCTTCAGGGCATCCAGAAGCATTCCGGCCTGCATGATTCGTTCAGACGTGGCGTCCACAATCAGCGGGATCTTGAAGGAAAACGTCGTGCCCTTCTCCCACTCACTCTCCACCCAGATGGTTCCCCCATGCAGCTCGACGAGTTTCTTGGTGATCGCGAGCCCGAGCCCGATCCCTTCCTTGTTCCTGCCCTTCCCGCTCTCTGCCTGACGGAACGGACGGAAGAGCCCTGCTATCTCCTCCGGCCTGATGCCGACGCCGAAGTCCTGCACCGAGAAGACCATGTCGTTCCCCACCCGGTGCGAAGCGATGATCACTTCACCGCCATCCCTGCTGAACTTGATGGCGTTGGAAACAAGATTGATCAGGATCTGCTTGAACCTGGTCTGATCCACAACCAGTTCATCCAGTTCCGGGTCCAGGTTCCATGTGCAGCGGATATTCTTCGCCGTCAGGGATGCGGCAAGAACGCGGCTGACCGTTTCCTCGAAGTATGCTGACGGATAGCTGGCAATGTGGAGATCAAGCTGCCCCGCCTCGATCTTCGAGAGATCCAGGATGTCGTTCAGGATCTGCTGGAGGTGCCGGCCGCTGGTCTGGATGTTGTTCATGAACTCCTGCATCCTCTCCGCCGGCATGTCCTGCATGTCCGCGGTCAGCAGCTCCGAGAACCCGATGATGGAATTCAGAGGCGAGCGGAGTTCATGGCTGAACATCGCGAGAAACTTCTTGAGCGTGTCGCTTGCCTCGAGCGTCTTTTCGGTCTGCGATTCCAGTTCCAGGTTCTTCATCCGGAGATCGTTCATGAGGCGCTTACGGCTCAGTCCGATGGCAATATCGTTTGCCACAACGGAAAGGATCTCCAGATTCTCCCGGGCAAATGCCCGGTCTTTGATGGTCACCACCTCGATCACGCCGTGCAGTTCCTGCTGCACAAGAAGGGGTACGGCAATCACCGAGTGGAGGTTCAGACCTCCCAGTTCTCCCTGCAGGAGTCTTCCCACCGTGCCTTCCTCAATCGAGCCGGAGACGACGGGCTCTTTGGTGTATGCCGCCCGTGCTGCACACGTGGGGGCATCCGCAGCAACGGCTTGATGGACGAGCTCGGCGGGGAAATCGATATCCAGGGAAGCAGGGGCTACGAGACGGAGTTCATTGGTGCGCGGATCGTAGAGATAGATGCACACCAGGTGAGGCGGAATCTCCTCGAACGCCGCCAGGACTTCGGCGCTGCGCTGACAGAGATCATCCACGTTCTTCGCCCCGTTAATGGCGCGGGAGATCTCCACCATGATCTCCTTCTGCCGCTGGTCCCGCTTCTTCTCGGTGATGTCCTGAAAGAAGACCGAGAGGCCTTCCTCTGCGGGATAGATCCGAACGTCATACCATTTCTCAAACCGGTCATCCCGGTAGGCGGTTTCGAAACTCTGATATGTCCGTGTTTCCATCGCAAGCCGGTACTTTTCGCCGAGAAGCGCACCGCGCGCATTCGGAAACACTTCGAAGACATGATGGCCGAGAACATCTGCCGAGGACATGCCCGTCCCCGCCTCTGCTGCTTTGTTCCAGTACGTGATGACGTACGAGGAATTCATCGCAAAGAAACCACCGCTGATGCTCTCGAGGATGCTTTCGTAGCGGATATTCGTTGACATGGGACTCAGGGGACCTGATGTGTTCGTCAGGGGAAGGAACTTCGATCCCTAAATACCCAAAATACAAGAGAAATGCAAGGGGCTTCTTAAGCTTCACTTGAAGCGGGCCGCGCCTGTCGGCGGCGTGAGGAGTCACGTCCGTCGCGGTTTGAGGAGTCGCTCAGGCGCTACACCTCTCGGCAACGTCAGGAGTCGCACCTCTCGGCGGACTCAGGAGCAACACCTCTCGGTAAGGTCGGGAGTCGCACCTCCCGGCGGGCTCAGGAACCTTACGACTTGCCGGGCTGTGAGAATCAGGCGTGGACGACACCGGCCCCGGTCAGAAGCTCCAGAGCTTCTTCGTACTTCTTCGCAGTGGTCGCGATGACATCGGCGGGGA
>JAGDMK010000079.1 GCA_017860635.1 Bacteroidota bacterium
GAGCTGATACTCGAGGTTCCCGGGGGATCGTGTCAGGAGCGGGTTCAATGTCGCCAATGCCTTGTCGTAGAATTTTCCCCATGCGGCGTATTGCGCGTAGCGGAATCTCACGTCCGACGCTGTTCCCTCAGGAAAGCCTGCGAGATACTGATCGAGGATGTTGAGGGCGTTCTGATACTCGGTCAGCTGTGCGTAGTATCCTGCCAGCTGCAGCATAGCCCATCTGTTGTCGGGCTCTTCCTTCAGGATATCGGTGAACTCCGCGACCTTTGCGTGGAAAAGGCTGTCACGCACTGACGTGACATAGGTCCGCATATCTTCCACCCGGAGACTGTCGGCAGACTGCAGCGCCAGCGTATCCAGTTGACGAGACGCCTCCTCAAAACGAGTGGAGCGCACAAATTCAAGGACCAGAGAAAACCGCGACTCTTCGTCCCGCGGGTTGGAGTGCAGCATCCTGCCAAGCCGCTCGATTGGACTCTCCAAAACCTGTCCGCCTCTGAGACCTCGCGAGGAGGAGGCGGCAGCTCGCGCTGATCGCTCCTTTGCCCGCACCTGTTCGATACCCTCCTGTGCTTCGGAAAGTGAAGGCTGCAGCGTCAGAGCTTTCTCGAACGCCATCAGTGCGGACTGGTACTTCCCCATCCAGAGGAGAAAATAGCCATAGCGGCTCTGAAGATCTGCGCTCTGCGGAAAAATCTGGGTGTACTTCTGGAGGACCGCTTCACCTTTTTGCAGATGGTTGTTGCCAGCAAGGACCTCGCAAAACCGGAGCACCTCGTCGGGAGATGCGTCAGTGCGCTTGAGATACTCCTCGAACCATTTCTCCGCCTCGGCCTTTTCGTCCAGAGTCGAATGCGCTTTCGCAATTTCCAGGTACGGCCCGGGGGCATTCGGGTTTTTTGCCAGCTCTCTCTTGTACCCCTCGATTTGCTGGCGTACCCTGCTCGATAATTTCTCCTCTGCGTGAGTAAGATCAAGCTGCACCTGCTTGTTCCCCTGATCCAGACTGGCGGCCTTGCGCAAGTCCTGTACAGCGTTCTCCAATTGACCCCTGCTCTGGTAACAGAGACCGCGAACGCGATAGGCGTCGGCATCTCCGGGGTGCTGCGTGATGTATTGGTTCAGCAGTGCGATTGCCTCGCCGTACCGGCCCGCGGTCATGTGCCGTGACGCTTCACGCTTGAGAGCGGACTGATCGGTCTGGGCAGACATCTCGGCCGGCGCAAGCAACAGCGCAGCCGCCCAGAAGAGAATTCCCGCAGACATGATGATTGACAGGGTGTGTGCGATTGTTCGGGTGGACCAGCAGGCAGAGGAAAAAGCCGTAGAAGCCGCAGACAACCATTGAGGAATGTATGAGCTACGCGCGAAAGGCGGGCAGGAGACCAATTCCGATGAGGGCAAGACGATGCGGCTTAAGGGCGAACGGAAGCCCTGATGGATCTCTTTCACGGTGCAGCAGAGAGCCTGACAAGTCCGGATGATATTTCTCAACGGCAGATAGAGCACGTGTTCACCCCCGCGGCCGACGTCCACTCGACTCCTTTCTGATGTTGAAGAGGCAGGCAGATCAGCCACAACGCATCCGGCGATCAGGCCGCAAAGAACTGGGTATACCTCGTGCTCGAAACTTGCGGTACCGAAAACACACGCAATAGATTTGAACAGCGGGGGGTGAGAATTGGTTCCCGGGCGATTCGTGGCCCCGCCTGATCTGTCACTCTAATGGAGTTGCGCTGTTCCTTTCTTCAGAACTCCCTTGCGTTTGCAGGTCCTATGGCGCATATTAGCCATACATCGACGGAGGCCCGAATGGCTGTCCTGCTGCAGGGCTCAACACCATGGACAATCCTTCATTGGCTGTGATACTATCCAGCATTGCCTCTATTATTGAAGCCAGCCCGCAGGAAGCACGTCAGCTCCGCTGTCATGCAACATTCAGAATGAACAAGACGCATTTGCCGTTGATCCTGGGAGGGCTCATTCTTATAGCAGCTGATCTCCACTCCCAGACCGGGCCCGAAACATATGTCTGGCCGCAAGATACGGCTGTCTTGAACAACCTTAAGAAATGGCAGGGATTCAAATTTGGCTTGCTGATCCACATGGGCCTGTATTCGGAACTTGGAACGCTTGAGTCGTGGGGGTTGTGTCCCGAGGACTGGGTGACCCGCGAAATCGACGACTACTATGAGTACTGCACGAACTACCGAAACACGAAATCCAGATTCAATCCCGTGAATTTTGATCCCCCGAAGTGGGCCGGATTGTTCAGACGCTCCGGTGCGAAGTACATGATCTTCTCGTCCAAGCATCATGATGGCTTCTGTCTGTTCGACACAAAGTACACTGACTTCAAAGTGACCGACAAAGGCTGCCCGTTCTCGGCGAATCCGAGATCGAATGTGTTGAAGAAAATCCTTGATGCCACGCGCAACGAAGGACTTGCCGTAGGTGTGTATTTTTCAAAACCTGACTGGACAACACCGCATTTCTGGTGGCCGTACTATCCGCCCAAAGACAGGAATCCGTCGTATGATATCACGAAACACCCTGACCGCTGGAAGAAGTTTGTTGAGTACACTCAAAACCAGATCAACGAGATAACAACGGAATACGGGAAGGTCGATATCCTGTGGCTCGACGGCTGCTGGGTCCTGCCTCTTTCGAAGATCACCAGGAAACTGGAGGAATTCTGCAAGTATCCTCACGACATGGACATCAACATGAAGTCTATTGCGGACAGAGCCCGCGCCAGCCAGCCGGGGATGCTTGTCGTGGATCGTTGGGTTCATGGGGAATACGAAAACTATCTGACGCCTGAACAGAACATCCCACCCAGGGCACTCTCAGTTCCTTGGGAAAGCTGTATCACCATGGGAAATGCATGGGGATGGGTCAGAAATGACAGCTACAAATCATCAAAAGAATGTGTCCAGCTCCTTGTGAATGTCGTTGCCAAAGGGGGAAATCTCCTGCTCGGCATCGGTCCGAACGGAAAGGGAGAATTCGAAACCAAGGTCTACGAGAATTTGGCGCAGATGGGGAAATGGCTCGAGGCAAACGGAGAGGCCATCTACGGGACCACTCCTATTGAACCGTATTCCGATGGCAAGGTTGCGTACACGGCCCGGGGCGACAAGGCAATCTATGCCATCTACATGCCTGCAAAAGATGAGCAGAAGCTCCCCGTGCACCTCATGGTGCGAACGACGTTGACCGGAAAGCTGAGCGTCACACTCCTCGCATCGAAACAGGAGCTGTCGTACACGGCATACGACGACATCGTCATTGTTTCAATTCCTGAACAATTGCGGACGCCTCTCGCGAAACAGGAGGCAGTTGTAATCAAGGTTGCCCTGTGATGAAACGTGCAAGCACATTCGACGTAGCGCGGGCTCTCCTTGCTGTCCCGCAGTCCCTCCTCGTGAGACCTTCCACGAACTGGTTCCTTACGCAGTATATCAGGAAGTTCAGGGTGATGGATGTAGGCGGGAATCTCATCCTCCATTCACACCTGCCACCGCTGAACAGCAAAGCCTACAAGAGATTCGTTACAGAGCATCTGCTGTCGAAAGATGCCGGTCCCTCGCATGTCCAGATCGGGCTGACCAATGCGTGTCCGCAGAATTGCGAGTACTGTTACAGCAAGGACAAGAAGGGGAAGGTGATGGACACGGGCCGGATTATTGACCTCATGCGCAATCTCAAGCAGATGGGGGTCTTCTGGATCGGCTTCACCGGAGGGGAGCCTCTGCTCAACAAGGACATCGCGCGGATTACAGAGGAGGCGAGCACCGATTGTGCCGTGAAGCTCTTCACGACCGGATGTACACTCACTCCGCAACTTGCCCGTGATTTGAAGAATGCGGGGCTCTATTCGGTTTCCGTGAGCCTGGATCATTGGAATGAAACGGAGCATGACGCAGTGCGCCGGTATCCTGGTGCGTTCAAGACTGCGCTGAGAGCCCTGGAGATATTCAAAGAGGTCGGCGGCATTCACATCGGTGTGTCAGCGGTGCTCTCGCGGCACATGATACAAAGGCATCAGGCCGATGAATACCTCGGCTTTCTCATGACATTGGGGATTCACGAGGTCTGGCTGAGCGAGGCGAAACCATCAATACCGGATATGTGGCAGCATGCCTCAGTCATCAGCGAAGAAGAGCGGACCGAGTTATGCACGCTGCAGGACCGTTACAACAAAGAGGGCAGGATCACGGTGAACTATCTGGGCCACTTCGAGGGGAAAGAGCATTTTGGCTGCGCGGCCGGGCACAAGATGGTCTATGTCGATGCGTGCGGGAATGTAAGTCCTTGCGTGTTTCTTCCGATGTCATTCGGGAACGTGAATGAGAGATCTATCCGGGAGATCTACACAGCGATGAAGAAACGGTTCCCCACGGAGAGCCGCTGTTTTATCAATGAGAACTCTCCGCTGCTCCACAAGCACTATCACGGGCAGTCCCCGATGAGCGAACAGGATACCGTGGCCCTGATGGAAGAAGTCCGTTTCGCTCCGATGGCCAGGTTTTTCAAACTCCACTACTCGTGAGACAAGCGCGTGACGCAGAAGACATACAAGCTCATCAGCCTCGGCCTGGCGATCGTTTTTGGAATGGTCGGTCTGGTCTTTCTGTTCATGAGCTCTGATGTTCTCTCATTCTTCGACGAACTGTCCAGGGCCGTTGGCATGCAGGAAGCGGCCTCTGTCAGTCACAAGTTCTACGTCATACTTGCTGCCGCGTATATGTATCTTGTGACACTGCTTGCCTCGTTGATGTATCTTCACCCCGACAACCCCGCATATCCACTTCTCCTTTTCAATGGGAAGACCGCCAGTTCGGCCCTGTCGATACTGTTCTTCGTTCTGGACAAGCCTCTCCTGGTATACCTGACAAACGGCATTGTCGATGGGCTCATCGGTGTGTTGGTGATCGCGATGTACCGCAGCATCAGACGGGTGCCGCGATGAACCTGCGTCTCGCCGCTCTGAATGTCTATCTACCGGCTCCGGTACGGGATGAGGGACTTCACAAGCTATTCCGGCTTACTGCTGACGCGTTCCGCGCTCGGATGCCCGACATCGAGCGGCTTTCGCGTTCGGAACAACTCCGTGCGTACGCGATATTCACTCAAGACCAGGCTCAGCGGGTGAAGAACGAGGACGTGGAATCAGTGAAGGAGCGGCTGTTTGAACGTTCGCGCCGGCTGGGAGTTGAGCTGAGAGAAAAGCTGCATGTCGGCACGTTTGAAGAGTCATTGACAGCTGCCAGGATACTGTACCGTGCACTTGGGATAGACTTCCGGGCACATGAGAGCGGCGGAGTTGAGGTGCGGCGATGTTACTTTTCCGGATTCTACTCGAGTCAGGTGTGCCGGTTGATCTCCTCGCTTGACGAAGGTCTCATCGCGGGATTGTCGGATGGCGGCCGGCTCACCTTCAGCGCGAGAATCAGTGAAGGGCATGACTGCTGCCTGGCGAGAATCGATATCGTGAAAGCGAACCAATGAAGCGCGCAGTTATCGTCGGCACCGGTGCGGGGGGTGCAACGGTGGCCAAGGAGCTTCAGGGAACGTTTGAAGTGACGGTCCTGGAGGCGGGAGGGGAATTCCGTCCCTTCGGGGGGAACCTCAGTCTTCTTGAGAGCGCAAGATCGACGGGGTTGTTGTTCGATGAACGTGAAATACAGCTTCTCTTCTCTGCGATGAAGATTCAAAAGACGTCGCGGGACATGGTGCTGGTGAGAGGGATCGCTTCCGGGGGAACGACAACGCTTGCTACGGGCAACGCTATAAGAGTCGACGGCGATCTGAAAGCACTGGGGATTCAACTGGATGCCGAGTTTCAGGAGCTGCACCGGGAAATCGCGATCACGACAGAGCATCAGAGGATCTGGAGGGCGTCCACCCGGCGCCTGTTTGAGGTTTGTGCGGGATTAGGGCTTGATCCTCAAGTCACCCCCAAGATGGTGGACTATACCAGATGCGTGCGTTGTGGGCGGTGTGTGCTCGGGTGTGCGGAAGGTGCGAAATGGGACAGTCGCCGATTTTTGGAAGTTGCCCTCGAGCGTGGCGCGCGCGTCGAGTACAATTGCAGGGTCCAGAAGGTCCTGATTGCCGGCGGTGAAGCAATCGGCGTGGAGGTCCGGCAAGGCTGGAAAAGAAATACCTTTCCGGCCGATGTTGTCATACTTGCAGCAGGGGGCGTGGGGACACCGGTGATTCTCAACCACTCAGGCATCACAACCGAGCCCCGCTTGTTCGTTGACCCCGTGCTGTGCATTGCGGCTGAATGGAAACACGCCTATCAGCACAGGGAAGTGCTCATGCCGTTCGTCGTCCAGCGGGATCACTTCATGATTTCTCCCTATTTCGACCAGCTCAGTTTCTTCTTCAACAAAGCATGGAGAATCCCGGCCGAAGATATCGTGTCACTTATGGTCAAGCTCGCCGACGAGAACACCGGAACCGTGAACGGGTCCGTCAGGAAGAGCCTGACGTCACTTGACCGTGACCGGCTGGCGGAAGGGGTTGAACTCTGTACCGAGATTCTTGCGAAGTGTGGAATAGCCGGGGAGGACACGTTCCTGGGGACCGTGAATGCGGGCCACCCCGGCGGAATGCTTCCGCTCAGTGCAAATGAGGCTGAGACGCTCCATAGCAGCGGCTTGCCGGAAAACCTCTACGTGGCCGATGCGACGCTGTTTCCGCATTCCCTCGGCAACCCCCCCATTCTCACGATCATGGCCTTGGCAAAACGGATCAGCAAGAAATGCATCGAGAAGTTCTCCCTTCAAGGATTGGACAACCGATGAGCACGAAGTTGCGTACAGCACTCACGGCAGTACCGGGCATTCTGCTTTTCGGAATCACTCTCACTCGGCGTCCCGCGATACTCGCTTAGGAGCAACGGAGAGGCCTGCGTGTCAACTTTTGTCGATCCCTGAGCAACAGAGGTTTTCCTGGCTCACCGTCAAGAATGCTGTTTCAAGGGGTGTCATCGAGGTCCAGCTCCATCCGCAGCATCACGGAGCTGAGGGTCTTTCCCTGAGCGTCGTTCTTCAGCGATTTTGTACCGCCCCCGCCGAGCGATTCGTGGAGCAGGAAGTTCAGTGCACACAGATTCGGCAGCTCAAAGCGTTCCACACGTCCCATGCAAATCCCCGCAAAGTGCTCCGCAACGCGCTCAGCCGTCAGGTATTTGACCAGAAGTGGATAATACTCAGGCTTTCGGGCGATCACACCGACGTTTGCAGTGTCTCCCTTGTCACCCGAGCGGGCATGGGCGTACCGGATCAACTGGATTCTCATCTGACCTTCCCGTTCTCTGATCACGTTCTAGAGCGTTGCGGTCTCCACGATTGGGCTCACCAGGCTTTTCCGGATAAGTGCCGGCCAGTAGGCTACCACCTCGCTCGGTTTCGGACGTCCGCCGGCGAAGCCGGTGACGGACGGCGGTCCGGTGAGAACGAGTGGTGCGATCTCGCGGCCGAACCGTTCAACCGCGTCACGGTTCTGACCTCGCACGCCGATCCGAAGCACCACTTCATTCGGGTCTGCGATCTCCACTGAGCGAGGGCCGAAGCAGGAATCGAGGCCGAGCAGCTCCGTCCGGATTTCCTCGTACGAGAGGCCGAGGTCAGCCAGACGGATCCGGAGTATCCGGTCTGCTGCACGGGCTTTTGTCACGGCATCAGGCCATGCATACGTCAGCGTGCCGACGGCAGTGTAACCGTCGTGGTATGCCATGGAAACCTTGTAGAACTCCGTGGCGGGGCTTCCCTTTATCCCCCATACGCGGACATGATCCGGACTGGTCCCTTCCAGGCGGATCGTTGTGAAGTCCGCCACACAATCGGGGGTAATGTATGAAGTAGGATCGCCCAATTCATACAGAAGCTGTTCCTTCACAGTCGCCTCGGAAACGAGGCCTCCGGTTCCGTGATGTTTTGTGATGACGAATGTTCCGTCGGGGAACGCCTCGGCGATCGGAAAGCCGACGTGTGCCAGATCCGGCACTGATTTCCAGTCGGCAAGGAAGTTCCCTCCACTGGCCTGCGCGCCGCATTCCAGGATATGTCCGGCAATGGTCCCCGACGCGAGACGATCCCAGTCATTCATGCTCCATCCGAACTCGTGGATCATCGGAGCCAGGGTGAGTCCGGTATCGGTGGTCCTTCCGGTGATCACAATATGTGCCCCCTGCTGGAGGGCTTCGACAATGGGAGCCGCACCGAAATAGACGTTTGCGCTGATGAGCCGGTTTCGGATCGAGGAGAGAGGCGCTTCCGTTTCCATGTTTGCGAGTGTTGCGCCGGAAGCCATGAGCTCGTCGACGTTGAGAAGGATGTCGTCTCCCCGCACGACGCCGATCTTCAGTCCATGAATCCCTTTCTGTCGCGCCACGTCGAAGAGGGCGTCGCGGCATGCGACCGGATTGACACCTCCGCCATTGGTGATGACCCGGATCCCGCGGGAGACAATATCCGGGAGGATCTCCGCGATGAGCGGGACGAGGTCGCGCGCGTATCCGAGGGCGGGATCCTTCAGTTTCTGCTTTTGAAGGATGGACATCGTCACCTCGGCGAGGTAGTCCATCACAAGATAGTCGATTGGGCCCTTCCGGACCTGGTCGACGGGAGCGTTGAGGAGGTCTCCCCAGAAGCCCTGGCCGCTGGCAATGCGAATGGATGGTCTCATGGTGAGTCTAGACCTGTATGACACCGGGATTGAACGGCGGGATCTCCGGGTTGTGTGCGGCAAGTGAGATCCCCCTGTCGATGACAGAGCGTGTGGTGGTCGGGTCGATGATATCGTCGATCCAGAGGCGGGCTGCTGCAAAGAGAGGATCGAGCTCCGCCTCATACCGTTGCTGAATCTCGCGCAACAGGGTCTCGCGTTCGCCGTCCGGCATCTGTTCTCCTGACCGTTCGGCAGCGCCAAGCCGTATCGACAGGAGTGTCTCGCTCGCCTGTTTTCCGCCCATCACTGCTATCTGCGCAGAAGGCCATGCCATGATGAGACGTGGGTCATACGCCTTCCCGCACATCGCGTAGTTCCCCGCGCCGTAGCTGTTCCCTGTGATGAACGTGAACTTCGGGACGACGGAATTCGCGACGACATTCACCATCTTGGCGCCGTCTTTTATAATGCCGCCGTGCTCGGCCCTGCTGCCGACCATGAATCCGGTCACATCCTGGAAGAAGACAAGCGGAATCCGTTTCTGATTGCAGTTCATGATGAACCGGGCGGCCTTGTCGGCACTGTCGCTGTAGATCACGCCCCCAACCTGCATCTCTCCCTTTGCGGTTCTCACGACGGAACGCTGATTCGCAACAACTCCCACGGCCCATCCGGCAATCCGGCCGTAACCGGTGATAAGCGTCTTTCCGTATCCTGCCTTGTACTCGTCCATCTCGCTTCCATCGAGGATACGGGCGAGCATCTGATAGGTGTCGAAGGGCTTCGTACGGTCGAAGGGGATGATCCCATGAAGTTCGGCAGGATCATACCTTGGCGGGACTGGTTCGCGGCGGTCGAAAGGAGCTGCCGGGCGCGGACCGAGCTTTGCGATCAGGCTCCGGATGACCGTGAGACATTCCTCATCGTTTTTCACCCGGATGTCAGTCACGCCGCTCACCTCCGAGTGAACTGCAGCGCCGCCAAGCGTCTCGTTGTCAATCTCCTCGCCGATCGCCGCCTTGACCAGGTGGGACCCGGCAAGGAAGACGCTTCCGGTTCCTTCGACGATAAGGGTTTCGTCGCTCATGATAGGAAGATACGCTCCCCCCGCCACGCAAGGGCCCATGATGGCAGCGATCTGCGGGATACCCATGGAGGAGATGACGGCATTATTCCGGAAGATCCGGCCGAAGTGTTCTTTGTCGGGGAAGAGTTCAGACTGGAGGGGAAGGAAGACACCTGCAGAGTCGACGAGGTAGACAAGCGGGAGACGGTTTGCCATCGCGATCTCCTGTGCCCGGAGGTTCTTCTTACAGGTGATCGGAAACCATGCTCCTGCTTTCACCGTGGCATCATTTGCCACGATGACTGTCTCGCGGCCCTCGATCCGGCCCACGACAACGACGGTGCCGGCCGACGGGGCGCCGCCGAACTCCTGGTACATGCCGTACGCGGTGAAGAGTCCGATTTCCAGAATCGGGCTACCGGGATCGACCAGGCGTTCGACACGTTCGCGCGCGGTCAGTTTGTTGCGCTTCCTGTGTCTGGCGATCGCCTCTGCACCTCCCCCCTCCCGCACACGGTCGCCCTTCGCCGTAAGTCCGGCAAGAAGTGCGCGCATTGACTCCTCGTTGCGGGCGAAGGCGGCATCTCTGACGATCGGAGCACCAATGATGGCCACTGAGCCCCCTTAAGCGAGAATGTTCTTGGCAATGATCATGCGCTGGACTTCTGAGGTCCCTTCTCCGATGGTAAGGAGTTTCACGTCCCGATAGAACTTCTCTACCGGGTACTCTTTCATGTATCCGTATCCGCCATGGATCTGGACGGCCTCTTCCGCTGCCCGGCACGCCACCTCGCTGGCAAACAGTTTCGCCTGGGCGGCCAGGAGGGTCACGGGCTCCTTCCGCCCGCGGACCTCTGCGGCGTGCCTGGTGAGGAGGCGGGCGGCGGAGATCCCGGTCGACATGTCGGCGAGCTTCCACTGAATTGCCTGGTGGGCGCCGAGCGGCTTGCCGAACTGCTGTCGCTCCCTTGCATACCGGACACTGGCCTCAAACGCGCCCTGTGCGAGCCCGACCGCCAGCGCGGCAATCCCGATCCGGCCTCCGTCCAGCACCTCCATCGCCTGTGCGAATCCTTCCCCCTCTGCACCGATCAGGTGTTCGGCTGGGACACGGACGTTTTCGAACATGAGCATGGCGGTATCGCTTGAGCGCATGCCGAGTTTGTTCTCGCTCTTCCCCTGGGTGAATCCCGGCATGCCTCGTTCGACGATGAACGAAGAGATCCGGTTCCGGCCATTGCGCTTGCCCGTCACCGCAAAGATGACAAACGTCGAACCCACGGAGCCGTGCGTGATGAACGCCTTGGAGCCGTTGAGCATCCACGAAGAGCCATCCCACACAGCGGTGGTCTTCATGCCTGCCGAATCGCTGCCGGAGCCCGGCTCGGTGAGTCCCCACCCCCCCAGCTTTCTGCCCGAGCAGAGATCGGGGAGGAAGCGGCGTTTCTGCTCATCTGTCGCGAAGAGATTGATGTGGCCGAGGCAGAGGCCGTTATGTGCGCAGAGGGTCAACCCGACAGATGGATCGACTGCAGAGATTTCCTCAACAAGAACTGTGAATTCGAGAGGTGTGAGTCCCGCGCCACCGTAGGATTCGGAAACCATTGCGCCGAGGAATCCGAGCTCAGCCAGGGGTGCGATGAGTTCACGATGGAACAGGTGCGGGTCATCGTATTTCATCACAACCGGACCGATTGTTCCGCGCGCGAATCCACGTGCGGTCTCCCGGAGAAGATCAAGGTTCTCTTGGTCCATCGCATCCTCCGCTGTTCTGACAGTCTATCTCCCCGTCCAGACGGGAGCTCTTTTCTCAAGGAACGCTTTTAGTGCTTCGTGCCGGTCCTTTGTCCGCACGAGCGGAGCATAGCAGGAGCTCTCGTGGTCCAACCGGCGGCGAACGTTGGCGGCCGGGTAGCCACGAAGCGCTTTCTTGGCCTGGCGAAGTGCCAGGGGAGCATTTCCCGAGAGGGAGTCCAGGAGTGTGTCGTACGCCGCACTGAAGGTATCTGCCGGCCAGGCGAAATCTACAACACGATCAGCGAGGGCCTCCCGTCCATTGAAACGTCGTCCGGTCAATATCCATTTTGAAGCAACAGCTTGCGAAGTTCGATGGGAGAGAAGCTGTGTTCCCCCCGCAGCCGGGATGATTCCCAGCGTGACCTCAGGGAATCCGAGAACGGCATCATCCGATGCAGCAATCAAATCTGCGGCCAGGGCTAGCTCAAGTCCTCCTCCGAGCGCAGCGCCGCGGATCCCCATGATCAATGGCTGGGGAACGGAGAACCAGGCGCGGACCATCATCTGGATCGACTTGACGGTTGATGCGACCCGGGAAGAGGGGAGCGTGGCACGTTCCTTCAGATCGGCTCCGGCACAGAAGGTCTGCAGCGATGAGGTAATCGAGATGAGCCAGACATCGTTCCGTTTTGCAAGGATCCGTGCCGTGCGCGTCAGTTCGCGTACGAATTCCCGGTTCAGAGCATTCACAGGAGGGCGGTGAAGCTCGACGCGGGCGACGTGTGCTGAAACAGAGAACGAGTGAAAGTCCGACATGAACGACCGGCCCTTTTCTGATTACCCCGTCAATCAGATCAGTCTTGAAACAGCAAGCATACTGCTATGATCCATAGCAGTATGCTTGTGATGAGAAGCCCGATCGACAGAATCCGTTCAATGACCTTGTTCATCATGTTTGCAGGTCAGAACTTCAACCCAAAACCCACCTGAGCGTAATAGGGCACCACTGCGCCCTCATCGTGCATCTGAGCTCTGGTGCGTCCTAGCCGCAATGATACGTCGAAGCTGCGACCAAGGCTCGCGCCCCCCTGGATTCCGAAGTAGTAGTTGCCTCCGGTGGGGACATACCAGGCGTCTCTGATCCCCGGAAAACTGGCTTTCATAATATCGGAGTGCCGCAGGTGCGTCGCTACTGCCTTGTCGAATCCGAATTCGCCTGCTGCGTACCACGAGGATGTGTAATATCCGGCCAGGACTCCAAGATCCGAGCCGAAGCTTACAATTCTCACCAGTTGCGTCTGGTACCGTCTGAAGTTTGAGGCGATCTTCACCGTAACCGAGAATCCGCCGGTTTCCACGAGTTCCACCTGACCTCCAATCCGGACTTTGAAATCGTCGAGTAGGGTGCTCCCCATCGGCACCGAGAAGTCCACTCCCACGACGAGCGGTCTGACGATGGTGAATGATCGGCTGTAGCCGAGTTGGGAGGTCACTCCGTAATCATAGCCGAGGTTGAGTTGGACGGTGTTTCGCTGATTCTCATCCAGCGATCTCCAGTTGATGTTCTGGGAATGGACGGCTTCCGCGGCTGCCGTCACGACGAGTATTGCCATCACGAGGTGTTTCATGTCGAAGTCCTCAAAAGGTTCTTGGTTATTTGATTGTGTTGAGATACGCACTGGCAACGGGATAGAATCCGTCCCAGCCAAAGTAGGGTATCTCATGCCCTGTGCCTTTGATTTCCACAAGCTGCACATTGGGATATGCCGAAGACACGTGCTGGGCGTGCGCCCTTCCATACGCTTCGTTCAGCTCGCTGTACGTGAAGAGCACTTTCGTTGTGAACTGACGGAGACGTGTCGTGAAATCAAACGAGTGGTCGCGCGCATAGTCGGTAGCCGCGAAGCCGCACACCGCTCCCTTCCTCCAGAATGGATATGGGCCCGGATTGCCTACCTTGTTTCCATCCGAATAATCGGCGGCACCCTGCAAAGCGGCTTTGTAGTCAAGTTTGATATGATCACTTCCTGTGATGATCTGATCGAGGTAGAGATAGTCGTTGCTGGTTTCGTCAAACACCTTCGGGGACCTGCATCTTTCTACGTACGCTTCCGCATCTGGCCATGTGAAGCCTCCCGGCTCAATCATGACGACCCCGCTGACAACGTCGGGATGTTCGTTGACGTAAGCGGTCGCCAGCATCGCTCCCCACGACTGTCCCAGGAGGACGACTTTCTGATCGGCTCTCCGCCGGTAGTATTTGATAACCGCATCCAGGTCATCGATGAACAACTGTGTCGTGTAGATCTCCCTGTTGTGCCGTCGGGAGAGCCCCGAACCGCGCTGATCGTAGAAGACGACGAAGAAACCGTCTGCAGAAAACTTGTTGCAGTTGAGCAGGCTCCGATAGTCGCCTCCGGGACCCCCGTGGAGAACCACGAGCAGAGGATCATCCGGATTGCCAAAAGTCTCCGAATGAAGCTGTGTTCCGTTAACAGCAATGGACGGCAGTGACGGGTCCTCGTCCACTGTGAGGGGAACCAGCAGGCCGGGGTCCTCCGGCTCAAGAATGTCACAGGAAGTGACAGTGATGGCGACCATCGCCGCGGCGAGAAACACACGCAAGAGGTTTTTCATAGGTGCACCCAGGTTTGTGATTGGTTGAACATTCTGGGTGGATGTACGGTCCTTGTTGCGGCGTGTCGCTTCAACTTGAAGGCGGACACGCATTTACAGGTGCCACCTTGCAGGCTGGCACCCGTGAGACCTTCAACTGAAGGGGCCTATGCTAAAAAGGGCAGAGCACGCGAGCCGACCATGGTCGAAACACAGGGGTATTCGGGCATTTTGTGGGAAGGGTTCTATTCAGGTCGAAACATCGGTGTGTGTGGGCATCTTACGGGACCAGCGCTACGTAGGCCGAAGCACCGGAGGGTCGGGAGATTATGAACGAACGGTGCTACTCAGGCTTGATCTGATTTTTGGAGAGGCCGGAGGAGTATTCGGAGGGGGTCTGGCCGGTTGCTTTCTTGAAATACCGGTTGAACGATGATTTTGAGCTGAATCCGCAGTCACGGGCCAGCGAGAGGAGCGTGTATTGTCGATTCTTCTCCATCGCAATCAGTTTCTTGAATTCTTCAAACCGGTACGTATTCACAAAGTCGTAGAAATTCTTCTCCTCCTTCTGATTGATGATCTGTGACAGGTAGTTGGGGTGAACGCCGAGTTTGGATGCTAGATCATTGATCGACAAATCACTCTTTCTGTAGAGGGCTTCCTCCGTCATCAGATGAGTCAGTGATTGATGGAGCTTGCCGGATGCCTCCTCTGTGAGGCCTGACTTGGGATACTTCTTCCGCGGTGCATCGTCGTCAGCCGGGAGCGGGGCCGTCGTGAATATCTCTGCCTGCCGAATCCCGAAAAAGCCTATCAGGAAAACGAAGATCACCACTCCCGCAAGTATCAGGGTTTGATCTCGAAAGAAGATCACAAGGAGCCAGATGCCGCCCATGCCGTACGTGAGAATCCGGAGCCATTGGAGGTTGACTTTGTCGAGATCCGAAAATTGATCCCGAATGTTGATCCGATGTCTTCTGAGCAGGAGAGCGGACCAGGTCACATAGAATATTCCGGAGATTGCAACGGCATACGATTTGAGCATCATGAACACTTCGTAGCCTGCCCCGCGGCCCCTGTACACTGCGATCTTTGCATCGGCCGGAAGGGCAAGAAACGGGATGAGATACAGATACATCAGAACGGCCGGGACGAAGTGGAGCAGAAGGAGTTTCTTCTGTTCAGGCAGTTGATTCGTGAGGAAGCAAACATAGAGATAGAGAAAAACGCCCTGCAGCAGCGGGAGGGGGTGTTCTAACCCAAGGAGGAAAGGGAATCTGAGCACGTCTTCGGTGATGAAGACAAAGAGCAGGAACTGGTGAATAATAATTACAAACATCCACAGCGTCAGAATCCGGTCTGAGTCGGACTTGTTCTTCTTGGTGAGCAGCAAGAACTCGAGAAATACGGCGATCCCGATGCCGGCGACAAAGAACATTCTCATTCCGAGAGCATCTCACTATGGATACAAGTTGCGAGCGCGATAACCCGGGACGTCCTGCCGAGAAACCCGACTCCCCAATTCTGCCAGGACCTCGCGAACGGCGGACCTCCCTAACGGCAGACTCTCCGGATGGCGGCCCGACAACGGGCTGGTCCCACCAAGCAGGGGCAGGCATTGACTTTTGCCTCCGCTTTGTATAGAATTGCCTCAAGCGAAAATAGGTCGATTGTGGAATTGCGGTCCCGCGTCTGACCTGGAAGCGCACCTGCTTTTTGCCCTCATCTGCACTGCCTCTTCGAACGCGGACTGACTGCTCCCGAGAAGGGCCGAACCGATGCCCGACAATCGGTCCCTACTGAAGAACCTGCTCCTGCCGACCCTGGTTCTTTTTCTCCTGCCAGCCTCTGCCCACTCACAAGAAGACGACCTTGCTTTCGAGACCCTTCCTCTCGATCAAGGAGCGTCGACTCACGTAAGCTGTATCCTTCAGGACAGGACCGGCTTCATATGGGTCGCTACCTGGAGCGGCCTCTACAGATACGACGGATACAGTTTCGTGGCCTATAAGCACAACGCAGGTGACCCCGGCAGCATTGCGGACAACCGGCTCTCCACACTCTACGAAGACCATGCCGGGATCCTCTGGATCGGCAGCTCGCTTGGTCTGGAGAGGTTGGACCAAGCAGCCGGTACATTTCGTCATTTCACGCCCAATCCGCAGGCACCCGGAATGGACGCCAGCAACAACGTGAGCGCGATCTGTGAAGACAAGACCGGCGGGTTCTGGGTGGGCTCCTGGGGCGGGCTCTACCGGTTCGACAGGGTCTCGGAGAAGTTCGCCTCGGTGTTGCACGACAGCAGCGACCAGGGTAGCATCGCGCACAGCTCGGTTGGAGCCATTTACGAAGCGAAAGACGGGTCCCTCTGGTTCGGCACCGCCGCAGGCCTGGACAAATTCGATTTTTCGACAGGGAAGTTCGGGCACTGCCTCGTGAATGAGGGAGGTTGGAAGGCCCTCTCATTCAATGTCGTGACGGCCTACTGGATCACGTGCATCCTTGAAGACGAGGCCGGGATCCTTTGGCTGGGGACGCAGGGAGGGTTAGTGGCCTACAACCCCGCGGACGGGAGCTCTGCAACGTATCGGTATGATCCCAAGGTCCCCGATACCTGGCTCAATCCCCGTAACAATATTGCCTCGCTCTGCCGTGATCCACTTTCAGGTTCTCTCTGGATAGCCACCGAGCATGGACTCTTCACCTTCGAACGAGCGCAAGAGACATTTTATCGCCGGATGGAAAAGGTCGTCACGTTCATCTACCCCGAGCGTTCGGGAACGCTCCTCCTTGGCAGCGAGACAGGGCTTCAGAAGCGCAACCTGGCAGGTCTCCCATTCAGGAAGTATCCGATGGGAGACGTCGGGGTCGCCCCCGTGGTGTGTGGAAGCGGAACTGTCTGGGTCATGGGGTACAGGACGGCATGGCACAAGTTCGACACGAGGGAGCGACGGTTCGTTCCCTACTCATTCGGGCGCAATCAGTTGGGCTACGTTTACCGACCGGAAGAAGGTGGTGGAATGGTCTTGATGAGGCCTGATGGCGGCACAATCATTCTTGACGGTGATGGCAATGCTGTCGGCGGTCTACCCTCCTCGACCAGCGAATTGAACAATACGTTTTCCGCCACCTGGCGCTCCCCGCAGGGATATTATGTCGGGACAAACAGGGGTGAGATTTATCTCCTTCTCTTTGCTGATAAGAAGGCGAGCTTGCGCATGGTCCTGGATTTGAAGCAGCCGATCTACTTCATCCATGGAGACCGGATGGGCTTTCTCTGGATTACGACCATGATGGGAAGACTCCTCCGGTTCAACGAATCGAACGGCACAACGACCGAATATCTTCCTGATCCCAAGGATTCCTCTAGCTGGTGCGGGCAACCGGTCAATTGGCCATATGAAGATAGCAAAGGAAGGCTCTGGTTTGCGACGAACTCCGGTCTGCACAGATGGGACCGTGAAACCAATGCCTTCACCCGCTACACCGAGAAACAGGGTCTGCCGAGCAACAACGTACGCAGCATAGAGGAAGACCGCCACGGCAATTACTGGGTAAGCACCACGAACGGCATTTCGCGGTTTGACCCGGAAACCGGGCGCACCAGGCACTACGATGCCTCCTACGGCCTGGATCCGCCGGCTGATATCTTGTTCGGTGGTATCGACATAGGCAAAGACGGCGAGATGTACGTGGGGGGAGCCAACGGTCTGACGGTATTTCACCCCGACAGCATAAGGGACAACCTGTTTGTTCCGCCCGTCGTCGTCACCTCGTTCAGGAAGTTCGACAATTCCGCCCCCCTCGAAAAGGAAATCCGTCTACCGCACCATGAGAATTTCCTCTCGTTTGAATTCGCCGCATTGAGCTACATCAGCCCGGACAGAAATCAGTATGCGTACATGATGGAAGGAGTCGACAGGGACTGGGTCTACTGCGGGACACGCCGTTATGCATCCTATCCGAATCTTGCCCCCGGTGAGTATGTGTTCAAAGTCAAAGGATCGAACAACGAAGGAGTCTGGAACGAAGCCGGGACCTCAATCCTCATTGTTATCTCGCCGCCATGGTGGAGGGCGGGATGGGCGTATGCCGTTTATCTCCTCGCATTGTTGAGTGCCGGGTACGTGACCTGGCGAATGCAGATGCGGCGGATCAGGATCCGTCATGAGTACGAAATGAGTAAATTCGAAACGGCGAAACTCCACGAGGTGGACGAGCTCAAGTCAC
Organism: Bacteroidota bacterium; assembly: GCA_017860635.1. GTDB lineage: Bacteria > Bacteroidota > Ignavibacteria > UBA10030 > UBA6906 > JAGDMK01. The sequence continues at coordinate 18,338 of JAGDMK010000079.1, forward strand.
GATTCTTTGCGAATATCTCTCACGAATTCCGCACGCCGCTGACTCTGATCCTTGGCCCCGTCAAACGGATGCAGGATGCCGCTGTGGATCAACAATGCCGGGAGGAACTGGGGCTTGTGCACAGGAACGCCAGCCGGCTTCTCCAGCTTGTCAATCAACTGCTTGATCTCTCGAGGCTTGAATCGGGAAGCATGAAGCTTCAGACTGCGCCTGAGGATATTGTGCCGCTCCTCAGGGGCCTTCTGCAGTCGTTCAGCTCGTACGCCGAACGGAAGAAGATCTCGATGGCCTTCACTTCCTCTGCGGAAACCATCGTCGTCTACATCGACAGGGACAATGTGCAGAAAATCATCACGAATGTCCTGTCCAATGCTTTCAAATTCACGCCTGAAGGGGGCCGGATTGAAATGTCGCTGGCTCAGGACCCCCATTATGTGAACGTACGGATCAGCGACACGGGGATAGGCATCCCGGCCCAGAAGATCCCCCGGATTTTCGACCGCTTCTATCAGGTCGACGGCAGCCATACCAGGGAGCAGGAGGGGACGGGAATCGGGTTGTCATTGACGCGGGAGGGAACCACATTCACCATCCGTCTCCCTCTTGGAAAGGTGCACCTGACGGCGGAGGAGATTTGTGAACCGGAGATGGTGGAAAAGCGGGAAGCAGACAAGGCCGCAACTCCACCAAGCCCCATGAGCGGCGAGGAGGCAACACGCGCCGGCGAAATTCTGAAGGACACGATCAGGGAGAAAGGGAAGCCGGTTCTGCTTCTTGTGGAAGACAACAGCGACGTGAGACAGTACATCCGGCGTGATCTGGATAAGGAATACAATATCCTTGAAGCCACAGACGGTGCAGATGGATGGAGCAAATCTGTTGAGCAATTCCCCGATATCATCGTCAGCGACGTGATGATGCCGAAAATGGATGGGTTCGCGTTATGCGCGAAACTGAAATCGGACGAGCGAACAAGCCACATCCCGGTCATCCTCTTGACGGCCAAGGCCTCAAGCCAGGACAAAATCGAGGGGTTCAGGACCGGTGCCGATGACTACATTATGAAGCCATTTGAATTGCCGGAGCTGCAGGCAAGGCTGCAAAATCTCCTGGACCAGAGAAAACGGCTGCATGAGTACTTCAAAAAACACGGACTATTCGAAATTGAGGAACAGAACATCACTCCTGTCGACCAGAAATTCCTCCAAAACGCGGTGGCAGCCATCACCAGGCATATGTCAGATCGGGAATTTGGAGTAGAGTCCCTTGCAGCGGAGATGGCTGTCAGCAGGTCATTGCTCCTGAAGAAAATGGAGGCGCTGATCGGGGAGCTGCCAAGTGAGCTGATCAAGAGGACGCGGTTGAACAAGGCCGCAAAACTGCTGGAAAGCAGGTTTGGGAATGTCACAGAAGTTGCATTTGAGGTTGGTTTCACAAATCCCTCCTATTTCGCCGAATGCTTTAGAAAGCAGTTCGGCTTCCCTCCTTCGCACTATCACCACAACTCTGCCCATCAATAGAAAACACACGCTTTTCAGGGAGAACACACCCTTCTGTCCTCCCGGACAACAAGATTAACAGTTTTTTCCGCATGGTTGGTGGCACAGCCGCACCCCCGTGTGGTATCTTCATTCCACTGCGCGACCAAGCAAAGCGTGGGGTGGTCGCTCATGGTGAACCGTGTACAATGCCCCTGTCCTGTAGACTCAGTTGGCAGAAGGGCACTCGTACATAGATGAAAGGCTTGAGGAGGCACAAAAAGCTGAAGGAGTTCCTATGAAAACACGCTTGTCAGGTTGCTTCCTGCTTATGATGGCGGCGCAAATCGGGCTTTCGCAAGGATTTTGGGATCAAATCGGCGATATGCCCGAGATCCGTTATGCACACACTGTGAACGAACTCAACGGGAAGATCTACGTGGTCGGCGGTGGAACCATAGAGGGGAGTGTTGCTCCAGCAACTGCTCTGGTCTATGACAGATCCTCGGGAGTATGGACACAACTTCCTCTCTACAACAACAAGGCGCGAGGAGGGCACGGCAGTGCCGTTGTCGGAGGAAAACTCTACGTAGTGGGAGGTGCTGACGGCAACTTGATGACATTGCCAACGATGGATATGTTTGATCCAGGTTCCGGACAGTGGGTACCCAAAACTCCTATGCCCACCGCCAGATCTCTTGCCGCCTGTGTTGCTCTTGGAGGCAAAATCTATGTAATCGGCGGAGGAATCTACACAGGAGATTACAGCGGTTTCAGAACGGTTGAAGTCTATGACACGAGCAACGGCACCTGGAAGCAACTGGCAGATATGCCTACAGGAAGATGGGGTCATTCAGCCGCCGCTGTGAATGGCAAGATTTATGTTTTTGGAGGCGGAACATCGACGGGCGGCTGGCAGGTGTTTTCGTCCGTGGAGGTGTATGATCCTCAGACGAATACGTGGACGACAAAATCGAACATGCCCACAAGAAGGTACAACCTGACCACGTGTGTGCTGGACACGAACATCTATGCAATTGGAGGATGGCTCAACAGTGGGTCTGGCCCGATATATGACAAGGTTGAAGTATACAACCCTGCCCGTGACACGTTCTACACTGAGACGTCGATGCCCGTCGCGCGCTCATTGCTTGCCAGTACTGTCCTGGACGGCAATATTGTTCTCTACGGGGGAGCGCGCACAACACATCCGATTTTCGGCACTGCCGGGATCTACGAGTTTCAAAAGATGGTAGTCGGTCTGGCGTACGGACGATATGCGCGCCTCCTGCGATTTGGGCGCGATACTGTCGTAGTCGCCGCTCGGGTCGAGAATCCCCTCGCGCACGCGCTGAACGTCGTGGGGATTCTCACAACGGGGTCGGGAACGTTCATCGACAGTGTCCAGTTGAAGGACGACGGCCTCCATGGGGACAGCTCTTCAGCCGACGGACTCTGGGGATATTTGTACGTTCCGAAAAAGGACGACACGATTCATCTGACCATCCGCACCGATGATCTGGCGCTTGGCAAATCACGGAAGCTCTGGGATGCGGCGGCGTTGCTGTTCACGCGGGGGGCGCTGATAAACGTCGACACACGTACAGTTGACCTTCACGCAATCAGCATGACCAGTTCACGCTTCGACACGGCGTTCACAGTACGAAATGTCGGTTATGCTCCTGATTCGCTTGCGGTGTCGGTCGACCCCGGGAACGTGATTCCTGACACGGCGATCTCTGCTTTCCCGACACTGTTCGCACTCGCGCCCGGCGATTCACAAAGAGTTACTCTTCGGATTCGCCCAAACTTGCTTCCCCCGCAGTACTACAATGCTGTTGCTACTGTAGAAGCCAGGTCGGCCTTTAGCCAGAGGAAATTCCTGAAGAACTACATGTTTCAAGTGGTGGTCTCTTCAGTCTCTGACCTCGCAGGGCTGCCGGTGGCATTTGGGCTCGAACAGAACTACCCCAATCCGTTCAATCCTTCAACCACAATACGTTACGGTTTACCCCGCAGGTCGAATGTTCAACTGACGTTGTACAACACCCTGGGTCAAAAAGTAAGGACACTTGTGGAAGGGGAGGAAACTGCTGGATATCAAGAGGTACGGTTCGACGGGCGCGATCTTGCCGGCGGCGTGTACCTGTACAGACTCCAGACGGCGGACTTCACGCTGACGCGCATGATGCTTCTTTTGAAGTAACACAGAGATGATAAAATCTGGGAGACACAAAGCTCGGGAGCGGTTCCGAGCCTTTGTCTTTGATTCACCATGAGCGTGCACTATGTAGATGTGGCGGCTTGTGCACCGGACCTGATCGGTCGATGCGTCGCTTCACCAGAGGGGTCGTCCGCTGCCGATCAGGGATCTATTTGCCTGTGTACCTATCGACCGCATCCAGGAGGAGTTTCCGTGTGGCCCGGTACGCAGCGACATCCTTGCTATACTTGTCGAATCCCTGAACCACGCTGCCGATAATCTGCTGCGCCTTGACCGCGTCGTGTGACTTCAGCTGCACGAGGAGTTCATAGTCCTCGAATCCGATCCGGTGTGCTTCGAATCTGTGGCTGGAGAGCGGGCCCTCAGGCAGCGGATAGAGGATATGTGAGTCGCCCGCCGGCAGGTACTGACCCTCCATATGGAACCGGACGAGCTCCTCAAAGGGCTTGGCCGTGTGGAAATTCCCGCCCCAGTGCAGGTAGCCCTGCAAGTCATACTTTGCGAGTGCCCAGCCGATGTAGACCTGGCGGAGACGCTCCTCATCAAGGAGCCGGTTCAACCAGGGTCCGCCGGGAGAGAGGCATGTATAGACCCATACCCTGTCACCAGCCGCCTTCCGCTGGTCAAAGAACTCGCGATTGGACTGGTACTCCTGAACCTGCGGACACCAGACATCGACGAGGCCGGTGGCCTGCATCGTCATTGTGGCTTCCAGAATCTTGATGTCGGGCTTCAATCGCCGCAACACTGATACCAGTTCTCTGTAACGGTCAACGAATGCATCTTCCGGCTCGTCAAAAACTCCCTGCAGCCACTGTTTCTCCCACCCGTTTTCCCTCATAGTGGTGATGATCCGCTCGGCCATCTGGGCCAGCATCCTCTTGCCCCGGTCTGAAACTGCGTCGACCTCTTTGCCATCTGCGGCCTGCACCGACAGGAGCATATCGGTGGAGGTCCAATTCCGGCGGCCGAACATTGGAGCGCCGTGAATGGTCTTCATGCCAGCATCGAGGAATACCCGGATGTACCGCTCAAGCAGATCCCGGCGAAATGACGAGACATTGCCAACACTGTCGAATGTGAAGTAGTCTCCCCAGATGAACCAGAACGCGTTCTGCCTTCCTCTGGCCATGGTGTGTGCATACTTCGCCAGCATGTCCCAGAACGGCTCGCTCCACTTCGTGACGGCATGAGCGCTGCAAATATTGTCGATGTTATGCCAGTTGATGTAGTTCACAGTAGAGCGGGCAAGCGGAGGGACAACTGCCCGGTGCACGGAGACGACGAATTCCAGGGATTCCCGATGCCCACCGAGGTCGAGGTTCAGCCGGTGCCTGTAGTCTCTTGGAGATGCCGAAATATCAATCGGGATTTCGATCCGCAGCGCCACCGAAGTCGACTCGGCCATGAGCGGAGATTGCACGGGGCGGAATGGATCGTAGATGCGGAACGGTGCTCTTCGGATAACATAGGGATTCTTCATCCCGCTGTATTTTTCGGTGTTGCGGTCAAGCCCCGTGTTTTCTGCTACGGGGACGTCGATCAATCTGTACCAGGATGTTCCCGGTGTTAGCTTGCCGGTCTCGTCCGATTCAGAAAACGCGATAGTCTCCGTCCCTTGAAGTCCGGTGATGAGCACGTGAACCCCCGCCACTGTGTTCCTTGGCGCGTGCACGACAAGCCGTCTTACGGCTGGATCCAGCTTTGTATCGGGAAACAGCTCCTGGACCTCGTCGAAGAGTCCGACGGCCGGCTCGGTCTGAGATTGAGATTGCCGGGGCAATTGACCGGAAACGAGTTGTTGCGCAAGCATCGAGCTGATTGCAAGAAGCATCATCGATGTCGAATGCCATTTCATCACAGATCTTATACCTTCCGGGATATTGAACATGGGTCCGTGCTGCCACCAAGTTCGTGTGTTTTATCTCCGAAGTCAAGAACAGTGTCGAGTGAGTGCCCGGTTCGGTCGACTAATCACCAATGTAGACTTTTTCCTTGCCTATCAGACCACGGGATGCGAAACGGATGGAATCCGCACGGAGGAGAAGATGGACATGACGTCGGGGAGATCGGAACTGTCAACGCACAGGGGGAGGCGGCCCGCGCCTTCGGGGTG